>NZ_LRON01000005.1:0-381674 GCF_001758795.1 Duganella sp. HH101 | reverse complement strand
GTGGCGGCGCCCGCCGTGCTGGGCGCGCGCCAGTCGCAGGGCTTGTATGCGCCGGCGGTGGCCGAGGTGGACGCGGTGTGGGTGCGCGACGGCCAGCAGGTGCAGGCCGGCCAGGTGCTGGCCCGGCTGCGCTCGCCCGTGTTGTCGATGCAGCTGGCGCAGGCCGAGGCGCGCGAGCGCCAGTTGGGCTGGATGGCGCAGCAGCAGGCTTTCCACAGCGATCTGCAGCAGCAGGGCGCGGTCTTGCAGCAGCAGTGGCTGGCCGCGCAGGAGCAGGTGGACAGCCTGCGCCGCCAGCAGGCCAGGCTGACCCTGCAGGCGCCGTTTGCCGGCCGCGTGGCGGAGCTGGGCGAGGCGCTGCGCGCCGGCACGGTGATCGCGGAAGGCGAGCACCTGCTTGACGTGCTGGGACCGCGTGGTGCGCGGGGCGAAGCCTTTGTCGGCGAGGCGCAGCTGGGCACGCTGAAAAGCGGCGTCACGGCGCGCTTTGTGGCCGACGGCGGCCTGCATCGCGTGGTGTCATGCCGGGTGGGGGCGATAGACGATTTGAATTTGCCGCTGCTGGATCAGCCCTTGCTGGCGTCGGTCCATGGCGGCCCGCTGGCGGTCGAGGCGCGTGAGCGGGGATTGGTGCCGCTGGCGGCGCTGTTCCGCGTGCGCCTGGACGACTGCGACAGCGAGGCGGCGCCATCGCGTGAAATGGCCGGGGTGGCGCGCTTGCCGGGCGAACGCCGGAGTCTGCTGTTAGAGGGGTGGCAGCGCTTGCTGGCGCTGCTGCGCAGGGAAGGCGGCTTGTAAGGCCCGTTGGCGACAGGCCTTGCAAGCGAACGCATCACCGCGAACCGGCGTTCATTGCGGCTGCGGTTCGCCGCGCAGCCTGTCCAACATCTGCAGGGTTGCCGGTAGCAGATTCATGATGCCGTGATAGGCGCAGTATTCACAAAAAGCTTCCTCCGGACTCATGGCGGTGATGCTGGCGTCCGAGTGTCCGCGGCGGCGCAGTGCGCGTAAGCAGGCTGCGTCCATATTCCTGGCGTTCATGCGCTGTTTCCCTTTCGAATAAGTGGGTTGAATATCATGTTGTGAAGCAATTATATGCTCAAAATAGTTCTGTGTGGCAACTATATTGGATTTTCTTAATTACTGGAAGCATTTTGCTACGATGGCGCCGCCGCATCGGGCGCAGGAGGAAGGTGGGGATGCGCAACGGCGGGCGCCGTTGCGCAGGGGATGGAACCGGGCGTGACTCAGGCAGCGGCTTGCTGCGCCGGTGCGGCCAGGGTGTTGCGGTTGAGGCGCCACAGCAGCGCCAGGCCGACCAGCGAGGTGCCGACCACGACATAGCCCACCACGTCGAAGTTCTGCAAGCGGCCGGTCGCGCTTTGCGTGACGATGTGGCCGGCCAGCACCGACGCCAGGCCGCCCGACAGCTGCTGGATCGACGCGCTGATGGCGTTGAACGAGCCGCGCTGGGTCTGCGCCGGCACCGAGGCCATCATGGCCTGGAACGGGATCATGCGCGAGAAGATCCCGATGAACATCACCGTATTGACGATGATGAGCACCACCAGCGACGTCGGACCCAGGTGGGTGTAGACCAGCACCATGGTGATGGTCAGCGCGGTGCCGAACAGGAAGACGCGGAACTTGCCCAGCGCATCGGCCGCCTTGCCGACCATGGGGCCGACGAAGATGGTGCACAGGCCCGTGACGAGGTAGACCGTCGGCAGGTGTTGCAGGGCTATGCCCAGGTTGTTGACCACGTAGGCGCTGCCGAACGGCATCAGCATGAAGCCGCCGGTGGTCAGCAGGGCGGTGGTGGCGAAGGCCAGCAGGTAGCGGCGCTCGGTCACGGTGTGGAACAGGTGCATCCAGGCGCTGTGCTCCTGCGGCTTGCCCAGGTGGCTGTTGACCGGCTGCAGTTTCCACGCCACCAGCAGGCCGCCGGCCAGGCCGAACGCCGCCATGGCGACGAAGGGGATGTGCCAGTTCCACTTGCTCGACAGGTAGATGCCGGCCGGGATGCCCAGCACCTGGCTGGCGGCGAACGCGGTCTGGATCAAGCCCATGACGCGGCCGCGCTGCTGCGCTGCGAACAGGTCGGTGGCGATGGCCAGCACGACCGAGCCGATGACACCGCCGAACAGGCCGGTGACGATGCGCGCGGCCAGCAGCGATTCAAAGCTCTGCGCCAGGCCGCACCACAGCGTGCCCAGGATGAAGCCGGTGTAGAAGAACAGCAGCAGCTTCTTGCGGTCGAAGCGGTCGGCGAAACCGGCGGTCAGCAGGCCGGAAGCGCCGGCGCTGAAGGCGTAGGCCGACACCACCAGGCCGAACTGCTTGGGGCCGATGTTCAGCGCCGGCATGATGACCGCGCCGAGCGGCGACATCAGCATGAAGTCCAGGATGACGGCGAATTGCAGGAAGGCCAGCATCGCCACCACAGCTTTTTGGTAGCCGCTAAACGGCGTCGGTACGGGTTTGGTCATAGGTCTTTTGGTTCTTTGTTGGGCCGGCAGAAGCCGTGTCGGTCTTTGTGAAACTGGGCCCGCTCTTCAGGCGTCATCGCCTGCCAGCGCTGCCAGCGTTCGCGGCCGCCGTGGCGGTGGCCGTGGCGTCCGTGGAAGCCGCCGAACAGGATGCGGCATAGTACCAGCAAGCCCAGCGCGCGCCAGTAGTCGATTTGCAGGCTGCCGGCGAACAGGCCGGGCATGACCCAGTTCCACAACAGCATCACGACCCATCCGAGCAGGGCGACTCCGGCGAGGACCAGGGGCAGGAACAGCAGTTTCTTTTTCATTTCAGATTCTCCTTTCTAACATCATTCGTTGTCGTACAGGGTTTGCAGCCGCGTGCGCAGGTACAGCACCGCGTAGCGTTTGCGCGCCAATAAGGTGTTGACCGAGGTGCCGCTTTGCGCGGCCATTTCCTTGAAGCTGACGCCGTCCAGTTCGTGCGCGACGAACACCTCGCGCTGACTGGCCGGCAATTCTTCCAGCGCCGTTTGCAGTTCTTCCAGCAGCACGGAGCGGGCGTAGGCGTCTTCCGGGCTGCCGTCGGCCGAGGGCAGCAGCAGGTCGAGGCGGCAGTCCTCGCCGTCGTCGTCGGTCATGTCGTCGAGCCGCACCTCTTTCTTCTTGCGGAAGCGGTCGATGATGCGATTGCGCGCGACCCGGAACAGCCAGGCGCTGACTTGTTCGATCGGCTCCGGCAGGCGGTAGGCCTGGACGAACTCGTAGAAGACGTCCTGCAGGATGTCGTCCGCATCGGTCGGATCGCGGACGCGGCTGCGGATGAAATGCCCGAGGCGCGAGCGTTCCCGCAGTACGGTTGCTGCGATGTCCTGCTCGGTGGTTGAGTTCGGTGGTGTCATTGCTTGGTAGACGACTCACGGCTGCTTATATTGTGGCAACTTGCAGAAATAATTATTTATACAATTGATAAGCTGGTGTAAAACGTCACCATACTCCAACCGGGACAAGGCCATGCAGCTTTCCAACTATCTTTTCTTTACGACGATGTGCGAACCGGCGCTGGCGTTTTATGCGCGCTGCGGGCTGGGCCAGATCACCGATGTGTTGCGCTATGGCGTGGACGGCATGCCGGTCCACAACGAAGCCATGCGCGGCCGCATCATGCACGCGAAGTTCGAGGGACCGGGCGTGTTGTTCTTTGCCTCGGACAACGACGATGCCGAACCCATGCGCGGCTCGTCGCATATTCTGCAGATGAACGACAGGCAGCAGACCGAGCAGCTGTTCGCGCGCCTGGCCCAGGATGGCAAGGTGACGACGCCGCTGGCCATGCAGCCTTGGGGCGATTACTACGGCAAGCTGACCGATCAATTCGGCGTGCAGTGGATGCTGAATTGTTCGGTTTAATTTAAGCGCGAGCGCCGATGTTCCAGCAGGCGGCAGTGTAGCGTACTTGGCCGTTGTCGATGTAGGGCGCGAAGCCGGCGCGGGCGGCGATGCCGACTTGCCGGCGCGTGTGCTCGTCGGCCGTCTGCAGCAGCCTGCCGACCGGGCCCATCTGGGTGGCGTAGCGCTCCAGCTCCGTTTCTGGGAAGTTGCACGCGACGTCGAGCGGCTGGATATCGATGTCGCGCCAGCCGGCCTGTTCCAGTATTGCCTGCACGCGGTGGCGGTCGGCGAAGCCGAACTGGCCGGGTTCGTTCGGCACGCGGGGCGGCAGCTGGGGCAGCAGGTGCGCCGCGCTGCGCTCGGCGGCGGTCATGAAGGGATTTTCTTCCGGGCTGCGCCAGGCGATCATGCGCAGCGTGGCGCCGTCGCGCGCGGCCAGCCGCAGATTGCGGAAGGCGGCGACTGGATCGTCGAAGAACATCACGCCGAAGCGCGAGATGATGGCGTCGTAGCTGGCCGGTTCGAAGGCGTGGCGTTGCGCGTCGTCCTGGATGAAGGCGGCGGAGGAGCGGCTGTGTGCGGCGCGTTCGCGGGCGGAGGCCAGCATGGGGCCGGAAATATCGATGCCGGTGCAGTGGCCGTCCGGGCCCAGTTGGCGAGCGGCGGCCAGCGTGGTGGCGCCGGTGCCGCAGCCCACGTCCAGCAGGCGGCGCGCGTTGGCGGGCAGCGATTGCACCAGCAGGTCTTCGAAGGGCTGGTACATGCGGTCGAGCAGGTTTTGTGTCGCGACCCAGGTGTGGCCGGCCGCGCCTTGCCACATGGCGTTTTGTTGTGAGTTCATGATGGGGCCTTTCGCTTGTTGGGGAGTAGGGAAGGTGCTACTGTGCCACTTCAAGTCAACTTGAGGTCAAGCGATGGCGAGCATGGACATAGCGGAAGTGGCCCGGATCTCCGGCATGCCGGCGTCTGCGCTGCGATATTATGAAGAAAAAGGACTGATCGTGTCGGTCGGCAGGCGAGGTCTGCGGCGGCTGTTCGATGATGGCGTGCTGGAGAAGCTGGCGTTGATTGCCTTGGGGCGCGCGTCCGGTTTCTCGCTGGACGAGATTGGCGGCATGTTCGGGCCTGATGGCGACTTGCGGATTGATCGCCAGTTGTTGGTGGCGAAGGCGGATGAGCTGGACCGCACGATCAAAAAGCTGGCCTCCATGCGCGACGGCTTGCGTCACGCGGCGGTGTGCAAGGCGGCCAACCATCTGGAGTGTCCGACCTTCCGCCGCATCCTTCGGATCACGGCCAGGAAATAAGCAAGCTTATTTCTCCACGGAGGAATGAAATGGTGTCGTTACTTGGCCAGGAGAGCTTGACCTGGCACCGGACGCCATGCACGACGAGATCCGGCGTAAGGGGGGCTGGATTTTGACCTGAACCGTGCTTTATTCATACGTCCCTGAGACCCCTCGCACCCAACGCAAAAAGCCCCCGCCGGCACTGGTCGCGATCTTGATCGCGTCCAGGCCGGCGGGGGCTTTTTAGTTCAGCTGGCTACCGATTAACGGTCGCCGTAGCTGCGGCGTGCGCCGTCGGTGCTGCGTGGGTTGCTGCCTTTGTAGCCGCCGCCGGTGCTGCCTTCCTTGCGCGGTGCGCCTGGCTTGCTGAACGTGCGCTGGCCCGATGGCTTGGCGCCGCCGCGGTTGTCGCCTGGCTTCCAGCCGCCTGGACGTGGCGACGAACGCGATGCCGACGCGGTCTTCTTAGGCTCGTAGCCTTCGATGACGTTGACCGGAATCAGCTGCTTGGTGAAGCGCTCGATGCGCTTGACGTTCATGCCTTCAGCGTGGTTCACCAGCGAGATCGCCAGACCGTTGCGGCCGGCACGGCCGGTACGGCCGATGCGGTGCACGTAGTCTTCTGGGAACTTCGGCAGGTCGTAGTTAAACACGTGGGTGATGGTCGGAACGTCGATACCGCGAGCGGCGACGTCGGTGGCGATCAGGATCTTGACCTGGCCGCGACGCAGGCTGTCCAGCGTACGGTTACGGGCGCCCTGGTGCATGTCGCCATGCAGTGCGGCAGCCGAGAAACCGGCGATGTTCAGACGGTCGGCGATGGTGTCGGCGTCACGCTTGGTGGCGGTGAAGACCACGGCCTGGTCCAGCGAGTCGTCGCGCAACAGGTGGTCCAGCAGGCGGTTCTTGTGCGACAGGTCGTCGACGAAGTGCACGCGCTGGGTGATGTTCTCATGCTTGTTGGCGGCGCTGACGATCTGGATGATCTGCGGATCTTTGGTGATGCGGCGGGCCATGTTGCCAACCACGCCGTCCAGCGTGGCCGAGAACAGCATGGTCTGGCGGGTCGACGGGGTTGCGTCGACGATCTTCTCGATGTCGTCGATGAAGCCCATGTCCAGCATGCGGTCGGCTTCGTCCAGCACCAGGATTTCCAGTTGCGAGAAGTCGATCTTGCCCGATTCCATGTGGTCGATCAGACGGCCTGGGGTTGCCACCAGAATCTCAGGATTCTTGGCCAGCAGTTGCATCTGTTTTGGATATGGCATACCGCCCAGGATCGACACGGCCTTGATGCGGCGCAGGTTGACGCTGTACTTGTCGGTATTGGTGGTGACTTGCAGGGCCAGTTCGCGGGTTGGGGTCAACACCAGCATTTTTGGCTGTGCAGCTTTGAAACGTGGGCGCTCGCCACGGGCACGGGCGGCTTGCATTTCTTGATTTGGAGTCTTGCCGGCGGCTGCCGGGTCGATCTCGGACAAACGGTGCAGCGACGGCAGCATGAACGCTGCAGTCTTGCCGGAACCGGTTTGCGAGGAAACCAACAAGTCCTTGCCTGCGATAGCGGCAGGGATGGCCTGCTGCTGTACTGGAGTCGGCGCGGTGTAGCCGGCGTCGGTCAGGGCTTTAATGATGGACGTGTTGAGACCAAGTGCTTCAAATGTCATGCTGTTCTTTCGTAAAAAACCGGCGTTCGTGCAAAAGCCGAACGCGAAATAGCTACGCCTACCAAAACGAAATGACTCAATCAAAATCGAAAGAAATTTCGGCACAAAAGCTTTGCGCCGGGACGGTGTCAGGTGCGACACCAAAGGCGGGAGGGCTTTAATAGCGACATCAGGGTGATGCGCTAAGGCTTGCGAAGCTGCTAGTAATACCTGGCTGAACAATCGGCGCTGCTTTTGTTGCAGCGCGCTCATTGCAGCGCACAGGCAACACTATACAGCAGTTGCCCCTCGCTGTATAGGTCAAAGCATTTCTATTGTGCAGCGCCGCAGTTATTTATATGATAATTTTATGGTTTTGATTGGGATGGGCGATGCGAATTCTTTGGGGTGTGTCGATGATGCTTGCGGCGGCGCCGGCCGCCCCCGCCGGCCCGCTGGCGATGACCATCCCCACGCCGCAGCCATCGGCGGCCTCGGCCGGCGGCGGCTTGCTGCAAACCACCTTCGCGCTGATGTTCGTGCTGGCCCTGCTGGTCGGCCTGGCCTGGTTCCTGAAGCGCTTCGGCCCGAAGGGCCTGTCCGGCGGCAACAGCAACGTCAAGCTGGTCGGCGCGCTGAACGTCGGCGCGCGCGAGCGCATCCTGGTGGTCGAAGTGGGCGAACAATGGATCGTGGTCGGCGCCTCGCCGGGCCGCATGAACGCGCTGGCCACCATGCCGCGCCAGCAGAGCAGCGAAGCTGCCGCCTCGGCTACGCTGCCGACGGCCAACTTCGCCGAATGGTTCAAACAAACGATCGACAAGCGCAATGGCAAATAAGCAGGCCGGCATCCCCCCTTCCACCGTCGTCAAATCCCTGTTGATGCTGGCCGCGCTGGCGCTGCCGCTCGCGGCCGGCGCCGACTCCAGCATCGGCATCCCGGCCTTCAACGCCGCGCCGGCGCCGGGCGGCGGCACCAGCTACACGCTGCCGATCCAGACCATGCTGCTGATGACGGCGCTGACCTTCATCCCGGCCGCGCTGTTGCTGATGACCAGTTTCACCCGCATCATCATCGTGCTGTCGCTGCTGCGCCAGGCGCTGGGCACGCAGTCGGCCCCGCCCAACCAGGTGATGGTCGGGCTGGCGCTGTTCCTGACGCTGTTCGTCATGGGCCCGACCTTCGACAAGATCTACACCGAAGCCTATCTGCCGCTGCAGGAAAACAAGATCAACATGAGCGCGGCCATGGACAAGGGTGTCGCGCCGTTAAAAACTTTCATGATGAAGCAAACCCGGCAGGCCGACCTGGCCCTGTTCGTCAAATTGTCGCGCAGCCCCGCGCTGCAAGGGCCGGAAGACGTGCCGCTGCGCATCCTGGTGCCGGCCTTCGTCACCAGCGAGCTGAAAACCGCGTTCCAGATCGGCTTCGCCATCTTCATTCCATTTCTGATTATCGACATGGTGGTCGCCTCTGTACTGATGTCGATGGGGATGATGATGATGTCGCCGGCCGTGATCTCGCTGCCGTTCAAGCTGATGCTGTTCGTGCTGGTGGACGGCTGGCAACTGCTGCTCGGTTCGCTGGCCCAGAGTTTTTACTAGGAGACGGCCATGACACCCGAAAGCGTGATGACCATGGGCCGCCACGCCATGGAAGTGACCCTGATGATCGCCGCGCCGATGCTGCTGGTGGCGCTGATCATCGGCCTGGTGGTCAGCATCTTCCAGGCCGCCACCCAGATCAATGAAGCGACGCTGTCCTTCATCCCCAAGCTGGTCGGCATCTTCGTGGCGCTGGTGGTGGCCGGCCCGTGGATGCTGTCGGTCATGCTCGACTACATGCGCGAGGTATTCGGCGGCATTCCCGGCCTGGTCGGGTAGATACTTTGTCAATATGTAACATTTTCCGATTAAGCAAGAAGTTGACTTAAAATGGGTTTGTTGATGCCCAGTGGAAAGAAATAGGTAACAAGCCTCATGATTTCGTTCTCCACTGCCGATATCAATCTATGGATCGCCGGTTTGCTGTGGCCGTTGACGCGCATCCTGGGTTTGCTGGCGGCGTCTCCGCTGTTCGGCAACTCCAGCGTGCCCGCCAGCGTCAAGATCAGCCTGGGCGTGCTGCTGGCGATGATCGTGGCGCCGGCCGTGCCGGTGCTGCCGGGCACGGACCCGATGTCGCTGGCCGGGCTGCTGATCCTGGTGCAGGAAATGCTGATCGGCCTGGCCATGGGTTTCAGCATCCGCATCGTGTTCGCGGCGGTGGAGATGGCGGGAGAAATCTCCAGTTTGACCATGGGCCTGGGGTTCGCGACGTTTTTCGACCCCAACACCCAGGGCCGCTCGTCGGCGATCAGCCAGTTCCTGGCGCTGGTGGCGACCATGGCCTTCCTGGCCGTGAACGCCCACCTGGTGCTGCTGTCGGCGCTGGTGGAGAGTTTTTACACGCTGCCGGTGTCGGCCTCGCCGGTCTATGGCGGCGGTTTCAAGCAGCTGGCCGACTGGGGCGGCAGGATATTCAGCACCGGTGTGCAGCTGTCGCTGCCCATCGTGGCGGCTTTACTGATTACCAACGTCGCGCTGGGCATCCTGACACGCGCGGCGCCGCAACTGAATTTGTTTGGGATCGGGTTTCCGATCACCTTAGGTGTAGGTTTGCTGGTCATCGCCATGACACTCCCGTACTTGGCGACGCCCGTGCAAAACCTGTTTTTGGATGGCTTGGAGCGCGCGCGGCTGATGCCGCGCACGTGGTCGCAGCGTCCCGTAGCGGTCAAACCGGCAAACTTGCCGCTTAGACCTCCGGGGCCGCGACCATAGCGAAATTCAATAGCCCAGCCGTGTTTTTTGGTTTCCATGAGGCAATTATGCGCGTATCATGGAAGCTCCCCGGGAGAACAATGCAATGACTTCGATCGTTATAGATTTCACAACCGACCAGATCGTCAGTCTCACGACTGCGCAGATCGGCCTGTTCACGACCGAGGACATGCAAGCGCTCAGCTCCGACCAGCTCGGCGTGATGAGTTCCTCCCAGGTGCGCGCCATCACCACGCTGCAACTGAACTACCTGACCACGGACGCCCTGGCCGGCCTGAGCACGGCCAACGTGCCCGCCCTGACCCAGCTGCAGGTCGGCGCCCTGAACACCGGCCTGATGGCCGCCCTCAGCACCGACCAGCTGGTCGCGCTGAGCACCCGCGAAATGCAGGCCCTGGGCAGCCGCCAGCTCAATGTGCTGAACTCGGACCAGATCGGCGCGCTCGAGACGGTCGACCTGCGCGCCCTCTCCACCGCCCAGCTGAACATGCTGGGCTCCGACCAGGTCGCCAGCCTGGTCACTGGCCAGCTCGGCTCGCTGGCCACGCAGCAGCTGCGCGCCATCAACACCGGCGCCGTGCAAGCGCTGACCACCGACCAGATCGTCTCGCTGGCGACCGCCATGCTGGGCGTGCTGACCACCAGCCAGCTCAACGCGCTGACGGCCGGCCAGCTGGCCGCCGTCACCACCGACCAGATCGCCGGCCTGAGCTCGCTGCAAGTGGGCGCCCTGGCCACCGCCACCGTGGCCAACCTCGGCAGCGACCAGATCGCCGCGCTGGAAACCCGCGACCTGATCGGCATGAACAGCGCCCAGATCGCCGTGCTCAGCGCCGTGCAACTGGGCGGCCTGGGCACCGACCAGATGCACGCGCTGCGCAGCCATGAAATCGCCGCCCTGACCACCGACCAGCTGCCGGTGCTGAGCACCGACCAGTTCAACGCGCTGAGCTCGCTGGCGGCGCTGAATTCGGCCCAGATCGGCGCGCTGAGCACCGACCAGCTGACCTCGCTGACCACGCGCACCGTGACCCTGCTCAGCAGCGCCCAGCTGGCGGCGCTGACCGCCGGCCAGGTGCAAGCCCTGAACACCGACCAGATCGCCGCGCTGTCGACCGGCCAGGTCGCCGCGCTGACCACCGCCACCGTCGGCGCGCTGACGTCCGACCAGGTGCAAGCCATCGAGACGCGCGACTTCGCCGTCTTCACCACCGGCCAGATCCGCGCGCTCGCCAGCGACCAGCTGGTGGCGCTGACCTCCATCCAGATCGCCGCGCTGAGCAGCGCCGCCGAAGCGGCCCTGCTGCCCGACCAGCTGGCCGCGCTGACCACCGACCAGATCGCCGCGCTGAAATCCATCGTGCCGCTGACCACGCTGCAAATCCAGGCGCTGACCACCGACCAGGTGGTGGCGCTGAGCAGCAAGTCCGTCACCACCCTCAGCAGCGTGCAACTGGCGGCGCTGACCGTCGACCAGGTGCAGGCGCTCAGCAGCGACCAGATCATCGAGATGACGGCGGCCCAGTACAGCAACCTGAGCAGCGCCATGCTCAACGCCCTGACCAGCACCCAGATCGGCCTGATCGAGACGCGCGACATCGCCGCGCTGCGCTCGGCGCAGATCGCCCGCCTGTCGACCGACCAGCTGGTGGTGTTGCTGACCGACCAGTTCGCCGCACTGACCAGCAGCGCCATCGGCGCCCTCAGCACCGACCAGATCAGCGTGCTGACCACCGACCAGCTGAACGCGCTGTCGACGCTGGTGGGCCTGTCGAGCCGCCAGATCAGCTCCTTCACCACGGCGCAGATGAGTTCGCTGTCCACGCACAACCTGGCGACCCTGGCCACCAGCCAGCTGCGGGCGCTGAGCTCGGACCAGATCCAGGCGCTGACCACCGACCAGATCGTCGCGCTGAGCGCCGGCCAGTTCCGCGGCCTGAACTCGGCCGCCATCGCCGCGCTCACGACCCTGCAGGTGTCGGTGATCGAAACCCGCGACATCGCCGGCCTCGCCACGCAGCAGATCAACAAGCTGGGCACCGACCAGATCATGGTGCTGAGCACGGACCAGATCGTCGCGCTGACCTCGGGCGAAATCGCCGCCCTGGGCACCGACCAGATCCAGGCCCTGAGCACCGACCAGATCGACGCGCTGCGTTTCCTGACCGCGCTGACCACGCGCCAGATCCGCGCGCTGACCACGCTCCAGATCGGCAACCTGACCACCGCCGACCTGAGCAGCCTGACCACCCGCCAGTTCACCGGCTTCACCAGCGACCAGCTGCAGGCGCTGACCTCCGACCAGATCGTCGGCCTGAACACCGCGCAACTGGTGGCGCTGAGCGCCAGCGCCATGGCCTCGCTGTCGACCGACGCCATCGCCGCCATCGAAACGCGCGACATCCGCGCGCTGCGCACCGCCCAGATCGCCCAGCTGAGCACGCTGCAAGTGACGGCCCTGACCACCGCCCAGCTGGCCGCCTTCACCACCGCCGAAATCCGCGCGCTGACCTCGGACCAGGTGGCGGTGCTGACCAGCGACCAGATCGTCGCGCTGTCGACGCTGGGCCCGCTCGTGACCAGGCAGATCGCCGGCCTGACCACCGACCAGATCGCGCAGATGACGACCGCCGACTTCGCGACGCTGCAGACCAACCAGCTGGCCGCCTTCAACACCGACCAGGCCGCCGCGATCAGCAGCGACCAGATCCTGGCCATGTCGACCGCGCAGGTGCGCGCGCTCAGCACCGACGCCATCGCCGCGCTCGGCCTGGACCGCATCGCCGCGCTGCGCAACGCCGACCTGATTTCCCTGAGCACGCGCCAGGTCGCGGCGCTGACCACCGCCCAGCTGGCCGCGCTGAGCACCCAGCAGCTGCGGGTGCTGACCACCGGCGAAATCGCCGCCCTGACGCTGACCCAGATCGCCGGCCTGACCAGCGACCAGATCGACGCCCTCGCCACCTTGAGCGCGCTGACCACCAGACAATTGTCCGGCTTCAGCACCGACCAGCTGGCCTCGCTGAACCTGCCCGACCTGCGCGCGCTCAGCTCGCGCCAGATCGGCGCCCTCAGCACCGACCAGTTGGTGGCGCTGACCACCGACCAGATCCGCGGCATGGGCACGGCCCAGCTGCGCGGCATCGCCGCCGCCAATATGGCGGCGCTGACCACCGGCCAGATCGCCGCGCTGAGCAACGCCGAGCTGGCGTCGCTGAGCACCAAACAGCTGGTCAACCTCAGCACCGACCAGATCGTCGCGCTGAGCACCGTCCAGATCACCGCGCTGACCACGCAGGAAATCGCCGCGCTGACCAGCGACCAGAAGGCTGCGCTGACCAGCGACCAGCTGGGCGCGCTGAGCTCGCTGGCCAGTTTCTCGACCGCCGCCATCGCCGCGCTCACCACCGCCCAGATCGCCTCGCTGCCGCTGGCCATCCTGGCCGGCCTGACCACGCGCCAGATCGCCTCGCTGACCACCGACCAGATCGGCGCCTTGACCACCGATGAAATCGTCGCGCTGACCACCGGCCAGTTCCGCGCCCTCACCAGCGACCAGCTCGGCGCGCTCACGTCCGACCAGGTGCCGGCCATCGAGCTGGCCGACGTGCGGGCGCTGTCGACCCGCCAGATCACCGCGCTGACCACGCTCCAGCTGAGCGAGCTCACGCCGGCCCAGTTCGCCGCGCTGAGCACCCAGGACATCGCCAACCTGACCACCCAGCAGATCGCCGGCCTGTCGACCGACCAGATCGCCAGCTTCGCCACGCTGGCGCCGCTGACCAGCCGGCAGATCGCCGCCATGACCACGGCGCAGATCGCCAGCCTGGCGCTGGCCAAGATCGCCACGCTGACCACCCGCCAGATCGCCGGCCTGACCACCTTGCAGGTGGGCGCGCTGACCACCGATGAAATCGTCGCGCTGAGCACGGCCCAGGTGCGCAGCCTGAACGCCGCCACCCTGGCCGCGCTGTCGACCGAGCAGATCGCCGCCATCGAAGTGGTGGACGTGGCCGCGCTGGGCACCGGCCAGATCCGCGCGCTGACCAGCGACCAGCTGGCCGCGCTGACCTCCAACCAGTTCGCCGCGCTGAGCACCCGCACGCTGGCCAGCCTGACCACCGACCAGGTGGCCGCGCTGTCGCTGGCCCAGGTCGACAGCCTGGCCTCGCTGGCGCCGCTGACCAGCAACCAGGTCGCCGCGCTGACCACCGCCCAGATCGACAGCCTCGGCCTGGCCCAGATCGCCACCTTCAAGACCGTCCAGCTCAACGCGCTGGGCAGCGACCAGTTGCAGGCGCTGACCAGCGACCAGATCATCGCGCTGGAAACGGCGCAGATCCGCGGCCTGAGCGCCAACGCGCTGAACGCGCTGACCACGGCCCAGTTCTCCTCCATCGAGCTGGTCGACATCGCCGCGCTGCGCACCAGCCAGGTGGCCGCGCTGAGCACCAGCCAGGTGTCGTCGCTGACGCTGGCCCAGCTGAGCGCCTTCACCTCGCAGGAAATCTCCGCCCTGACCACGCGCCAGCTGGGCGTGCTGACCACCGACCAGTTCGCCGCGCTGGGCAGCCTGGCCGGCCTCAACACGCGCCAGATCAGCGGCCTGTCGAGCGACCAGATCATCGCGCTGACGCCGGCCCAGGTGGCCGCGCTGAAGACCTCGCAGATCGCCGCCTTCAGCACCACCCAGATCCAGTACTTCACCAGCCTGCAGATTCCGGTGCTGAGCACGGCCCAGGTGCGGGCGCTGTCGGCCGCCGCGATCGCCGCGCTGACCACCGACCAGATCCTGGAACTGAGCGGCCCCGACCTGGCCGCGCTCAAGACCAACCAGCTGATGGCGCTGACCAGCGACCAGCTGGGCGCGCTGTCGCTGACCCAGTACGGCACCCTGATCAGCAGCGAAATCGCCGCCCTGACCACCCGTCAGCTGAGCTACCTGACCAGCGACCAGATCGCCGCGCTGGCCAACCTGGCCGCGCTGACCACCCTGCAGATCAGCGCGCTGAGCACCGACCAGCTCAACGCGCTGACGGCGCAGCGCTTCGTCACGCTGAGCACCAAACAACTGGCCGCGCTGTCCAGCCGCCAGGTGCAGGGCATCAACACCGACCAGATCATCGCGCTGTCGACCGCGCAGATCCGCGCCATCAACACCACGCTGCTGGCGGCGATGAGCACCGACCAGATCGAAGCGATCGAGGCGCTGGACCTGGCCGCCATGACCACCGCCCAGCTGCGCTCGCTGACCACCCAGCAGATGCAAGCCCTGCTGACCGACCAGTTGCACGCGCTGAGCAGCGCCGACATCGCCGCCTTCTCGCAAACCCAGTTGTCGGTGCTGAGCAATGCCCAGGCCAGCGCGCTGGGCAACCTGGCCGACTACTCGACGCTGCAGATCGCCGCCATGTCGACCACCCGCATCGTCGCGCTGTCGCTGCTGGACATCGACCTGCTGAGCACGCGCCAGATCGGCGCCCTGACCTCGCTGCAGGTGTCGGTGCTGAGCAGCGACCAGTTGACCGAACTGAGCGGCGCCCAGGTCGGCGCGCTCAGCACCGCCGCGCTGGCCGGCCTGAGCGCCGCCCAGATCCCGTTCATCGACGCCGTCGACATCCCGTCGATGAAGAGCGCGCAACTGCAGGCGCTCAACAGCGCCCAGCTGCAGGCGCTGACCAGCGACCAGGTCAGCCTGCTCACCTCGCAGGAAGTGGCGGCCCTGAAGGCCAGCCAGATCGCGGCGCTGAGCACCGACCAGCTGGTCAACCTGAGCAATATCCGCGGCATGACCACGGCCCAGATCCACGCGCTGACGTCCGACCAGCTGAGTTCGCTGTTGCCGGACCAGATCGCCTCGCTGCGCACCGCCCAGATCGCCGCGCTGAGCAACACCCAGGTCGGCTACCTGACCACCGACCAGATCGTCGCGCTGACCACCGCCGACATGCTGGCCATGGCCACCCGGTCGCTGGCCGCGCTCAGCACCGACCAGGTGGCCGCGATCGAGCTGGCCGACATCGCCGCGCTGCGCTCGGTGCAGCTGCAGGCGCTGACCACGGCGCAGGTGGCCGCCATCAATACGGTGCAGATCGGCTTCCTGTCGACCAACGCCGTCAGCGGCCTGAGCGCCAACCAGGTGCGGGCGCTGAGCGTCGACCAGATCGCCGCGCTGACGGACGTGCAGTTCCGCGCGCTGTCGACCCGCGCCATCGCCGCGCTCAGCACCGACCAGTTCGTCGCCATCGAGCTGGGCGACCTGGCCGCGCTGCGCAGCCACCAGATCCGCGCGCTCACGTCCGACGAGCTGGTCAGCATGACGACCAACCAGTTGACCAGCCTCACCACGGCCCAGGTCGCCGCGCTGACGACCACCCAGATCAGCTATCTGACGCCGGACCAGTTCCTGCTGCTCGGTTCGCTGGGCTCGCTGAACACCACCCAGGTGTCGACGCTGACCACCGACCGCATCCAGGCGCTCAACGACGACCAGCTGGGCGCGCTGACCACGGCCCAGATCGGCGCGCTGAGCAGCCGCCAGGTGGGCGCCTTCACCACCCACCAGATCCAGCAGCTGTCGGTGGCGCAATGGCGCGCCCTGAGCACCTCGGCGCTGCGCGGCCTGTACAGCGACCAGATCGCCGCCATCGAGGTGGAAGACCTGTCGGGCTTGAAGACCAGCCAGATCGCCTCGCTGAGCACGCTGCAGATTTCGCTGCTCACCGTCGACCAGTTCGGCGTGCTGACCACGGCCGAGGTGGCGGCGCTGACCGGCGCCCAGGCCAAGGCGCTGACCACCGACCAGCTGAACGGCCTGGCCACGCTGGCCGGCCTGACCACGCTGCAAGTGAGCTCGCTCTCCACGGACCAGCTGGTCGCCCTCAACGGCGACCACATGGTGACGCTGCGCACCGCGCAGATCGCCGCGCTGACCAAGAACCAGCTGCAAGCCTTCACCACCGACCAGCTGGTCGGCCTGACCACCGCGCAAGTGCGCGCGCTGAGCGTGGCCGCGCTGGCCGGGCTGAGCACCGACCAGATCCAGGTGATCGAGCTGGACGACATCCCGGCGTTCACCAGCGCGCAGCTGAACTCGCTGACCAAGGCCCAGTTCTCGGCGCTGACGCTGGGCCAGATCGCCAGCCTGGCGACCCAGCAGATCTCCACGCTGAGCCCGAGCGACATCACCGCCCTGAGCACCCAGCAGATCAACCAGCTGAGCACGCTGGGCGTGCTGAACGCCGGTCAGGTGGCGGCGCTGACTTCGGACCAGCTGGGCGGCATCGATGTCGACCACTTCGCCACGCTGCGCTCGGCGCAGATCGCCGCGCTGACGCTCAAGCAATTCTCGCTGCTGACCACCGACCAGCTCGGTTCGCTGAGCACCCAGCAGGCGCGCGGCCTGAACATGACCATCCTGGGCACCGACCAGATCGTCGCGCTCAATGTCGACGCGGTGGCCGCGCTGACCACGGCCCAGCTGCAGACGCTGAAGACCAACCAGATCGCCGCGCTCACCGGCGCCCAGTTCGCCTCGCTGTCGACCCGCGCGCTGGCCTCGCTGGCGGTGCCGCAGATCCGCGGCCTGAGCACAGACCAGTTGGCCGCGCTCGGCACGCTGAGCCCGTTCACGGCGGCGCAGATCGGCGGTTTCAGCTCCGACCAGATCGCCGGCGTCGCGGCCGACATGATCAACAGCTTGCGCACCGCCCAGATCGCCGGACTCGGTTCGACCCAGTCGCTGGGCCTGACCACCACCCAGATTTCGTCGCTCGATCCGACGCTGGTGGCGGCGCTGTCGGTGGTGGCGCTGAACGCGCTGAACTCCGACCAGATCCAGGCCTTCGACGGCAACGACATCGTCGCGCTGAAGACCGCGCAACTGTCCAGCCTGAGCGGCGCCACCATCGCCAAGTTCTCGGCGCTGCAGGTGGCGGCGTTCTCGACGGCGCAGATCCGTTCGCTCAAGGCCACCCAGATCAAGGCGCTGACGCTGGAGCAGATCGCCGCCCTGACCGTGGCTGAAATCTCGGCGCTGGCGGCCACCCAGGTGTGCGCGCTGACCGCCGACCAGCATGCTGCGCTGACGCAGGAACAACTGACGGCGCTGCCGATCGGCAGTCCGCTGATCCTCGACCTGGACGGCAATGGCATCCGCACGCTGGGCATCGACGCCGGCGTCCGCTTCGACATCTATGCCGATGGCGAACGCCTCAACGTCGGCTGGGTCGGCAAGGGCGACGGCTTGCTCGCGCTGGACCGCAACCACGACGGCCTGATCAACGACGGCAGCGAGCTGTTCGGCACCGCCACCAACAGCGGCGGCGGCAAGGCCAGGGACGGCTTCGCCGCGCTGGCCGACATGGACAGCAACCACGACGGCGTGGTCGACGGCAAGGATGGTCAATTCGGCGACTTGCGGGTGTGGGTCGACGCCAACGCGGACGGCGTCAGCCAGGGCGACGAGCTGAAGACGCTGGCGTCGCTGGGCGTCGCCAGCCTGACGGTGGCGGCCAGCAAGGTGAGCGAGCTGGACAACAACAACTGGATCGGTTTGCGCTCCAGCTACACCAGCAGCGACGGCACGGTCAGCCAGATGGCCGACGTCTGGTTCCTGGCCAGCCGGGCGGCGCAGGCGAGCGCGCTGACGCAGGCCATCAACAGCTACGGCCAGCAAGCCAACGCGGCGCCGGCCGGCAACAGCGGCGGACAGCTGACGCCGGCGCCAGCCGACGCCGGCCTGGCCGGCCACGTCGCCGCGCTGGCCGAGCAGTTGCAGCACTACGCCGCCACCACCGGCCTGAGCGGCAGCGCCGCCGTCCACGACGACGACTGGCTGCGCAAGCAGCACGCTGCCGGCGGCATCCTGGCAGCGAAATAAGCCCGGGGGTCACACCCTGGGGGTCAAGTCTGACATTCGGACACGAGCTCAACGCTAGCCAGCCGCTACGCTTGAGGCCGTGTCCAGATGTCAGACTTGACCCCACGTTAAAAAGCCCCTGGCGCGATGCGCTCAGGGGCTTTTTTTTTGCGTAGGCGGCGCGGCGCCGCGGTGCTCAGGTGATGTAGTTGAACAGCGACAGCCCGGCCAGGCTCTTGAACGATTTCTGCGCCGCGTCCAGCGTGGTCTGCTGCTGCGTGAACAGCGATATCGCCTTCACCGTGTCGACCTCCTGCAAGTCCGACAAGGTGGTCGCGTACTGGAGGTTCAGGTCGTCGCCGGAACTGTCCAGGTAATCGAGCTCCTTCAGGCGCGACCCCACTTCCGACTGGATCGACAGCAGATTGTCGGTGGCGCTGTCGATATTCATCTGCGCCTGGTTCAGCTTGTTGTTCAGGCTGGCCTGCCCCGCCGCGCCGTCGCCGGGCGCGCGCAAGGCGGCGATCAGGTCGCTCACGGTGGTGAAGACCGATTGCTTGGTGCTGGGCTGCACGGTGAAATTGTCCAGGTCGGCCGGGTCGCCCTTGACGTCGAACTGCACGCCGTCGAAGGTGATGTTCTGCCCGCTCACATACGGCTGCGGCACGGCCGGCACCGGCGCCGGCGGCACCGGCTGGTTCAAGGTCAGGTCGGTGACGGTGTAGGTCGTCGCCTTGGGCGTGCCCGGCGTGGCCGGCACCACCTGGAAATCGATCTGGTACTTGTGGCCGGTCAGCTGGGTCGCATCCTTGACCGAGCCGGGGCTGATGATGCCGCTGCCGCCGCGCGCATAGTTGGCGGGGTCGGCGCCGGTGACGAAGGTGCCGTTGCCGGTCGCATTGTTTTCAAACACGGACGCGCCGGAATCGCTGATCGGCAGCTTGCGGGTCGAGCCCACCTGCAGCTCGCGCTGGCCCTGGTCGCCCTGGTAGGCGGCGCCGTTGGCGGTCTGGGTGAAGGGCAAGGTGGTCGACTTGTAGCCGGAGAACACGTAGCCGCCGGCGCCGTCGGCCGTGTTGGCCTGGCCCAGCAGGTCGGCCAGCCGGCCTTCCAGCTCGGTCGCCAGCGACTCGCGGTCCTTCTGCGTGAAGCCGCCGTTGCCGGCGTTGACGGTCAGCGTCTTGATGTCCTGCAGGATGGCGGTCGAGCTGGCCAGCGCCACCGTCTCCAGCGACAGCGTGCCCTTGGCATTGGCGCGGTTGGTGACCAGCTGGGTGTTGATCGATTGCGACTGCGTCACTTCCAGCGCGCGCGCGGTGGCGATGGGATCGTCGGCGGCGGTCAGGTTCTTGCGGCCGGTCGACAACTGCGACTGGGTACGGGCGAGCGCGCTCTGCAGCGTGCTGATCTGCCCTACGCCGACGTCGTAGATCGTCTTGGAACTGATGCGCATGGTCATGATAATTACCTAATATTGAGCAAAACATCGAACAGCGTGCTGGCCACCTGCATGACTTTACCGCTGGCCTGGTAGGCCTGCTGGTAGCGTAACAGATTTGCCGCTTCCTCATCCAGGTTCACACCGGACACGCTTTCCTTCTGCTTGGTGGCCTGGTCCACGGCGGCGTCGGCGGCGGAGCCGGTGATTTGCGCCTCGCGCGCCTTGTTGCCGACAAAGTTGACCATCTGCGCGTAGGTGGTCTGGTAGGTGGCGTTGCCGTTGTCCAGGATGTTCTTGGTTTGCAGGCCGGCCAGCAAGGCGCCGTTGCGGCTGTCGCCGACGCCGCTGACATTGGGGCCGATGGTGAAGGTGTCGAGGTCGGCCGGCGTGCCGCTGATGGCGAAGTTGATGCCGCCGAAGCTGATCGCCGCGCCGTCCGTGTAAGGCACCGTCGGCGTGCCGGCCGGATACACGGTGGCCACGCCGTTGACCGTCACCGTCACATCCTGGGCCGGCGGGAAGCCCGACAGCGAGCCGCTGGCCTTGTCGTAGGTCAGCGTGACCGGCGCCGCCAGCGCGTTGCCCGGGGTCAGGTAATTCTTGTCGACGGTGCCGGCGCTGATCTTGGCGTTGCCGGCGTTGGCGTTCGGCGCCGCGGTGGCGATCGGCGCCGCCAGCGCGATCTTGGTGCGGTCGGTGATGGCGACGCTGAAGTCGTGGGCCGCGTTGTAGGTCGGCCGCACCAGGAAGTTGTCCTTGGTGGCCGGCGTGCCGGTGATCGTGTAGTCGACGCCGTCGATGGTCTGCGGCACCGTCTGCGGGAAGGGATTGATCTGCGTGACCTGGCCGTCGCTGAGGCGGGTGACGTTGAAATTGGTGCCGTCGTAGTCGACGCTGTAGTCGCTGGCGGTCAGCTTGCCGGCGTCGGTGACGACGGCGGTGACGTCGGCCGTGCTGGCCGCCGAATTGCGGCTGTTGACGCCGACATAGGCGTTGATCGGATTGAAGAAGGCCGTGCCGAGCGCGCCGTTCTGGTCCTGGCCCAGCACGTGCTGGGCGTTGAAGCTGACGGCCAGCCCGGCCGCCACCTGGCCCAGCGAGTTCTGCGCGCGGTCCATGGCGCCGTTGCGGAACTCCAGCAGGCCGCCGATCTGGCCGCCGGTCAGCACGCTGTCCGGCAAGGCGCTGAAGCTGCCGCTCGGGCTCTGGTAGCCGACCGTGACGCGGCTGGCGTCGGTGGGCGAGGTGGACGTGGCCAGCTGGAAGGCGGTGTTGCCCACCACCAGCGGCTGCCCCGTGCCGAATTCGACCGTCAAACTGTTGTTGTCGCCCGGGATCACGGTGGTCTTGACCAGCTTGTTCAGCTCGGTCAGCAGCTGGTCGCGGTGGTCCAGCAAATCATTGGGCGCCTTGCCGTCGGTGGCCAGGCCGGCGATGGTGTTGTTCAGCGCCGCCAGTTCCTTGGCGTAGGAATTGATCTCGTTGACGGTGGAGCCGATCTGGCCGTTGACGCCGGAGGCGATCTCGGTCATCCGCGCGCTCAGCCCCTGGAAGCGCGACGCCAGCGAGTTGGCGGTCGACAGCATGGCCTGGCGCGACGCCGCCGAAGCCGGGTTCGAAGTGGCGTCCTGCACGCCGTTGAAGAAATCCTGCAGCGCCGGCGACAGGCCGGCCTTGGGATCGGCCAGCAGGTTGTCGATCTGGCTGATCTGCTTGGTGTAGGCGTCGAGCGACGCCTGGCTGGACTCGGCGTTGCGCAGCTGAACCGCGAGGAAGTTGTCGTAGTAGCGGCGCACGGCGCTGACCTCGGTGCCGCTGCCGACGAAGCCGAAGCCCTGGTCCTGGGTCGCGGTGTCCGACTGGATCGCCGCCTGGCGGCTGTAGCCAGCCACGCCAGCGTTGGTGATGTTGTTGCCGGTGGTCGACAGACCCACCTGGGCCGCCAACAAACCGCTTTTGCCGATGCTGAGAAGACTGGACATGATGTTTGTACTCTATTCGTAAGGTGGTAACGGCAAACCGCCGGCAAACTTGAACCCGCGCCCGCTCAACCGGCCAGCGAGCGCTTGATGATGCTGGTGAGTTTGTTCGCGTAATTCGGGTCGGTGGCGTAGCCGGCCTTCTGCAAGCCCTGGGCGAAGCTGCTGGCGTCGCCCGCGCTGGCCAGCACTTTTTCGTAGCGCGGATTGCTCGCCAACAGCTTGGCGTAATCCTTGAAGCTGTCGCTGTAGCTGTCGTAGGCGCGGAAGCGCTCGACGCGGGTCTGCGCCTTGCCGTTGACGTATTCGGTGGTGGTGGCCTCGACCACCTTGCCCTTCCAGTCGCCGCCGGCCTTGATGCCGAACAGGTTGTGGCTGTTGCTGCCGTCGCGGCCCTTGATCTCGCGCTTGCCCCAGCCGCTCTCCAGCGCCGCCTGGCCCAGCATGAACTTGGCCGGGATGCCGGTGGCGCGGCTGGCTTCCTCGGCGTGCGCGCCGAGCTTGTCCTGGAAGCTGCGCACGTGCGGCGCCTGGCTGCCCTTGTTGACGCTGGTGGCCGGCACGGCGCTGTTGTCGTCGACCGAGCCGGCCGCGCCGGCCGCCCCGGCGCCGCCGGCCGCCGCGATGGCGCGCTGCAGCTTGGCGTCCATCAGGCTGGCCAGGCCGCCGAAGCTGCCGCCGTTGGCGCCGCTGCTGCGGTCGCCGGCCTCGTTGCCGATCGCCAGCGCCTGCTGGTCGGCGGTCTTGGACAGCTGGCGTATCAGCATGTCCGACAGGCCGATGCCCTTCTTGGCGATATTCTGGCTGGTCTGCTGGTCCAGCATGGTGGTGAACATCTTGCTCTGCTGGCTGTCCATCATGCCGTCCTGCGGCGTCGCCTCGCGCATGCTCTTCATCATCATGTTGACGAACATGGCTTCGAACTGCGTGGCGGCCGTCTTCAGCGCCTCGGGACTGCCGGCCTTGGCCGACTGGCGCAGGCTGCCCATGTCCTTGAGGTCGAGGGCGAACTTGCTGCTGAGATCGTTGGAGGTGTTTGGACTGGTCATGATGCGCCCCGCTTAAATGATTTCCAGCTCGGCGCGCAGCGAACCGGCCGCCTTCATCGCCTGCAAAATGGCCAGCAAATCCTGCGGCGTGGCGCCGATGGCGTTGAGCGCCTTGACCACCTCGGCCAGCGAAGCGCCGCCCTTGACCATCATCACCTTGCCGCCGTCGGCCTTGATGCCCACCTGCTGGTTCGGCGCGACCACGGTGCGCCCGCCCGACAGCGGATTGGGCTGGCTGATCTGCGGATCGGCCGTCACCGAGATCGACAGGTTGCCATGCGAGATGGCGCAGGTGTCGAGCGTGACGGCGCGGTTCATCACCACCGAACCGGTGCGGGCGTTCATGATGACCTTGGCCGGCTGCTCGGCCGGATTGACCTGCATGTCCTGCAGGGTGCCGATGAAGCTGACGCGCTGGTCGCTGCTGCTGGGCGACTGCACGCGGATCACGCGGCTGTCCAGCGCGTAGGCGATGCCGGGGCCGTATTTATCGTTGATCACTTCGACCACACGGCTGGCGGTGGCGAAGTCGGCAGTGTTCAATTCCAGTTTGATGAAGTTGCCCTCGCCCAGGCTGGACGCCACGGCGCGCTCGACGGTGGCGCCGCCGGAAATCTTGCCCACGCTGAGGTGGTTGACGGTCAGCGAACTGCCGCCGGCGCCGCCGGCCGCGACGCCGACGCCGCCCACCAGCACATTGCCCTGGGCCATGCCGTAGACCTGGCCATCCGCGCCCTTGAGCGGCGTCATCAGCAGCGTGCCGCCGCGCAGGCTCTTGGCGTTGCCCATCGACGAGACCGTGATGTCGAGCGTCTGGCCCGGCTGCGCGAACGGCGGCAGCGAGGCCGTCACCATCACGGCGGCGACGTTCTTCAGCTGCAGCGAGGTGCCCTGCGGCAGGTTCACGCCCAGCTGCTGCAGCATCGACACCACGCTCTGCACGGTGAACGGGGTTTGCGTGGTCTGGTCGCCGCTGCCGTCGAGGCCGACGACCAGGCCGTAGCCGATCAGCTGATTCTGCCGCACGCCGGCGATGCTGGCCAGGTCCTTGAGGCGCTCGGCGCGGGCCGGCTGCACCAGCAGCGCGCCCAGCGCCAGCAGCAGCGCCAGGGCCGCCAGCTTGCACAGGCCGGCGACGCGGCGCGTGCCTTGCTTGATGTCGTGAGTGCTGTCCATGATGGCCATCAGAAAGGTAACAGGCTTTGGAAGAAGCGCGACGCCATCGACGCCATCTCGGCGCGGTCGATCTGGCTGTTGGTGCGGTACTCGACCTTGGCGTCGGCCACGGCGGTCGACTGCACGGTGTTGCCGGTGGCGATATTGTCGGGATTGATCATGCCGGAGAAGCGGATGAATTCCACGCCCTTGTTCATCGCCACCTGCTTCTCGCCGGCGACGATCAGGTTGCCGTTGGACAGCACCTCGACCACGGTCACGCCCATGGTGCCGGTGAAGGTGTTGCTGGCCGACTGGTTGTCGCCGTCGGCGAACTTGCTGGAGTTGCTGACCGACAGGGGATTGCCGAAGGTCGATTGCAGCGGGCCGGGAATGCTGGCGCTGACGCTGCCGGACTTGTTGCCCGAGCTGGCGCCGGCCTTGACGGCCGAGGTCTTCTCGGTGATGACCAGGGTCAGCACATCGCCCACGTGGCGCGCGCGGCGGTCCTCGAAGATAGGACGGAAGGCGGCGTTCTGGTAGATGGCGCCGTTGCTCGGCGCCGCCTGCAGCCGCTCGCTGGTCAGCGGCCGGGCCGACATCGGCATTTGCACGATGGAGGTCGGCGTGCTCATGCAGCCGCTCAGGCCGGCTGCGGCGACAACGATGGTGATGGCGTATTTCATGTTCGACTCCTTACATCTGCGACAGCTTGGCCAGCATCTGGTCGGAGGTCGTGATGGCCTTCGAGTTGATTTCATAGGCGCGCTGGGTCTGGATCATATTGACCATTTCCTCGACCACGTTGACGTTCGAGGTTTCCACATAGCCTTGCAGGATGACGCCGGTGCCGTTGGTGCCCGGGGTATTGGTTTGCGGGTTGCCGGAAGCGCCGGTTTCCACGTACAGGTTCTCGCCCTTCGATTCCAGCCCGGTCGGGTTGATGAAGGTCGACAGCTGGATGCTGCCGATCTGCTGCGGCGCCACCTGGCCCGGCAGCGTGACCGAGACGGTGCCGTCGCGGCCGACGGTGATCGATTGCGCGGTGATCGGGATGGTGATGGCCGGCTGCAGCACGAAGCCGCTGGACGTCACCATCTGGCCGTTGTTGTCGCGCTGGAAGGAGCCGTCGCGGGTGTAGGCGGTGGTGCCGTCGGGCAGCAGCACATTGAAGAAACCGTTGCCGTTGACCATCAGGTCCTTGTCGTTGCCGGTCGACTGGGGATTGCCCTGGGTGTGCACGCGCTCGATCGCCACCGGCCGCACGCCGGTGCCGAGCTGCATGCCCGAAGGCAGGTTGGTCTGCTGCGACGACTGGCCGCCCGGCTGCCGGATGTTCTGGTACAGCAGGTCCTCGAACACGGCGCGCGATTTCTTGAAGCCGTTGGTGCTGACGTTGGCCAGGTTGTTGGACGTGACATCGAGCGCAGTCTGTTGCGCTTCCATGCCGGTCTTGGCGATCCACAGTGAACGTATCATGATGCTTCTCCCGTTGCTTGGATGGGAGCCGCCAAAAGCGACAGCTACTCATCCCATGCAATCATTATGCGGGACGGGTCATCAACTCAAAGCGAGGATCTGGGTGGCTTTTGCGGCGTTATTCTCGGCGTTCTTCAGCAAACTCATTTGCATTTCGAACTGCCTTGCCAGACTGATCATGTTGACCATGGAATCGACCGGATTGACATTGCTGCCCTCCAGCGCGCCATCGACCACGCGCACCGCCGGGTCGTTCTCGGCCGGCGTGCCGCTGAGCTGACGGAACAGGCCGTCGTCGCCGCGCACCAGCCCCTTGGGGTCGGGATTGACCAGCTTGATCCGCCCCAGCACATTGGCCGGGCCGGGCTTGAAATCGGTGGAGATGGTGCTGACCGTGCCGTCGCCGGCCACCATCACCGTGGTGTCCGGCGGGATGGCGATCGGGCCGCCGTCGCCCACCAGCGTCTGGCCGCTGGTGGTTTGCAGCAGGCCGTTCTCGCTGATCTTCAGGCTGCCGTTGCGGGTGTAGGCTTCCGAACCGTCGGCCGACTGCACCGCGATCCAGCCCTGGTCGCGCACCGCGATGTCGAGCGCGCGGCCGGTGGTCTGGATCGGGCCGGCGCGCATGTCGGCGCCCACCGTGGAATCGACCACGAAGGCGCGCGTCTGCAAGCCCTCCGACACCACCGGCACCGCCCGAAACGTATCGAGCTGCGCGCGGAAGCCGGTGGTGGTGGCGTTGGACAGGTTGTTGGCGACGGTGGCCTGCTGCTCCATCACGTGCCGCGCCCCTGTCATCGCGGTATAAACCAGGCGGTCCATGGCTATCTCCGATTAACGCAGCGCATTAACGCAGATTCACGAGGGTTTGCAGCACCGAATCCTCGGTCTTGATGGTCTGCGCATTGGCCTGGTAGACGCGCTGCGCGGTGATCATGTTGACCAGTTCGGCCGTCAGGTCGACGTTGGACACCTCCACCGAGTTGGCGCGCAGCGAGCCCATCGAGCCGGCGTTCGGTACGCCGACCTGCGGCGTGCCCGAGGCCGAGCTTTCCGCCCAGGCATTGTTGCCCAGCGGGGTCAGGCCGTCGACGCTGGCGAAGTTGGCCATGGCGATCTGCCCCATCGGACGCGCCTTGCCGTTGCTGTACTGGCCCAGGATCACGCCGTTGGCGTCGATCGCATAACGCTGCCAGGAACCGGCCGAGTAACCGTTCTGCACCGAGCCCAGGTCGTTGGTGACGCTGCCGTACTGGGTGGTCTTGTCGAACGTGGTGGCCACCACCATCGGCTGCTGGGAGCCGGTGTCCGGGAAGATCGGCAGACTGATGTTGAACGGCAGCGTTTGCGGCGTCGGCTGCATCAGGGCCATGGCCTCGGGATCCAGCACGCCGGTCTTGGTGAACAGCAGCGTACCGGCCTTGACGGCTGGCACGGTGATGGCGGCCGCCAGCTTGGCGTTGATCTGATCGGGCGTCATGCCGGTGATCGAATTGCTGCCAGTGGGATCGAGCGCGGTGAACGCGGCATCCAGCGCGGCCAGCTGCGCCGGCGAGGCAGCGGCCGGCGGCACCACAGCCGCTGCCGCCATCGAATCGTGGGCCGCTTGCGCATAGGTGAAAGCGGCTGCGGCGATGGCTGCAGGGTCAGGCGGGGTCGCGCGCACTGCGTCGTTGTATGCGGTGCGGGCAGTCTTCACGTTGGGGTCGATGTTGATCGCCGCAGCCACGCTACCCGAAATGATTTCCTTGTTGTCGGCCGCCGCGTACACGTCCCAGGTATTGGCGTCAGTCTTGACGTAGTAGGTCGTCATGATGTGCGAAGTGCCCAGGCTGTCGAACACGTTCAGCACGGTCTGCTTGTTGTAGCTGGTCGGATCGCCGGCGTCGAACGGGATCGTGGCCGGCACCTTCTCGGCCGAGCTCAGGTTCAGCTGGAAATTGGCGGTGGTGGTTTGCACCGGCGTCAGGTCGGACTTGTCCAGCGTCAGCGGCACCGGCGCGCCCAGCTGGATCACGCCGGCCGCGTTCGACAGGTAGCCGGTCAGCACAGCGCCCTGGGCGTTGACCAGGGTGTGGGTATTGTCTTCATGGAACTGGCCGTTGCGCGAGTACTGCACCGCGCCGTTGACCACTTCGCGGAAGAAGCCGCCGCCGTTGATGGAAATGTCCAGCGGGTTGTTGCTGGTCTCGATATTGCCCTGCGTGAATTGCTGGGCCAGCTTGGACGTCATCACACCGATGCCCGGGTTGTTGCCCGACACGCCGTTCAGCGAGTTGGCGTACAGGTCCGCAAACTGCGCCTGCGAGCCCTTGAAACCAACGGTGCTGGCGTTGGCGATATTGTTGCCGATAACGTCCAGCGATTTGGATGCTGCGTTCAGGCCGCTAAGTCCTTGTTGGAACATGGTATTCCCCTATGCTAGGTATGAGGTGCGTTACAAAACTTCTTTGACTTCGGACATGGCGAACTGTCCGAGCGAGGTGTTGAGCTTGACGCCGCCGCTGCCGGTCGACACGCTGGCCACGGCCGCCAGTTGCAGCGGCGTCGAGTCGGTCAGCGTCTTGCCGCCGCTGACCGCCTTGACCGCGAAGGTGTAGCTGCCGGCCGGCGCGGCGGTCTTGGCGTCGGTGGTGCCGTCCCAGGTGATCGGATAGGTGCCGATGTCGGTCGCCTTCATGTTCATGGTGCGCACGGTGGCGCCGGTCTTGTCCTGGATCGAGATGGTCACGCTGTCGGCGGCCGTGGCCAGGTCGATGCCGAACACGCTGGTGGTGGTGGTCTTGCCGGCCGCGTCGGTGCTGCTCGACAGCTCGATGCCCTTGCCCTCCACCAGCACGCCCTTGCCGATCAGATTGGTGGCCGTCAGCGATTGCGCGCTGGCCTGGTCGGTGCGCAGCGATTCCAGCGTGGCGTTGACCTTGTTGATGCCCGTCACCGTCGACAGCTGGGCCAGCTGGCTGGTCATGGCCGCGTTGTCCATCGGGTTCAGCGGATCCTGGTTCTTCAGCTGCGTCACCAGCAGCTTCATGAACTTGTCCTGGTCCGCGCCGATGTCGTTGGCGTTCTTGGTGCCGCTGGCGCTGGTGGCGCTGCCGGTGCCGCTGGTGGTGTTGAGCGCGGCCGCCTTGGGCGTGTCGATCACTCCGCTAATAGTCATGATTGCCTCTTAAAGATTACTGGCCGATGGTCAGGGTTTTGAGCAGCAGGGTCTTGGCCGCGTTCATGGTCTCGACGTTGGTCTGGTAGGACCGCGAGGCCGACAGCATATTGACCATCTCATCGACCACATTCACGTTGGGCATGGTCACATAACCCTTGTCATCGGCCATCGGATGCTTGGGGTCGTACATCTGTTTCATCGGCGACTGGTCTTCCACCACCTGCTTGACGCGCACGCCGGTGGCGGCGCCGCCGGCCGCCGGCGTGGTCGCCTCGAACACCACCTGGCGCGCGCGGTAGGCTTCGCCACTGGCGCTGGTGGCGCTGTCGGCATTGGCCAGGTTGGAGGCCACCACGTTCAGGCGCTGCGCCTGCGCGCTCATGGCCGAACCGGAAACATTGAAAATATTAAACAGCGACATGATTAGTTACCTCCCTGGATCGCCGCCATCATGCTTTTGATCTGGGCGTTGATTGCGGTGATGCCAGCCTCGTAGCGGATGGCGTTATCGGCGAACTGGTTGCGCTCGACGTCCATGTCGACCGTGTTGCCGTCGACCGCGCCCTGCACCACGCCGCGGTACAGCAGCGGCGTACCGTCCGCCATGGTGCCGCCGTCTTGCGGAGGGTTGGGGTAATGCTTGCTGGCGGTGGTCTTCAGGCTGGCCGCCGCGCTCGGGCTGGCCTTGTCCAGCGCCGTCTGCAGCGCGCTGCTGAAGTCGATGTCGCGGGCCTTGTAGTTCGGGGTGTCGCCGTTGGCAATATTCGAGGCGAGCACGCTCTGGCGCTGTGAGCGCAAGCCCAGCGCGGCTTCGTTAAAGCGCAGGTAATCGTCGAGTTTCCCAACCATGGCAGCTCCCAATGGACGAACTTGTTATGACAGGATCGATGATACGGAGTTGCCGGTCGTCACCATCGAGCGATAAGCACCTGCTTTTCGGTCCTATTCAAGGCTTCAAGTTCAGACCGCCAGACTATGATGGCAATATTGAAGGGGAAACTCACGCCATGAAACGATTGCTCACTACCGCCGCCCTGCTGGCACTGCTGCCGGCGGCCCACGCCCAGCAAGCCGCCGCGCCGCGCCAGGCCTACCAGGACCCGGCCGCGCTCAAGCGCAGCGTCGAACAGTTCCTGCAAGTACAGAGCGGCGGCCTGCCGGGCCAGGTGACGGTGACGGTCGGCGCGGTCGATCCGCGCATGAACCTGGCCGCCTGCGCCGAGCCGCAAGCCTTCTTCATGCCCGGCGCGCGCGCCTGGGGCAAGACCACGGTCGGCGTGCGCTGTGCGACACCAACGGCCTGGACGGTATATATTCAAGCCACGGTGACGGTGGTCGGCGACTACATCGCCAGCGCGGCGCCGCTGGCCCAGGGCCAGGCCATCGAGGCCGGCCAGCTGGTGACGCTGAAGGGCGATCTGACAATGTTGCCGGCAGGCATAGCCACCGACATGGGCCAGGTGATCGGCCGCAGCGCCAATATTTCATTGCCACCGGGCACTCCGCTGCGTCTCGATACGCTGCGCAGCAAGCCGGTGGTGCAATCCGGACAACTGGTGCGCCTGGTGTCCAGCGGCAACGGCTTCAGCGTGTCGGCCGAGGCGCGCGCCATGAGCACGGCCGGCGACGGCCAGGTAGTCCAGGTAAAAACTTCCGGTGGGCAACAAATCACGGGAATCGCCAAGGCTGGCGGGCTGGTGGAGGTGGCGTTTTGATCGAACGCCAGGGGACTTGAGGCACGGCAACGCTAAAGTTTTGGGCGCAGCCGCCGTTACATACTCAGATCCCGGAGTTTCGTACTCCTACCAGAGAAGGATAGAGCTGTGAAAATTAACGATACATTGAAGAGCACGACCGGCTTGCCGTCGTCGTCCCCGGCTTCCACCTCGACTGCGCGCGGCGCAGACAAGGCGGCAGCCCCGGCGACGCCTGCAACGTCCGACAATGTGCGCCTGTCGCCGCAAGGCCAGGCATTGGCGGCCAGTGCGGCCGGCGGCAACAGCGCGGTGTTCGACACCAAAAAAGTCGAACGCATCAAGCTGGCGATAGCCGACGGCCAGTTCCAGGTCAACTCGGAAAAAGTGGCGGATGGCTTGCTCGATACAGTCAAGGATCTGCTGCACTCTCGCAAACGATAGGTCTACCATGTCAACCGCTACCCCGCTGAACAGCCTGCGCGAAGAAGAACAGATCATGACGACCCTGCTGGGCGTCCTGAAGCAGGAGCAGCAATACCTGGTGGCGGCGGAAATCGATGGCCTGACGGCCCTCACCACGAAGAAATCGGCACTGGTCACGCAGATGACCCTGTTGTCGGCCCAGCGCCACCGCGCCCTGGGCAAGGCCGGCTACCCGGCCGAGGAAGCCGGCATGGATGCCTGGGCTGCCGCCTGCGGCGCCGACGCCGCCGAAGCGACCGCCTTGTGGCAAGCGCTGCAGCAGCACGCGCGCGCGGCCAAGGAACTGAACCGCCTCAACGGCATGCTGATCAACAAGCAGATGAACCACACGCAGGGCGCGCTGCAAGCGCTGCGGCCGCAAACGGCGGCTGCGAACAACTTCTACGGCCCTGGCGGCCTGTCCACTTCCCTGCCCCGCAGCCGCGGCTTTTTGGCCGGCTGATTCAATTCCGCCGACCGCCTACTGCTGCTGCGGCGTCGTCGGCAACTCCGTCACCGCGTCCGGAATGCCGGACAAGATCGTCACCGCCACGCGGCGGTTGCGCGCGCGGCCGAGTTGCGTGTCGTTCGACGCCACCGGTACGTTGGCGCTATAGCCGACCGCCGTCAGCCGCTCCGGCGCCACGCCGGCGTCGATGAACAGCCGCACCACGCTGCTGGCGCGCACCGCCGACAATTCCCAGTTGGACGGGAACAGCGTATTGCGGATCGGCTGGTTGTCGGTATGGCCCTCGACCTGCACCTTGTGGTCGTCGCTTTTCAGCAGGCTGGCGACGGCGCGCAGCGCCTCGGTCGATTCATTGGTCAGGCGCGCCTCGCCCGGATCGAACAGCACCGAGGCATTGATCTCGACGCTGACGCCGCGGCTGTTCTGCGTCACCCGCACCTTGCCCTCCTTGACCAGCGGCGCCAGCGTGGACAACAAGTCCTGCGCCAGCTTGGTCATCTGGGTCTTTTCCTTGCGCAGCAGTTCGGCATGGCGCTTCAGGTTGGGATTGGGGATCGGCAGATTGGGCACTTCGGTATTGATGGGCTTGGCCGAGCCGGCGCCGCCGAAGGCGTCGCCCAGCGCCACCGACAGCACCTTGTACTGGCCGATATTGACCACCGAAATCGCGTACATGACGACGAAGAAGGCGAACAGCAGCGTGATGAAGTCGGCGTAGGAGATCAACCAGCGCTCGTGGTTCTCCGCTTCGTCGTCGAACTTCCTGCGCGCGCGCCGGTTCTGCACGTCAGTGCTCCCGCATCAGCGTGGCGATGCGCTCGTCGATGACGCGCGTGTGGTCGCCGGTGGCGATGTCGTAGAACACGGCGGCGGCGATTTCCTGCTGGTGCACGGCCTGGGTGACGATGGCCTTGAGCTTGTTGGCGATCGGGTAGAAGAACAGGTTGGCCAGGCCGACGCCGTAGATGGTCGAGACGAAGGCCACGGCGATGCCGGAGCCGAGCTTGCTCGGGTCGGTGAGGTTTTCCATCACGTGGATCAGGCCCAGCACCGCGCCCAGGATGCCGATGGTGGGCGAATAGCCGGCCGCCGATTCCCAGATGCGCACCGCCTGCCGCTCCTCGGTTTCGAAGGCGGTGATTTCGGTGTCGAGGATCTGGCGCAGCTTGTCCGGGTTGATGCCGTCGACGATCAGGCGCAGGCCCTTGGTGTTGAACTTGTCCTTGGACGCCAGCATGTAGCGCTCCAGCGACAGCAGGCCGTCGCGCCGCGCCGCCAGGTTCCAGGCGTTGATGTCGCGCGCCAGCACGGCGCGGCTGTCGGCCGGCGGCGCGAACACCAGCCGCAGCATGCGCAGGCCGCGCACAAAAGTCCGGAAGCGGGTCTGCAGCATGACGGCGCCGAAGGTGCCGACCACCACGATCGCGAACGCGGCCGGCTGCAGCAGCGAGGACAGCTTGCCGCCTTCCAGCGTCTGGCCGATGACGATGCCGGCCAGCGCCAGCAGCACCCCGGCTACGCTGGCCCAGTCCAAGACCGCTCCCGAAGTGAGGCGCGCAGACGCGCCACGGCCTGCGTATGCAACTGCGATACGCGCGATTCCGATACGCCCATCACGGCGCCGATTTCTTTCAAGTTGAGCTCCTCTTCGTAGTACAGCCCCATCAGAATCTTCTCGCGCGGCGGCAAGGCGTCGATGGCGTCGATCACGGCCTGGCGGAAGTCGCCGTCCAGCAGCGAGCGCAGCGGGTCGGCGTCGTCGTCGGCCGCATAGCGGTCGAGGAAGCTGTCGTTGCCGTCGTCGTCGTGAAAATCCTCGTAGTACACCAGCTGGTGGCCGCCGCCTTCGGACAGCATTTCCTGATAGTCGGCCAGCGACAGCTTGAGCATCTTGGCCACTTCCGACTCGGTCGGCGGATGGCCCAGACGCTGCTGCAGGGTGCTCATGGCGGTTTCGATCTTGCGCATGTTCTGGCGCATCGAGCGCGGCAGCCAGTCGCTGTTGCGCAGCTCGTCCAGCATCGCGCCGCGGATGCGCAGCACGGCATAGGTTTCGAACTGGGCGCCGTGGGTTTCCTCGTAACGGCTGATGGCGTCGAGCAGGCCGATCATCCCGGCTTGCACCAGATCGTCGACTTCGACGCTGGGCGGCAGTTTCGCCTTCATGTGATGGGCCAAGCGCTTGACCAACGGCATATGCTCCGTCAGCAAAGAATCCTTGTCCGCTTTCCCTTTGACCGTGTACATAGCCTGTTTATTATTGATTAAGCGCTAAAATATTGATGCTCCCTTAACGGAAAGATGGCGAGCCGGCCAGCGCGAAGCGCCCCGCCAGTTGACGAAACGCGACCGAAGCCCCGGCCAGCGGAAACGCATCGACCACCGCACGCCCCAAGCGTGCCGCGCGTTGCAGGTACTCATCCGCCGGCACCGATCCCATCGAAACGAGGTTCACCGCCAGGTATCGGCTTGCTGCCTGTGCCATATTATCGTATACCACCTTTGCTTCCGATTCGGAAGCCCCGGTGACGAGAATTCCGAACGGGCGCCGTCCCAGCTCCTGGTTCAGGCGCTTGATCATACTGTAAGCGGCCTTGATCGAGGTAGCGCTATTCGACACCTGCACCACGATTTCCGAGCTGGCCATGACCGGCACCGGGAAGGCCACGCCGTCGAACTCGCCGTCGACGATGACGATGCCGGTCTGCTTGGCCAGCACATCGAAGGCCTTGGCCAGGCGGCGGGTCTCGTCCGGGCCGCTGCGCGGCAGGCCGCGTGTCATCGACGCCACAGCAAAGCCTTGCGGCACCTGGTGGATCACCTGGTTCAGCGCGCACTCCTGGCGCGCCACGTTGAGCAGGCTGGCGCCGCCGTCCACACCGAGGCGCGTAGCCACGCCGTGGGCGCTGGCGCAGGCGTCGACCAGCAGCACGTCATTGCCGGCGCGGGCCAGCGAGGCGCCCAGGTTGACCAGCATGGCGCCCTTGTCGTCCTGCGGCGTGGCCGACAGGAAGGTGACGATGCGGGGCTGCGGCCCCGCCAGCATGCGGCGCAGTCCCTCCGCCTGGTCGAAATCGAAATTAGCCAAGGTGCACCTCGCGCATTGCTTGCTCGTTCTGGCCGTTGCTCATCAGCAGAGGCAGTTCGGCGTCCAGGTATTGGGTGTTGACGACATCGCGTTTCAACTTGAAAGCGCGGTCGATCAGGTAGGCCGGATCGGCCAGGTGCAGGTCTTCCGGCACGCGCTGGCCGTTCGAGACGTAGAACAGGTTGAGCTTCTGGCGGATCACCACGTCGAGCACATTGCCGATCGCGGCGGCCTCGTCCAGCTTGGTCATGATGCAGCCGGCCAGGCCGCTGCCCTGGTAGGCGCGCACCACTTCGTTCAGGGTTTCCTGGGTGGCCGTGGCGTTCAGGCACAGCAGGCGCTTGACGTCCGAGCCCGCGCCTTGCAGCATCGAGACCTGTTCCGTCACCATCTGGTCGCGCTGGCTGACGCCGACGGTGTCGATCAGCACGGTGTGCTTGTTCTTCAATTCTTTGAGGGCGATGCGCAGGTCGGCCTCGTCCTTGACCGAGTGCACCATCACGCCGAGGATCTTGCCGTAGATGCGCAGCTGCTCGTGGGCGCCGATACGGTAGGCGTCGGTGGTGATCAGGGCCAGCTTGTCCGGGCCGTGGCGCATCACGCAGCGCGCGGCCAGCTTGGCGGTGCTGGTGGTCTTGCCGACGCCGGTCGGACCGACCAGCGCGAACACGCCGCCCTGCTCGATCAGCGCGTCTTCGTTGGCCATGGTTTGCAGGTTGCGGGTCAGCACGTTCTTGATCCAGCGCATGCTGTCGGCGGCGTCGCGGTTGGCCGGCAGTTTTTCGATCAGGTAGCGCGCCAGGCTGGCCGAGAAACCGGCCGCCAGCATCTCGCGCAGCACGGCGGCTTTCTGCGGCTCGCGCGCTTGCGTCGTGCCCCAGGAGATTTCGGCCAGCTGGGTTTCCATCATGCCGCGCATGGCGCGGATTTCGCCCATCATGTTCTGCATTTCGGCGGCGGCGTTCTGCTTGGCGCTGGCGACGGCGGCGCTGACCATGGCGGCGATCTGGTCGACGTCCAGCGTGGCAGGCGCCGGCGCTGCGGCAGCGGCCTTGGTGGCGCTGGCGAACGACGCGGCGGAAGCGACCACGCGGCGCACCGGTTGCGCAGGCAGAGCGGCCGGGGCCGGGGTTGGGTAGTTGGTTTCGAAACGCGGTTCCATGCGCGATTCCATGCGTGGCTCCAGACGCTGATCGGCGCGGGCTTGCGGCGCGGCGGAGGTCAGGTCGAGCGACGGCGCCGGATCGGCCATCGGCGAATGCGGCGCAGGCATGGCCAGCGAAGCGGCATCGTCGTTGGCCAGCGCGAGGATTTCAACGCCGCCATCGGCCTGGCGGTTGGACAGGATCACGGCATCGGGGCCGAGCGATTCGCGCACTTTGCGCAGTGCCTCGCGGGATGTCGGTGCGGTAAATTTTTTGACGTTCATGGCCGGCTCTCAGGAATCTAAGTCGAGCAGCGCGTCTTCCGGATGAGACGCCTTGACTCTGACAGTGCCATTATTGACGATGCACTCTGGAAACGATCCGACGAACAGGGGTAGAAATGGGCCGCATTTCCCACTGCGGCCGAGGCGGCTTAGCGATTGCGAAAAACCTCGTCCAGCGAGGTGGCGTCGACAAAGTTCCGCGCCCAGGCGGACAGCTGCGGCACATCGGCTTCGGCGATGCGCGACAATACGTGCGCATCCAGCGGGCCAAAGCGCTGAACAAGCAACGCGGTAAGCCCTTCAGCCCACCCCTCTTGCCTACCCTCTTGCCTACCCTCTTGCCGGCCCTCTTGCCTACCCTCCTGCCGGCCCTCCTGCAGCCCTACCTGCCGCCCCTCTTGAAGGCCTAATTTCAAGCCTTCTTTCCGGCCAATTTCCATTCCAATACGTTCAATAGAAGACAAGTAGACCATGGCCCTCCTCCTTTCTATTTCCAACATGCCAGATCGTAAACGTACCTCAAGCCCCGTCGGCAAGCGCATGATCCAGTCGATCACCCGGTACAAGTTGATGATACGCTGCCTGTCCCAATCACGCTGATACAGTAGCTTGGTGAGCTTCCACTTGGCGATGCGGCGCCGATGGGCGTTGCCTTTGGTCTGCCGCGCCTGCAAATGCGCCATTGTCACCAGCGCAAAGGGATTCTCGTGCTGCCGTAGTTCATCAAGGCGATCGGCATAGTCCAGCAGTTTAACGACCGGGAACTCAATCCCCATCCTGCAACCAAGCAGACGATAAGCAAACGACGAAGGCCGCCAGCGCCTGCCATCGTCCGTCAGCAACGCCAGGCTGGCGACAGGTCGCCGATAGCGATCGTAGACACGATAATTGTAGACAAACATGCGCTCAGCGAACCGCGCATCACGCCAGCCCTGCACCTCCAGATGCACCAGCACCCATTGCTCACGGCCGTCATGCAAATACACGCTGACCAGTTTGTCGAGCACGCGCTTGCCCAGTTCCGCATCGCGCGCCAGCGCGCCGAACTCCTGATCGAGAAAAGCATGCGGCCGCGACCAGTCGATCGCGGCATGCGCAAGGGGGAAGTAGAAAGCCATGAATTCCGGGAAGTGGCACATGACCACCTCCTTCCACGGCGTATCGAAGTCGTCGTCATCCATGCGGACAGTCTAGGCCGCCCGCATGGCTGCATGCGCGATCCGCGCAAACTTATGCCGGCTGCTGGCCCACCAGCGCCGTCACGCGGATGGTCTTGGTCTCCGGGATCTCGGCATGCGACAGCACCTTCAGCTGCGGCAAGGCGCGGCGCAGGAAGCGCGACAGCAAGGCCCGCAGCGGACCAGGAACCAGCAGCACCGGCGTCAGGCCCAGCGCCTCCTGCTGCTGCGCCGCCTGCTGCGCCTGCTGCGCGATGGTGTCCGCCAGCCCCGGCTCGATGCCCGCACCGTCCGGGCCGCTGGCCGCCAGCGCCTGCATCAGCAAGCGCTCCAGGCGATTGTCCAGCGTCATCACCGACAACTCGCTGGCGCCGGGGAACAGCTGCTGCACGATGGCGCGGCCCAGCGAAATGCGCACCAGCGCCGTCAGGTCGCTCGGATCCTGCGTATGCACGGCGTGCTCGGCCAGCGTCTCGATGATGGAACGCATGTCGCGGATGTGCACGCCTTCCACCAGCAGGTTCTGCAGCACCTTCTGCAAGGTCGACAGCGACACCATCTTCGGCACCAGGTCTTCCACCAGCTTGGGCGCATCCTTGCCCAGATGGTCGAGCAGCGCCTGCACCTCGGCGCGGCCCAGCAACTCGGACGCATGCGTCGTGATCAGGTGGTTCAAATGCGTCGCCACCACCGTGCCGGCGTCGACCACCGTGTAGCCCATGCCCTGCGCCTGGTCGCGCAGATTGGCGTCGATCCACGTGGCCGGCAGGCCGAAGGCCGGATCGGTCGTCACCAGGCCCGGCAAGGTGCCGCTGGCCATGCCGGGATTGATCGCCAGGAACTGGCCGTTGAAGGCCTCGCCCGTGCCCACCTCCACGCCCTTGAGCGTGATGCGATAGGCCGACGGTTTCAATTCCAGGTTGTCGCGGATGTGCACCGGCGGCGCCAGGAAACCGACCTCCTGCGCGAACTTCTTGCGGATGCCCTTGATACGCTTGAGCAGCTCGCCGCCCTGGGTCTTGTCCACCAGCGGAATCAGGCGGTAGCCCACTTCCAGGCCCAGCGTATCGACCGGCATGATGTCCTGCCAGCTGGCCTCTTCCTGCTCCGGCGCGGCGGCCGGCGAGGCGGCCGCTTCCGCCGCCGCCACTTCGGCGGTCTTGCCGGCTTCGGCCTTGCGCGTCATCAGGTAAGCCGAGCCCGCCAGCACGCCGGCCAGCAGCAGGAACACCAGGTTCGGCATGCCGGGGATCAGGCCCATGCCGCCGATGATGGCGGCGGTGATGTACAGCACCTGCGGCTTGGCGAACAACTGCCCCACCACCTGGGTGCCGATGTCCTGTTCGCTGGCCACGCGCGACACCACGATACCGGCCGCGGTGGAAATCACCAGCGACGGGATCTGCGCCACCAGGCCGTCACCGATGGCCAGCAGCGTGTAGTTCTTGAGCGCGTCGGCGAAGGTCAGGTCGTGCTGCAGCAGGCCGACCAGCAGGCCGCCGACCACGTTGATCACCGTCACCAGAATGCCGGCCACGGCATCGCCGCGCACGTATTTGCTGGCGCCGTCCATGGCGCCGTAGAATTCCGCTTCCTGCGCCACTTCGCTGCGGCGCTTGCGGGCCTCGGCCTCGCCGATCAGGCCGGCGTTGAGGTCGGCGTCGATCGCCATCTGCTTGCCCGGCATCGCATCCAGGGCGAAACGCGCGCCCACCTCGGCGATACGGCCCGCACCCTTGGTCACCACGGTGAAGTTAATGATCGTCAAAATAATGAACACCACGATACCGACCGTGTAGTTACCGCCGATCAGGAAGTGGCCGAACGCTTCGATCACCTTGCCGGCCGCGTCGGCGCCGGTGTGGCCCTCGGTCAGCACCACGCGGGTCGACGCCACGTTCAGCGACAGGCGCAGCATGGTCGACACCAGCAGGATGGTCGGGAAGGCCATGAAGTCCAGCGGCTTGACCGTGTACAGGCTGGTCAGCAGCACGATCACCGCCAGCGCGATATTGAAGCTGAAGAAGATGTCGAGCACAAAGGCCGGCAGCGGCAGCACCATCATCGCCAGCAGCATGATGATCAGGATAGGCGCGGCCAGGCTGCTCTTGTTGCGGCTGTTGGCGATACCTTGCAGCCATGGCGGCAGTTTCAGGTTGCTCAAGGCGTTCATGCGGGTGCTCCGTTGTTCAAGTCAGGTTTCTTCTTTTGCGATGCGGGGTTGAGCGGATCGAGCTCAGGCGGCACATCGAGCGTCTTCGGCACATCGGGACGGTTGCCATTGCCCTTGCTGAACAAGCGCAGCTGGAACACATAGGCCAGCACTTCGGCCACGGCCGAGTACAGCGCCTCCGGAATCTCGTCGCCAATCTCGGTGTGCTTGTGCAGCGCGCGCGCCAGCGCGGGCGCTTCCAGCAGCGCCACCTTGTTCTCGCGGGCGATCTCGCGGATCCTGGCCGCCACTTCGTCGGTGCCCTTGGCCACCACCTTCGGCGCGCCGCGCATGCCGTCGCTGTACTTCAGCGCCACCGCGTAGTGGGTCGGGTTGGTGACGACCACATCGGCGGTCGGCACGTCGGCCATCATGCGGCGCTTGGCCATCTCGCGTTGCAGCTGGCGGATCTTGGCCTTGATCTGCGGATTGCCGTCCGATTCCTTGGATTCCTGGATCAGCTCCTGGCGGGTCATCTTCAGCTTGTTCGCGTAGTGCCACATCTGGTAGGGGCCGTCGATGGCGGCGATGAAACCGAGCGCGCCGACGATGAACAGGAAGCTGCTGCCCAGCATGTTGAGCGTGTGCGCCACGCCCAGCTTGAGCGGCTCGACCGCCAGACCGATCACGGCATCCTTCTGCTTCATGACCACCAGCCAGGCCACCAGGCCGACCACCAGCGCCTTGGCCACCGCCTTGAACAGCTCGACCAGCGAGTTGGACGAAAACATATTGCCGAGGCCATTGGCGGGATTGAGTTTGTTGAAGTTGGGGGCGATCGCCTTGCCGCTGAACAGCCAGCCGCCCACCAGCAGCGGCGAGGCCAGCGCGACCACCATCACCGCAACGCCCAGCGGCAGGCAGGCGAGCATCACCCGCACCACGTCGACCAGGATGCGGTTGATCAGGATGTCGGCATCAAAGATTTGCTCCTGGTTCAGCGTCAAGCCGGACACCAGGGCGGAATGGAGTTGCCGTATCAGCCCGTCGCCGGTCATCCACAGGCCGGCGCCGGCCGCCATCAGCACGGTAAACGTCGCCACTTCCCGCGAGCGGGGAACGTCGCCTTCCTCACGCGCCTGCTCGAGGCGCTTCGGTGACGCGGGTTCGGTCTTTTCTGCGTCGCTGTCTTCTGCCATGGGGTCTGCCTGCTGCGGGGTTTATCTCGACCGTGCCATTATCGGCTGCGGCAAGCACAGGCCATCGGCGGAATACGGCGGTATTTCCGGGCCTGCTCGTAGATTCCGTGCGGCAATTACCAGCACTTGCGGCTATTTTTTACCCATGGCCTGTTTGACGGTCTGCTCGATGGCGCCAAACACGGATTTGCCGTCGCCATTCAGCATTTCGATGCGGATGGTGTCGCCGAAGGCCATGAACGGCGTGACCGGCTCGCCGCCGGCTATCATCTCCAGGCAACGCTGTTCGGCGATGCAGGAGTAGCCGCGCCGGGCGTCCTTGTTGGACACCGTGCCCGAGCCGATGATGGACCCGGCCCGCACATTGCGCGACTTGGCCAGGTGGGCGATCAATTGCGGGAAGTTGAACACCATGTCGACGCCGGCCTGCGGCTTGCCGACCAGTTTGCCGTTCCAGGTCGACAGCAGCGGCAGATGGACCTTGCCGCCCTTCCAGGCGTCGTCCAGCTCGTCCGGCGTGACCGCCACCGGCGAGAAGCTGGTGGCCGGCTTGGACTGGACGAAGCCGAAGCCCTTGGCCAGCTCCTCCGGGATCAGGTTGCGCAGCGACACATCGTTGACCAGCATCAGCAGACGGATGCGCTGGTGCGCCTGGTCCGCCGTGACGCCCATGGGAACGTCGTCGGTGATGACCGCCACCTCGGCCTCGAAATCGATGCCCCACTCCTCGTGGAACAGCGCGATATCGTCGGTCGGGCCGAGGAAATCGTCGCTGCCGCCCTGGTACATCAGCGGATCTTCCCAGAACGACGGCGGCAACTCGGCGCCGCGCGCCTTGCGCACCAGCTCGACGTGATTGACGTAGGCCGAGCCGTCGGCCCACTGGAAGGCGCGCGGCAGCGGCGCCATGCAGTTCTGCGGCTCGAACTCGAAGCTGCGGCGGGCGCGGCCCTGGTTCAAGTCCTGGTAGATCGCCTCCAGCTGCGGCGCGATAAAAGTCCAGTCGTCCAGCGCGCGTTGCAGCGTGCGCGCCACGCCGTCGGCCAGTTGCGCGGTCTTCAGGTCGCGCGACACCACCATCAGCTGGCCGTCGCGGGTGCCGTCTTTCAGCGTCGCCAGCTTCATGCTGCGGGCGCCAACATCGCCAGTTGCTCGGGCGTCAGATAGCACCACTCGCCCTCGGCGATGCCCAGCGATTCCAGCGTCAGCGTGCCGATGGCGGAACGATGCAAGGCGCTGCAATGGTTGCCGGCGGCGGCCAGCATGCGCTTGACCTGGTGATACTTGCCCTGCTCCAGCACGATCTCCAGCTGGTGCTCGCCGCGCTTGACGCAGGTTTGCGCCGCCAGCGGCGCCGGCTCGTCATGCAGCTGCACGCCGGACAGCAGTTGCGCCACCAGCTCGTCGGTGACGGGCTCCTGGGTCGTGGCCTGGTAAATCTTCGGCACATGGCGCTTGGGCGACGATTGCGCGTGGATGAAGGGGCCGTCGTCCGACATCAGCAGCATGCCGGTAGTGTCATGGTCGAGGCGGCCGACCGGCTGGACTTCGCGCCAGCTGAACTGCTCGGGCAGCAAGGTCAGCACGCCCGGATGGTGGCTGGGCTTGCGCGAGCATTCGAAATTGGCCGGCTTGTGCAGCGCCAGGTACAGGTGTTCGCGGTACACCCATTCCTCGTCGAAAATGGTCAGTACCAGGCCGTCAGTCTCGATGCTGGCCTTGTAATTGTCGTGCACCACGCCGCCGATGCTGACTTCGCCGTCCTCGATGAGGGAGCGGCAATACTTGCGGGTGCCGTAACCCTGCGATTGCAGGATGCGGTCTAGGGATAATTTGCTCATGGCCGGATTTTACAGGATGCGGGTGGCAGCGGAAAGGCAGCGCCTGTTGCGCCGCAGCATCTGTCCAGGACGGTGAGCTTTCTTGATGCAAATCAAGTCCCGGGGGGATTGCATTGATAGACTGAAACCTCATTAGGAATCCGCCTAATGCACTAGGAAATACTCAGCAGGCGCCCATCATGTCTACCTCATTTACCGTAACGATTACCGTCACGACGGCGGCGCAGGAACAGGCCGCCACGCACAGGACCGAGCTGCTGCTGGCGCGTTGCCGCAGCTGCGTGCTGCCCGGCGATGCGGCCGGCGGCGCACAGGAAGCATGGCACGCCGCCCGGCAGGCGGGCTTCCTGGCCTGGCTGGACGCCGGCGGCTTCGCGCAAAGCGAGGCCCCAATTGAAAACAGCGGCATTGCGCCGCTGTTTTCAGCCCCATTACAGGACTCTTTACGAGGAATCGAAATTCTCTCTACTCCGCATCAATGATGCAGCTGAGTAGTTCCATCAAACTGAACAAGATCGTGCTGACAACAAGATAAATTGTTTATATCGGCCCCCCTTGGAAAGAACTACAACACCACTATAGTCCACCAGCTTGGATATGCAAGCCTGAAAAAGGCTGGATTGATAATGTTAATCGGAAGTCCAGTGATCCTATCACTGCGGCTAACACCCGCCCCTGTCAGCGCAAGCTGGGTTTGACGTTGTCCACCGCCGATTTCATTGCCCCCGCGCCCATCGCCGCGCCGAATTTCTTCAGCACGCGTTCAGGCAAGCCTTCATGCTGGGTGTAGTCGATGATGTCCTCGGCCTTGACCACGTCGCGCGCCACGCTGTCGACCGTGCCGAAGGCGTCGGCCAGGCCCATGTCGATGGACTTGGCGCCGGTCCAGAACAGGCCGGAGAACATGTCAGGGGTTTCCTTCAGGCGCTTGCCGCGGCCCGCGCGCACCACCTGGATGAACTGCTGGTGGATCTCGTTGAGCATAGCTTGCGCGTATTGCTTGTGCTTTTCCGTCAGCGGGCTGAACGGGTCCATGAAGCCCTTGTTCTCGCCGGCCGTCAGCAGGCGGCGCTCGACGCCGACCTTTTCCATGATGCCGGTGAAGCCGAAACCATCCATCAGCACGCCGATCGAGCCGATGATGCTGGCCTTGTTGACGTAGATGCGGTCGGCGCCGGCGGCAATGTAATAGCAGCCGGAGGCGCAGATTTCATCGACCACCACGTACAGCGGCTTGGCCGGATAACCCTTGCGCAGGCGCACCATCTCATCGACGATCATGCCGGCCTGCACCGGGCTGCCGCCCGGGCTGTTGATGTGCATCACCACCGCCACCGAACCGCTGTCGGAAAACGCCTTGTTCAGCGCCGGGATCACCACCGAGGCGGCGCCGCTGCCTTCCGATTCGATCGCGCCTTCGATCTCGATCAGCGCCGTGTGGCGGCCCAGCGTCTCTTCCGAGCCGGTCCAGCTGATGTCCAGGTAGGCGCTCAGGCCGACGATAATCACCAGCAGCGTCACCGCCTTGAAGAATATCCCCCAGCGGCGCGACGCCTTCTGCTCCTTGAGCGTGGCGAACACCAGCTTTTCCAGCACTTCGCGCTCCCAGCTGGAAGCCTGGACCGTCACCTTGGCCGGTGCCGGCGCCTGGGCCGGCGCGGTCGATGCAGGGTTTTCGGCGCCGTTGCCGCCATTTTCGCTCGTGTTATCGCTCATAGTTCTCGTATGGTTAGTCAGGCGCGCGCGGGGCGCACATAGTCATCCGGTTGCCAGAAAATCTGCTGATCGCGCTCGACTACCGTGATCGGGCGCAAACGTCCGCCTTTGCACGGGCCGCCGGCGCAGAAACCGCTGTCCGGCACATAAATCGCACCGTGGGTGGAGCACATCAGGTACAAGCCGCTGGATTCGAAGAACTCGCCTTCGGCCCAGTCCAGTTCGATCGGCACATGGGCGCAGCGGTTCAGGTAGGCATACGCCTTGCCGCCGTAGCGCACCACGAAACCGGTGCCGTCGTCGCCGCCCGCCGTCACCAGGAAGCGCACGCCCTTGCCCCCCTCCACCACCGCGTCGGCATCGCAGATCAGGATATCTTCGCCCGCCATCATGCGTGCTCGCTCAGCCATTGGTGCAGCTCGGCCACCGTGGCGGCCGAGTACAGCGGATTGCAGGCCGCCAGCTGGTCGGCCGGATGGGCGCCGTACTGGACCGCGATGGCGGACGCGCCGGCATTGTTCGCCATTAGCAAATCATGCGATGTATCGCCGATCATCACCGTACGTCGCATATCCTGGCCCAACTCGCGCGTCAGCTCCTGCAGCATGGCGGGATGCGGCTTGGAGAAGGTTTCGTCAGCGCAACGGGTGGCGTCAAACATGGACAGCAGTTTGACATCGTTCATGGCGCGGTTCAGGCCGACGCGGCTCTTGCCCGTCGCCACGGCCAGGAAATAACCGTTTTGCGACAGCTCGGTCAGCATGTCGTGCACGCCGGGGAACAGCGTCAGCTCGTGATCGCGCGACAGGAAGTGATAGCGATAACGCTCCACCATGCGCGGATAGTAGGAGGGATCGATCTCCGGCAGCACGGCTTGCATGGCTTCATGCAGACCCAGGCCGATCACATGGGCGGCAAGCTCTTCACGCGGAATCGGCAACGACAGGTCCCGAGCCGCCGCCTGTATGCATTTCACGATCGTTGATGTGGAATCCATCAACGTTCCATCCCAATCGAAGACGATTAAATCAAATTGCTTTCTTGCCATGTGTTCCGGCCTGCTACCGCAAGCCGGCTCCTTCAATAATATTTGCGATTAGTTAAGAGGTTTCCCCAAGCTTACCAAGAATCGCTCACATTCGGCGGCCAATGGCGCATTCAGCGTCATGATTTTGCCGGAATCCGGATGGGTAAACGTAATCTGATGGGCGTGCAGGAACATGCGCTTGAGCGCGCCGCGCGTGGCATCGGCCTTCAGCAAGACGCGGTTCAGGGCGAAATCGCCGTACTTGTCATCACCTACGATGGCGAAGCCGGAAGATGACAGATGCACGCGGATCTGGTGCGTGCGTCCGGTCTTCAGCTCGGCTTCCAGCAGCGCGAAATCCTTGAATTTCTTCAGCAGCGTGAACACCGTGTGCGACGGCATGCCGTCGGCCTGTACCGCCACGCGGCGCTCGCCGTCGGCGGTGGTGTACTTATGCAGCGGCAGCTTGACGTGTTGCCGGGAGTTTTTCCAATCGCCCGCCACCATCGTCAGGTAGCGCTTGTCCGTGTGGCCGTCGCGCATCTGCTCGTGCAGGTTGGTCAGCGCCGAACGTTTCTTCGCCAGCAACAGCAAGCCCGAGGTGTCGCGGTCCAGCCGGTGCACCAGTTCCAGAAACTTGGCGTCCGGCCGCGAGGCGCGCAGCTGCTCGATCACGCCGAAGGACACGCCGGAACCGCCGTGCACGGCCACGCCGGCCGGCTTGTCGATCACCAGCAGGTGGGCATCCTCGAAAATGACCTTGAATTCGGCCGCCGGCACGTGGGTGGTATCGGCCTTTTCCGCGATGCGGACCGGCGGAATACGGACCACATCCCCCTGTACCAGACGGTACAGTTGATCGATGCGGCCCTTGTTTACACGTACTTCCCCTGAACGCAAAATGCGATAGACGTGGCTTTTCGGTACGCCCTTGCATACGCGCAGCAGGTAGTTGTCGATGCGCTGACCTGCTTCTTCTTCAGTAATGGTGACGAACTGTGCTTGCAGCGGAACCGGCAGGCCAACCTGGGGTGTTGAAGGTGGGATAACATCTTTTTGTTGCTTCATTTGCTCTGTCTTCCCAGAAATCTCTCTAAGTCCTTCATTTTGAATATATAATTGTTTCGCTGCGGTTCAATCTGCGGCAAGTGTAAGAATAAAAGCACATTTTACACAGGGGCGTCTCCACTGGCCTCGCCAAATTGCAAATTCAGAGGAAAAAATGTATACGCACCACCCCTGCCGGAATCAAGGTTGCACCGTTGTTGTAATCGGATGCCTGCAAGGATGCTGAATTAATATGGTTGGATTGTAAGGATAAAGTCCGGCCAGCTTGGCCTACAGTCAAGCTGGCCGGTTGATGAAGTTGATAACGCTTGCCGTTTTCGCCAGACCCCATGCTTTGCTGCAAGCTCGATGGACGGCTGAAACAAGCCTGAAGCATTGTATCTTCGCGAAGTTGCGATACTTGTAGTACGTAAGCCTGGTTCGGATTTGGCTCTCAACGACGTTGCTCACCGCCTGCATTTCTCTGCCGTCCGTAGGGGCCGCATGGATGAGTTGCAGGTGATGCGAGCACTCGGCATGTCGATCGACTCATGCGCCCAGTTGCGGCCGCAATGCGGACGTTTTCGTTCGCGTTTCTGCGCCGCACAGGATGGGCATACCCACCGCAATCACATTAATTCTCGCGTATATCCCTGTACCACGCTGCCTCGGTCCTAAGAAACCGAGCGGCACAGAGATGACCTACGGGTCGCGGAGTTAATAAAAATGAAACGCATGTTGTTTAATGCTACGCAGCAAGAAGAACTGCGCGTAGCAATCGTCGACGGTCAGAAATTGATCGACATCGACATCGAAACCGCCGGCCGCGAACAGCGCAAATCCAACATCTACAAAGGCGTGATCACCCGCATCGAGCCGTCGCTGGAAGCTTGCTTCGTCAGCTATGGCGAAGATCGCCACGGTTTCCTGCCATTCAAGGAAGTAGCACGCACTTACTTCCGCGAAGGCGTGGATGTCCGCAACGCCTCCGTCAAGGAAGCGCTGCGCGAAGGCCAGGAAATCATGGTCCAGGTGGAAAAGGAAGAGCGCGGCAACAAAGGCGCGGCCCTGACCTCCTTCGTCTCGCTGGCCGGCCGCTATCTGGTCCTGATGCCGAACAACCCGCGTGGTGGTGGTGTTTCCCGCCGCGTCGAAGGTGAAGAGCGCCAGGAACTGCGCGAAACCATGGACAAGCTGGACCTGCCGCCAGGCATGTCCGTCATCGCCCGCACCGCCGGCATCGGCCGCAACGTCGACGAGCTGCAATGGGACTTGAACTACCTGATGCAACTGTGGCGCGCGATCGAAGGCGCCGGCAAATCGGCATCGGGCGCCTTCCTGATCTACCAGGAATCGTCGCTGGTGATCCGCGCCATCCGCGATTACTTCCAGCCTGACATCGGCGAAATCCTGATCGACACCGACGACATCTACGAACAAGCTCACCAGTTCATGAGCCACGTGATGCCCGACATGGTGCACCGCGTGAAGCGCTACAGCGACGACGTGCCGCTGTTCTCCCGCTTCCAGATCGAACACCAGATCGAAACCGCCTACAGCCGCACCGTGCCGCTGCCATCGGGCGGCGCCATCGTCATCGACCACACCGAAGCCCTGGTCTCGGTCGACGTCAACTCGGCCCGCGCCACCCGCGGTTCGGACATCGAAACCACCGCCTTCAACACCAACTGCGAAGCCGCCGAAGAAGTGGCCCGCCAGCTGCGCCTGCGCGACCTGGGCGGCCTGATCGTGATCGACTTCATCGACATGGAAGTGGCCAAGAACCAGCGCGAAGTCGAACAGCGCCTGAAGGACGCGCTGCACCACGACCGCGCCCGCGTCCAGATGGGCAAGATCTCCCGCTTCGGCCTGATGGAACTGTCGCGCCAGCGCCTGCGTCCGTCGCTGTCGGAAGGTTCGCACGTGACCTGCCCGCGCTGCTCCGGCACCGGCCATATCCGCGACACCGAATCGTCCGCACTGCAAGTGCTGCGCATCATCCAGGAAGAGGCCATGAAGGAAAACTCGGCCACCATCCACGTGCAAGTGCCGGTGGATGTGGCAGCCTTCCTGCTGAACGAAAAGCGCGGCGAAGTGCTGAAGATCGAGACCCGCCACCGCATCAGCATCATCCTGGTGCCGAACAAGCACCTGGAAACCCCGCACTACAAGCTGGAGCGCATCAAGCACGACGATCCGCGTCTGGAAGACAGCCAGGCGAGCTACTCGCTGGCCGAGCAAGCCGAAACCGACATGGCCTACAGCAAGCGCCAGAAGGAAGAAGCCAAGCCGCGCCAGGAAGCCATGGTCAAGACCATCACCCCGGACCAGCCAGCACCGCTGGTCGAGCGCAAGCCGACCGAAACCGTCATCAAGCCAGCGCCGGCCCCAACGCCTGCACCGGCCGAGCAAGGTTTCTTCGCCAAGCTGATCAGCTTCTTCACCGGCAAACCGGAAACCCCGGCCCTGCCGCAGCAGCCGACCATCGTGGTCAAGGCGCCTTCGGGCGACCGCGGCGACCGCAACGCCCGTGGCCCACGCGGCCGCAACCGTAACGGCAAGGCCGGCGGCCGCGGCGAGCGCGAAGAGCGCGAACCGGGCGCAGCCCGTCCAGGCCAGGACGAAGCCAAGGCGGCAGACGCCAACGGCCGTCCGCCACGCGCACCGCGTCCACCGCGCGAGCCGCGCGAACCGCGTGAAAACCAGGCAGCGGAAGGCCAGGTCCCACGCGAACGCGCAGAACGCGCCGAGCGTCCGGAACGCGCAGAACGCACGCCGCGTCCTCCACGCGAGCCGCGCGGCGAGAAAGCCCCGGTCGAAGCCAAGGTTGAAGAATTGGCCTTGAACGTAGGCGTGCCGTCGACCGGTCCTGTGGCCGAAGCGACCACCAGCATCCTGAAAACCGCGCCGAACGCCGGTCCTGAGGGTGATGAAAACGAAGCAGCGGTGGACGGTGAAGAACCGCGTCGTCGTCGCCGTCGTGGTGGCCGCAACCGCAATCGCCGCGACCGCGACGGCGCGGAAGGTACGGAAGGCGTGGAAGGCCAGGAAGGCCAGGAATCGGCAGCAACCGAAGCCGGCGAGCAAGGCGAACAAATCGCCCTGAGCTTCGTGCCAGTCGCCGAAGCGGCAGCGGTTGCAGCAGCTCCGGTAGCGGAAGCTGCCGTGGCAGCACCAGCAGTCGAAGCACAGGCCGCCGAGCCAGTCGCAGCAGCAGTTGTGACGCCAGCGCCAGTCTCCGCACCGGCAGCGGCTGAACAGCCAGCCGCCGTTGTTGTGGAAGCCGCACCAGTGGTCGAAGCAGCGCCGGTCGTCGCCGAGCCAGTAGCGGTTGTGGTCGAAGCGCCGGTCGTCGCCGAGCCAGTCGTTGAGCCAGTCGTCGCCGAAGCGCCGGCAGTGGTGGCCGAAGTTGCCGCTCCAGCCATCGTCGAAGCCGCACCGGTGGTTGCTGCACCAGCACCAGCGCCTACCCCGGCGCCGGCGCCAGTCGCAGCGCCAGTGGTCGCCGAGCCAGTCGCTCCGGTCGCCGTTGCCCCTGCACCGGTGGCAGCACCAGCGCCAGTGGCTGCACCGGCACCGTCGGCGCCGATCGACCTGCAGGCAGTGCTCGGCTCCGCCGGCCTGACGCTGGCCGCCACCGATCCGGCCAAACTGCGCGCAGCGCAGGAAGCCGCCGCCAAGGCAGTAGCACCGGCCCGCGTTCCACGCGAACGCAAGCCGCTGCCGCCGCAAGCTGACGAGCCGCTGGTCCAGGTGGACACCCGCCGCTAATCGCGCCAGGGTAGCAAACCAAAAAAGCCCCGCCGGCACTGGGCGCGCTCTTGAGCGCGGTCAGGCCGGCGGGGCTTTTTTAATGGCAGCCCAGCCCACCGAGTTGGCGGCGACGTGCTATCGTAGCTTCTTGTATTCCTCAGATGTCGTCCCGCATTTCAAAAACAGCAAGATTGTAGAGTCATGGCAGAGAAAATCATCATGATGGCCAGCCAGCGCCGCGCGCCGCCAGCCATCCCCGCAGTCCTGGAAACACCCACCGGCCTGCTGAGCGATCAGTTGGCCCGCCCGCTGCACGATCTGCGCATCTCCGTCACCGATCGCTGCAACTTCCGCTGCGTCTACTGCATGCCCAAAGAAGTGTTCGACAAGGACTACCAATACCTGCCGCACACCTCCCTGCTGTCGTTCGAGGAAATCACCCGCCTGGCCAAGACCTTCATCGCCCACGGCGTCGAGAAAATCCGCCTGACCGGCGGCGAGCCGCTGCTGCGCAAGAATCTCGAACGCCTGATCGCCATGCTGGCCGAGCTCAAGACCGTCCACGGCAAACCGCTGGACCTGACGCTGACCACCAACGCCTCCCTGCTGGCGCGCAAGGCGCAGTCGCTGAAGGACGCCGGCCTGCAACGCATCACCGTCTCGCTCGACGCGCTCGACAACACCGTCTTCCAGCGCATGAACGACGTCGACTTCTCGGTCGACGACGTGCTGCACGGGATAGACGTTGCGCACCAAGTGGGCCTGGGCCCGGTGAAGATCAACATGGTGGTCAAAGCCGGCATGAACGACCAGGAAATCCTGCCGATGGCCCGCCATTTCAAGCACACGCCCTACATCCTGCGCTTCATCGAATACATGGATGTCGGCGCATCCAATGGCTGGAAAATGGACGAGGTCATCCCCTCGGCCGAGGTGGTAAGCCGCATCCACGCTGAGATGCCGCTCGAAGCGCTGTCCGCCAACTACACCGGCGAAACCGCCGCGCGCTGGCGCTACGCCGACGGCGCTGGCGAGATCGGCGTGATCTCAAGTGTATCCCACGCATTCTGCAGCGACTGTACCCGTGCACGCCTGTCGACCGAGGGTAAGCTGTACACTTGTCTGTTCGCCAGCAGCGGCCACGATCTGCGCGCCCTGCTGCGCGACGGCCGCAGCGACGCCGAAATCGGCACCGTGCTGGCCCACCTGTGGCGCGCGCGCGGCGACCGTTACTCGGAACTGCGGACCAATAACACCGACGGCCTGGAAGCCCGCGCCGCCAAAGTGGAAATGTCTTACATCGGAGGGTAGTTTGTCTTTGAAGAGCAAGATCACCGGATTGATACTGGCTGGTGGACGCGGCACCCGCATGGGCCGCGTCGATAAAGGCCTGCAGCCGTTTCGCGGCGCCACGCTGGTCGAACATGCGATGCGCCGCCTGGCGCCGCAAGTCGCCACCGTCGTCATCAACGCCAACCGCAACCTGCCGCAGTACCAGGCGGTGGCCGGCGCGGCGCCGGTATTGCCCGATTATCTTGACGGCTTCGAAGGCCCGCTGGCCGGCCTGCAGATCGGCCTGCAGTACTGCCCCACCGAACTGCTGCTGACCGCTCCCTGCGACTCGCCCTTCCTGCCCGCAGACCTGGCCGAACGTCTGCACGCGGCACTGCTGGAGCAGAACGCCGACGTGGCGCTGGCCGTCACCATGGAAGCCGGGGAAGGCGCCGAACCGTATCGCCAGCCGCACCCGGTGTTCGCGCTGATGAAAGCCAGCCTGCTGCCGCAGCTGGACGCCTACCTGGACACCGGCGCGCGCCGCATGGAAAGCTGGATCAAATCGCTGCGCGTGGCCGAAGTGATGTTCGACGACGCCGACGCCTTCCGCAACATCAACACGCTGGCCGAGCTGCAGATGCACGAGCAGGCCAGCGCCAGCGAGCCATCCGCACCGGCAGCACCCGCCATCGGCGATCCCGGCGCGATGCCCGTGGCCGAAGCGCAGCGCATCATCTGCGAACGCATCACGCCCGTCACCGCAACCGAAACGCGCGCGCTGCTGCAAGGCGCCCTCGATCGCGTGCTGGCCGAAGACATCATCTCGCCGATCAACGTGCCGGCCTACGACAACTCGGCGATGGACGGCTACGCGCTGCGCGGCGCCGACCTGCCCGAAGCCGGCGCGCCCGACGCCACGTTCAAGGTGATCGGCATAGCCTACGCCGGCCGCCCTTGCACGCAAACGCCGCAAGCCGGCGAATGCATCCGCGTCATGACCGGCGCCGCCATCCCGCCCGGCTGCGACAGCGTGCTGCCGCAGGAACTGGCCTCGCACATCGACGGCGACAGCGTTACCATCCCGCACGGCGCCATCCGCACCGGCGCCAACCGCCGCTTCGCCGGCGAGGATCTGAAAGCCGGCGGCGTGGCGCTGGCTAAGGGAAAAATCCTGCGCCCCGCCGACCTGGGCTTGGTAGCCTCGCTCGGCATCGGCGAAGTGACGGTGCAGCGCAAGCTGCGCGTGGCTTTCTTCTCCACCGGCGACGAACTGCGCTCGCTCGGCGACCGCCTCGACGACGGCTGCGTCTACGACAGCAACCGCTACACGCTATTCGGCATGCTGACGCGGCTCGGCTGCGAAGCGATCGACCTGGGCATCGTGCGCGACGATCCCGCCGCGCTGGAAGCGGCGCTGCGCCAGGCCTGCACCGAGGCCGACGCCGTCATCACATCCGGCGGCGTTTCCGAAGGCGCGGCCGACTACACCCGCGACATCATGGCCCGCTTGGGCGACGTCGCCTTCTGGAAGCTGGCGATGCGTCCCGGCCGCCCGCTCGCCTTCGGCAAGATCGCCACGGAGGCACACAGCGCCTGGCTGTTTGGCCTGCCCGGCAATCCGGTGGCGGTGATGGTGTCGTTCTACATGTTCGCCCGTCCCGCGCTGCTGCGCATGATGGGCGCGCAGGCGACGCAGCCGGTGATGCAGGCCCGCGCCACCGAAGCGATCCGCAAACGCCCCGGCCGCACCGAATACCAGCGCGGCATACTGAGCACCGGCGCAGGCGGCGAACCGCAAGTGCGCCTCACCGGCGCGCAGGGCTCGGGCATTTTGAGCTCCATGACCGACGCGAACTGCATCGTCGTGCTGCGCGAAGCGCAAGCCAGCGTCGCCGCCGGCGAGATGGTCGACGTGCTGCTGTTCGACGGCCTGGTCTAGCCGCATGCAGCACCCGCGCCTGCGCATCCGCAACCTGCAATCGCCGCTGGCCGGCCCGTTCTCCTTCGATCTGGACGCGGGCCAGTGCCTGACCATCTCCGGCCCGTCCGGCGCCGGCAAAAGCCTGCTGCTGCGGATGCTGTGCGATCTCGATCCCAACACCGGCGAGGCCCTGCTGAACGGCCTGCCGCGCTCCGGCATGAGCGCCCCTGCGTGGCGGGCCGGCGTGATCTACCAGCCCGCCGAAGCGGCATGGTGGCTGCCGACCGCAGGCGAGCATTTCAAGCCCGCGCAGATGGACCGCGTGCGCGAACTGCTGCCGCAACTAAATCTGCCGCCGTCGCTGCTGGAGAGCGACATCACCCGCCTGTCCACCGGCGAACGCCAGCGGATGGCGTTGATACGCTCGCTGGCCTGCCAACCGCAAGTGCTGCTGCTCGACGAGCCCACCGCCGCGCTGGATCCCGAATCCGTCGCCGCCACCGAAAAGCTGCTGCAAAAGGAACTGGCGGCGGGCCTGGCCATCATCCTGGTGACGCACTCAGAGGCGCAGGCGCAAACGCTGGGCCACCGCAGCATGACGATGCGGGACCGCCAACTCAAAGAAAACGAGGCCGCGCCATGAGCACCGGCATGGCACCGATCCAGCCAGGCGCGATCGACCTGGCCATCGCCTCTTCACTGGTGCTGCTCAACGCCGGCATCTCGGCGTGGCTGGGATTGCGCATGCAGCGCAGCATGCTGTGGGCCGCCGTACGCATGGTGGTGCAATTGCTGCTGGTTGGACTGGTGCTGCGCTGGGTGTTCGCACTGGCCTCGCCCGCCGCCACGCTGGCCGTGGCGATGCTGATGATCGTGGCCGCCGCGCGCGAGGTGGCGATGCGGCCCGCACACGGCTTGCGCGGCTGGCCGGGCGTGTGGCTGGCGACGGCCAGCGTCGGCCTGTCCAGCATCGCCACCGTGATGCTGGCGCTGTTCACGGTGCTGCATCCGACGCCCTGGTACGAGCCACAGTACGCGATTCCGCTGATCGGCATCGTGCTGGGCAACGTACTCAATTCCGCCAGCCTGGGATTGGACTGCTTCTACGGCGGCGTGGTCAACTCCCGCGCCGCAATCGAGGCGCAACTGGTGCTGGGCGCAACCCGCAACGAAGCGCTGGCGCCGCTGATACGCGAATCGGTGCGCAAGGGACTGATCCCGCTCATCAACCAGATGTCGGCGGCCGGCATCATCACCCTGCCCGGCATCATGACCGGCCAGATCCTCGCGGGCATGGACCCGATGGACGCGGTGCGCTATCAAATCCTGCTGATGTTCCTGCTGGCCGGCGGCAGCGGCCTGTCGGTCACGGTGGCCGTCTACCTGGCGGCGCGCAGCGTCACCGACGAGCGCCACCGCCTGCGCCTGGAACGGCTGACCAGCCGCTAGCCGCCACCAGCAACATGCCGCAGGCCAGGCCTGCGAACGCCAACTGCAAGCCGAATGCGTGGGCCACGAATCCTATCAATCCCGGCCCAGCCAGAATGCCTGCGTAGCCGATGGTGGTGATGGCGCTGATGGCCAGGCTGGCCGGCATGTCCTTCTGGCTGCCCGCTGCGCTGAACAGCACCGGCACGATGTTCGAAGCGCCAGTGCCGATCAGCGCGAAGCCAGCCAGTGCGATCCACGGCGACGGCGCCAGCACCACGATCAGGAATCCCAACGCCGCGCACAAGCCGCCCAACAGCAGCAGGCGGTGGCCGCCCCAGCGCTGCACCATCCGGTCGCCATTCAACCGCCCCACCGTCATCGCCAAAGCGAAAGCCGCGTAGCCAAGGCCACCCTGCCCGGCCGTGAAGCCGCCGCCGCTGGTCAGCATGACCGCGCTCCAGTCCAGCACAGCACCTTCGGCCAGGAACACCAGCGAGCATAAGGCGCCAATCAAAACGACCGCGCCGCGCGGCATGGCGAACAGCGGTGCGTCGCGCTCCGACGGCGCGGGATCGCGCAGCAGATAAGGGCCTGCGCCGATCAGCACCAGCGCGACCGCCGCCGCCAGCACCAGCGACGCCGCGACCAGGTCCAGCCCCGCCCACAGCATCAACGTCATGCTGCCCGCACCGACGATGCCGCCCACGCTGAACAATCCATGGAAGCCCGACATCAGCGCGCCGTCATATTCCTTCTCGACGATCACGGCCTGGATATTCATCGCCACATCCAGCGTGCCTATCGTCGCGCCAAACAGGAACAGCGCCAGCGCCAACAACCACGCCGTCGGCGCGATCGCCAGGAAAGGGAACACCAGACAGCATCCAAGCCCGGAAGCGAGAATGATGCGGCGGCAGCCGAAGCGCGCAGCCAGCACGCCCGTCACCGGCATCGCCAGCAGCGAGCCGATGCCGAGACAAAGCAGCAGCAAACCAAGCTCCCCTTGCTGCACGCCGGTGCGCGCCTGCGCGAACGGCACCAGCGGCGCCCAGGCCGACATCGCCATGCCTGCGGCCAGGAAGGCCAGGCGGGTAGAAATTCGTTGTTGTAAACCGGTGGTCATCAGATGCGCTTTCTTTATTCGGCGCGCAGCAGGCGGGTGCCGGCTGCGGAATAGGCATCCATCAGCCGCGCATCGCTATCATGCTCGACGACCAGGTGAGTCAATTGGGCGATAGGCAGCACCAGGAAGGAAGCGACCGCGCCCATTTTTTCGGTCGTGGCGACAACGGCGGTGGCCTTGCTGTGCGCTGCGAGGCGGCGCTTGAATTCCGCCTCCTCAAAATCGACAGCGGTGATGCCTGCGTGCAGATCGACACCGCAAGCGCCGATGAAGTACAGGTCGGGCCGCAGCAGCTCCACCTCGCGCAGCGCGGTCGCACCGACGCTGCCGCCCAGGCCCTGCTTGACGCGGCCGCCGATCATGATCAGTTCTATGTGAGGGCTGTCGAGCAGCCGCGCCGCAATCGACGGCGCGTTGGTCAGCACCGTCAACGGCACCGCAGGCAAAGCCTCGGCGATGGCCAGGTTGCTGGAGCCGGCGTCGAGGAAGATCACACTGCCCGGCTTGACCAGCGTGGCGGCGGCAGCGCCCAGGCGCGACTTGCCGGACTGCTGGCGGCCCAGGCGCTGGGTCAGCGTGCCAGATTCCGGCGCGGCGGCGATGCGTACGGCGCCGCCATACACTTTCTGGCACAAGCCGGCGGCGGCCAGGTCGCGCAGGTCGCGCCGTATGGTGTCTTCGGTGACGTTCAGGTCCAGCGCCAGCACGGAAGCAATCACGCGGCCGTCGGCCTCCAATTGCTTCAGTATCAGGTCGTGGCGCTCTTGCAGCAGGAGGTTTTCACGTTTCATGCGCAAAAGTGTACACATTCACGCGCAGAATGTAAACAAACACGCACAAACAAGCGCAAACGCGCAATCAAGGTTCCTGTAAGCGGAGCAAGGCCTCGGCCGAGTTGGCGAACAGCGCGGCGTCCTTCTCGATGCGGCGGAAGGCGCGGCCCAGGCTGGCGCGCATGAAGGTGCTGTGGGCGTAGCGCGTCACCTTGCTGTAGTAGCGCTCCGCCAGATCGTTCACGGAGGCCACGTACTGGTCCAGCAGGTCCGGCGAGATCGAGAAGTTATCGTAGTTGATCACCGCCGGCACCTTGCGGCCCAGCGGCGCCAGGCGCTCCGCCACCATCGCGCAGATGGCGGCGATGGTGGCGGCGTCGCTTACCTCGAAGCCTTCGAAGTTCACGAAGAACAGTTCCTGCTGCGCGTCGTACACCAGCCGCTGCTCCAGCGGCAGCGCGAGGAAGTCGCCGCGCCAGTTCATCGCCAGTGGCGAGAAGATGCGCGCATCCATCACCTTCAGCTGCGCGCTGATCATCGGCCTGAAATCCATATGCGCCAGGATGTCGCGCTCCACATCGACGCCGGGTGCGATCTCGATCAGCTCCAGCGCGGACATGCCGCCGTCCAGCACCAGCCGCATCACGCAGCGCTCAGTGATGAACAACGCCTCCTGCCCGCGCCGCGCCGCGTACTCGCCGCTGTAGGTGCGGTGCTCCACCTCATCGACAAACTTGCGCGTCGCGCCCTTGTCCGCCATGAAGGTGCCGACAAACACCACCTTGCGCGCATTCTGGCTGATGTTGATGAAGCCCCCGGCGCCGGCCAGCTTGCTGCCGAATTTGCTGACATTCAGATTGCCATGACGATCAGCCTGCGCCAGGCCAAGCACCGCCACATCCAAACCGCCGCCGTCGTAGAAATCGAACTGGTAGGGCTGGTCGATGACGGCGTCCGGGTTGGTGGCCGCGCCGAAGTTCAGGCCTGCGGCCGGCATGCCGCCGATCACGCCCGGCTCCGCCGTCAGCGTCACCAGGTCGAGCAGCTTCTCCTCCACCGCCACCGCCGCCACGCCCTCCGGCATGCCGATGCCGAGGTTGACCACGTTGTTCGGCCGCAGCTCCATCAGCGCGCGGCGCGCGATCACCTTCCGCTCCGACATCGGCATCGCCGCCATCGCCGACAAAGGCACGCGCACCTCGCCCGAGTAGGCGGGGTTGTACGGTTCGGCGAAAGTCTGCATATGGTATTCCGGCTTTTCCGCCACCACCACGCAATCGACCAGGATGCCGGGGATCTTGACCTGGCGCGGATTGAGCGTGCCCCGGTCGGCGATGCGCTCCACCTGCACGATGACGATGCCGCCCGAATTGTGCGCGGCCATCGCGATCGCCAGCGCCTCCAGCGTCAGCGCCTCGCGCTCCATGGTGACGTTGCCGTTGGCGTCCGCCGTGGTGCCGCGGATGATCCCCACGTGCACCGGCTGCGATTTGTAGAACAGGTATTCCTTGCCGCCCAACGTCAGCAGCTCGACCAGCTCCTCGGTGGTGCGGGCGTTGATCTTGCCGCCACCGTGGCGCGGATCGACGAAAGTGCCCAGGCCCACGTGCGTGAGCAGGCCGGGTTTGCCGGCGGCGGTGTCGCGGAACAGCTGGCTGATGACGCCCTGCGGCAGGTTGTAGGCTTCGATCTTGCCGCTCATGGCCAGCTGCTGCAGCTTGGGCACCAGGCTCCAGTGGCCGCCGATCACGCGCTTGAGCAAGCCCTCATGACCGAAGTGATTCAGGCCGCGCTCCTTGCCGTCGCCCTGCCCTGCGGCGTAGAGCAGCGTCAGGTCGCGCGGATGGCCGCCGCTGTCGGCTGCCAGGAAGCGCCGCTCCAGCGCCACCGCGATATTCTCGGCGAAGCCGACACCGACAAAGCCGCCGGTGGCGATGGTGTCGCCGTCGCGTATCAGGCTGACCGCATCGGCCGCACTGACGATCTTGTTGCGCTGAACGGCAGGTATGCCGACCATGGAAAAATCGAGAGTGCGACCTGGCATACCTGTCTCCGTTCTAGTCTATGTCGAGATCCTGTTTGTCGATCTCTGGCCCCAGCAGCAACTGCGCCGCTTCGCTCGGCAGCGCCTCCACCGTCTTCAGCTTGCGCGCCATCTGGCGGCTGCGGGTTTCGGCCGTTTCGATATTCTTGGCGGCGCGCTCTAAGGTCAGCTTGGTGGCGGCCAGCACGTCGCCGAATTTGCTGAACTCCGTCTTCACCGCGCCCAGCACCTGCCACACTTCCGACGAGCGCTTCTCCAGCGCCAGTGTGCGGAAGCCCATCTGCAGGCTGTTGAGCAGCGCCGACAAGGTCGACGGCCCGGCAATGCTGATCCGGTTCACGCGCTGCAGCTCGTCGGCCAGGCCGGGACGGCGCATCACCTCCGCGTACAGGCCCTCGGTGGGCAGGAACAGGATGGCGAAATCGGTGGTGTGCGGCGGCGACACGTACTTCTCCGAGATGGTCTTGGCCTCGACGCGCACCGCGCGTTCCAGCTCGCGGCCGGCCTGCGCCACGCCGTCGGCATCGGCGCGGTCGGCGGCGTCCAGCAGGCGCTCGTACTGCTCTTTCGGGAACTTGGCGTCGATCGGCATCCACACCGGCGCGCCGCCCTCGACCTGGCCCGGCAGCTTGAGCGCGAACTCCACGCGCGCGCCGCTGCCGGCGATGGTCTCGACGTTCTTCGCATACTGCTCCGGCGTCAGCACCTGCTCCAGCAGCATCTCCAGCTGCACCTCGCCCCAGGTGCCGCGCGTCTTCACATTGGTCAGCACACGTTTCAGGTCGCCGACGCCCAGCGCCAGCTGCTGCATCTCGCCCAAACCCTGATGCACCCGCTCCAGCCGCTCGGACACCTGCTGGAACGAGGCGCTCAGGCGCGCCTCCAGCGTCGCATGCAGCTTCTCGTCGACGGTCTTGCGCATCTCTTCCAGACGGGCGCCGTTGTCGGCTTGCAGATCCTTGATCTTGGCCTCCAGCGTGGCGCGCACTTCCTGCATGCGCGCAGCGTTCGATTCTGTGAGGCGTATCAACGCCAGGTTCATGCTCTCGGCGAACTGCTTCAGGCTGCGGCCCTGCTCATCGCGGCCGACCAGGCCTTGCGCTTCGAGCTGGCGGCGCATGGCCTCGAACTGCTGCACGCTGGCGGCGTGCGTGGCTTGCGCCGTGGTCTGCAACTGCATCCGCACTTCGCGTTCGACGCGCTCGATGCGCTCGGCCAGGCCGCCATCGGCGCCGCCGCGTGCACGCAGCAGCGACAGCAATTGCAGCACAATCACCACGGCAATCGCCGCCAGCAGGACAAAGAACTCGATCTGGCTCATGGCGTCAATCCGGCTTGTTGCGCATCCAGTCGGCGGTTTGATAGAAGGACTCCATCAACCGCAACCGCAGCGCCTCGTCGATGCCGACATCTTCCATCGCCCACGCCATCGCGCGCAGCCACTGGTCGCGCTCCTGGGTGCCGATGGCGAACGGCATATGCCGCATGCGCAGGCGCGGATGGCCGTGCGCTTCGATGTACAGGTCCGGCCCGCCCATCCAGCCGCTCAGGAACATGAACAGGCGCTCGCGCGCATTGTCCAGCGTGGGCGGATGGGCGGCGCGCAGCAGCGCAAACTCCGGCTCCAGTTCCATCAGATCATAAAAACGGTCGACCATCTCGCGCACGCGCGATTCGCCGCCGATCACTTCATAGAGAGTTTTGGATTCAGTCATAACCTCCATGATAGCGTACCGGGCGGCGAAACGAAGGCCGCCTTACACCAGTGCCAGCCGGCGCAGGCGCCGCGTCGACGACCAGTTCTCCAGGTCGGCCTCGACGCGGATGTCGTCGCAGGCCTGGATGATGCGCGACAGCTGCGCGCGGTCCAGGCCCGCGTTGAGCGTCAGCCGCACCAGCGAGCGGTTCTTCGGCGTGGCCGGCGCGCAGAACATGGCGCCGTAGATGCCGTGCCGCTCCAGCAGCTTGCGCAGCGCCAGCGTCTTCGGTTCCGGGCCGGGCTCCAGCGCGATGATCTGCTCGCTGCCGTCGCTGACGTTGTAGCCCAGCGCGCTCAACTCCTCGCGCACCTCCAGCGCATGGGCGCGCAGCGCGGCGCGGCGGTCGTCGGCGGCGGCGACGAAATCGATGGCGGCGTCGAACCACGCCAGCTCATGCCCCAGCAGGCAGGAACTGAAGATCGCCGGACGCGACTCGGACAGGAAGTAGCCCTTGAATTTGCTGGAACAGGTGATGAAGCCGGCGCGGCCGGCAAACGCCTTCGCCAGCGAGGCCGTGCGGAAGTGCACGCGCTCGCTCAAGCCCAGGCCGGCCACCAGCCCCGCGCCGCGCGAGCCGTGCGTGCCCAGCGAATGCGATTCATCGACGATCAGCAGGCAGCCGCTGCGCTCGGCGATTTCCACCAGCTCCCGCAACGGCGCCACGCTGCCGTTGGTGCTGTACAGCGCGTCGACCACGATCAGGCCGCGCCCATGGCGCGCCAGCTGCTTCTGCAAATGCTCGATATCGTTGTGCAGGAAGGGCAGCGGCGTCGCCCCGGCCGACTGCACGCCCTCCCACAGCGAGGCATGGGCCTGCATGTCCAGGTAGACCGGGATGCCGGGCCCCGCCAGCGTCTGCACCAGGCCGACGTTGGCGGCCCAGCCGGACTGCGCCATGATGCCGTCCTGCGCGCCCATGAACTGCGCGAACTTGCGTTCCAGCCGGTGCTGCGCGCTGCCCTCCTGCAGATACACGGCCGACATCAGCAGCTCGCCCTGGCTGTGCGCCAGCGCCGCCATCTGCGCCCCCATCAGCGCCGGTTCGCCGGCCAGGCACAGGTAGTCGTTCCCGGCCAGGAACACGGCGCCGGCCGGGGTCGGTTGCCAGGCGTGCGGATGCTCGCCGCCCAGCAGTTGTTCGATGCGGACGATGTAGTGCTCGTCCATGCGGCGGGTCACAAAATCGGGCATGTGCTGCTCAGCCGGCGAGGAAAAAACCTGGGCGTGTACATGATCTTGAGCAATCGCGTTGGCCATTTTCAGACTCCTTTGGTAGTTTTGGAAAAGGTTGTTTTTTTATGATTCCCATACCAACCTTGAGGCCAAAAAAACAAGAAGTGATTGACGCTGATCAATTATTGAATTGATATGCCGGATCGCGTTGTAATTTAAGGCGATCATGGCAACTTGATAAAAGTCAATCCGCCCATGAAGCATCCCCTCCCAGAACGATGGAAACGCTGGCAGCACGGACTGGTCCAGTCGCTGTTGCACTACCATGGCCGCGAGGACCATGCGACGGTGCGCGTGCTGCTGCTGGCGAGCATCGGCACGGTGGGCATGCCGCTGTACTACGTGATCTGGCAGCACTTCTTCCCGCAGGAGTACGAAACCCTGCCGCTGCGCCTGCTCGGCATCCTGCTGTGCGCGCTGGGCCTGTTCGCGCGCCAGTTCAGCCGCCGCATGCTGAACCTCTACCTGCTGGTCACGCTCAGCTATATTTTCCCGTTCTTCTTCACCTTCATGTTCCTGATGAACCACGCTTCCGGCGTGTGGGGCGAGTCGCTGCTGATCGGACTGGTGGTGCTGTTCCACTTCGACACCGGCCTGGCCATCACCGCCTACCTGGCCGGCACCGCCGCCGCCTGCGCCGCGGCGGCAGCGCTGGGCGAAGGCGCGACGCTGCTGAGCCGGCCGGTATTGCAGCAGGTGCCAATCCACTGGTTCACCATCGCCGTGCTGTCGGCGGCCAAGATCAGCCGCCATGTGCTGGCGCAGGAAAAGCTGGCCGGCCTGGGCGCCGGGCTGGCCACCGTGGCGCACGAGCTGCGCACGCCGCTCACCAGCGTCGACGCCAATGTGCGCGGCCTGCTGCGCATGTACACCGACGCCGGCAGCCGCTCGCAGGAGGACCGGCTCAGCGCCGTCGACGCGCTGGCGCGCATCCAGTTCGAGGTGCGCCACATGAACCACATGATCGACCTGTTCCTGCTCAGCGCCACGGCGGTGCGGCAAAACCTGCGGCCGGTGGAGACGGTGTCGATGGAGGGCGTGGTCGAGGCGGTGCTCAAGCGCTATCCCTTCTCCAACGCCACGCAGCAAAAACTGGTGGCGCTGGAGGTGCGCCGCGACTTCAGCTTCGCCGGCCAGACCGAACTGTCGGTGGTGATCCTGCTGAATCTGCTGCGCAACGCGCTCAAGGCCGTGCAGCGCGCCGGCAAGGGCCGCGTGCGCATCGTGGTCGACGGCGCCCACCAGCCGCCCCGCCTGCTGTTCATCGACACCGCCTGCGGCATCCCGGCGCAGCAGATGCCGATGATCTTCCGCCGCTTCTACTCGCATCCGCCGCACAACGGCGCCGGCATCGGCCTGGCCTTGTGCGAAGAGATCATGCACGCCTGGAGCGCCACCATCCATTGCGTATCGCGCGAAGGCGCCTACGCCATTTTCATCCTTGAATTCCCCAAGCCACAGTCCATACCGAGGTGACACATGCATCTGCCCGTCTATTCCCACCCCACGCTGACCGTGCTGGTCGACGACAGCGACTCCTTCCTGCGCAGCCTGTCGTTCCAGCTCGATCCCATGCTGGCCAGCCAGACCTTCCACGACACCACCACGGCGCTGCAATGGTTGCGACAGGGACCGCCATCGGGCTGCGTGCCGCTGCACGTCAACTTCGACATGCACAACCTGCCGGCCGACCAGTGCAATGTGGCGCTGGACCTGGAACGCATCTACCGCATCGGCGAGCAGCGCCAGCGCTTCGCCACGCCGTCGGTGCTGGTGGTCGATTATTCGATGCCGCAGATGAACGGCCTGGAATTCTGCGCGGCGGTGGAGCACCTGCCCTGCAAGAAGATTTTGTTCACCGGCGCGGCCGACGAGAAGATCGCCGTCAGCGCCTTCAACCGCGGCCTGATCGACCGCTACATCAAGAAGAGCGACGACCATGCGCTCGACATCCTGGAGCTGGAGATCGCCGCGCTGCAGCGCGACTACTTCGACACCCAGTCGGAAACGCTGCGCGAGCTGGTGCTGCTACATAACTACAACTTCCTCGGCGACCCGGCGCTGGCGCGGCTGGTGCAGGAGCTCAGCGCCCGCATGGGTTTCGTCGAGCACTACATCTTCCCGAATCCGACCGGCATCCTGTTCCTCGACAAGCACGGCAAGGCCAGCCTGATGATGATAGAAACCGAACAAGGCATGTATGCGCAGTACGAGATCGCGCGCGACAGCGACGCGCCGCCGTCGCTGATGGACGCACTGCTGGAGCGGCGCGTGCTGCCGTTCTTCTCCGATCCGGACGGCGACGGCATGTACTCGCGCCGCGTCGGCGAGAACTGGCACCGCTACTGCGCGGCGCCGCAGATCTGCCAGGGCCGCGAGACCTACTACTGGGCGCTGTTCGACCTGCCGTCGCACTACTTCGACCAGCGCCCGTATTCCTACGCCGAGTTCCTCAAGGAGCGGGCGGCGCTGGACAGCATCGCCGCCTGATGCCTAAGCTTCTCGGAGTGTTTGCAGCGGCGGCTGGCGCAGCACGTTGCGCAGGCCCAGCCAACCGCCGGCGATGGCGCACAGCGCGCCCGCCACCAGCCCGACCAGCCACACGGCGGGACTGAAGCTCCAGGCGAACTTGAACTGGTAGGTGGCCAGCGCCCAGCCCATCGCCGCCGCGCCGCTGGCCGCCAGCACGCCGGACAAGGCGCCCACCAGAGAGAACTCGATCAGTTGCGCCTGCGACAGCTGCCTGCGCGTCGCGCCCAGCGCGCGCAGCAGGCCCGATTCGCGGGTGCGCTCGTCCTGCGATCCCATCAGCGCCGCGTACAGCACCAGCACGCCGGAGGCCAGCGTGAACACGAACAGGAATTCAACCGCCGTCACCACCTGGTCCAGCACCGCCTGCACCTGCCGCAGCAGGCCGCCGACGTCGACGATGGTCAGGTTGGGATAATCGCGCGTCAAGGCGTTCATCAGCGCGCCCTGCCCCTGCGGCAGGTGGAAGGCGGTGATCCAGCTTTGCGACACTTCCGTCATCGCCGCCGGGTTGATGATGACGAAGAAGTTGACCCGCATCGAACCCCACTCCAGTTTGCGCAGGCTGGTGATGGTGGCGTCCACCGGTGTGCCGGCGATATCGAAGCGCAGCTTGTCGCCCAGCTTCCACTTCAGGGTCTTGGCGATGCCCTCTTCCACCGACGCTTCCGGCGCGCCCGGCTTGTCGGCGAACCACTGGCCGGCGCTGATCTTGTTCTCGGCCTGCATGCGCGCCATGGTCGACAGATTGAACTCGCGGTCGGCCAGGCCCTTGGCGCGGTCGTCGGTGTAGGTCTCTGCGGTGACGGGCTTGCCGTTCACGGCGGTCAGGCGGCCGCGTATCATCGGATACTGCGGCGCGTAGTTCACGCCCGCCGCTTGCAGGCGCTTGCCGATGTCGGCCGCCTGCTCCGGCTGGATGTTGATGATGAAGCGGTTGGGCGCATCCGGCGGCGTGGCGTTGCGCCAGGCCGTCATCAGGTCGCCGCGCACCACGGTCAGCACCAGCAGCGCCATCATGCCCAGCGCCAGCGAGACGATCTGCACCACCGTGGCGCCGGGACGGCGCTGCAACGAGCTGATGGCGAAGCGCCAGCTTTGATGGTCGATCGCGCGCCGCATCGGCTTGAGCGCGGCCAGCGCGGCCCAACCCACCAACCCGAACAAGGCGAAGGCGCCGAGGAAGCCGCCCGCCGTGTACAGCGCCAGCTGCACATCGCCCGCCTGCCACAGCAGCAGCGCGACAAAGCCGGCCAGGCCCAGGCCATAGGTGGCCAGCGCGGTCACTTGCGGCGGATCCTGTTCGCGGCGGATCACGCGGTTGTGCGGCACTTTGCGCAGTTGCAGTATCGGCGGCAGCGCGAACGCGGCCAGCAGCAGCATGCCGGTGGCCACGCCCTGCAGCGCCGGGTAGATGGTCGGCGCCGGCAGGCTGGCCGAGACCAGCTTGCCCAGCACTTCCAGCAGCACGTAGTGGCCGCCGAAGCCGACCGCCACGCCCATCGCGCTGCCGGCCAGGCCGACCATCAGGAATTCGATCAGGTACATCAGCGTCACTTCATTCTGCGTCAGGCCCAGGCAGCGCAGCATGGCGCAGGCATCCAGGTGGCGCTGCATGAAGCGGCGCGCCGCCATCGCCACTGCCACCGCCGCCAGCATCGCGGACAGCAGGCCGACCAGCGACAGGAAGCGGTCGGCGCGGTCCAGCGTGGCGCGCATTTCGGGACGGCCGTTTTCCAGCGACTCGACGCGCACGCCCTTGATATTGTTTTGCTTGATCTGCGCTTGCAGCCACTGCTCGTAGGCGGTGGCGACGGCTGCGGCATTCTTCAGCGACGATGGCGCGGCCACCAGCAGGCGGTAGGACACGCGCGATCCGGGCTGGATCAAATTGGTAGCCTCAACGTCGCCGAGCGCGAACATCACGCGCGGCGCGAAGGCCAGGAAGTTAGCGCCGCGATCAGGTTCGGAGGCGATCAGCTGCGCCACGGTGAAACTCTTGTCGCCAAGCTTGATCTGGCCGCCGATGGAGGTCTTCAGGCTGCCCAGCAGGCCGGCGTCTATCCACACCGTGCCGGGCGCGGGCACGCTGTTGGCGGCCGTGCCGTAGCTTTGCTCGGCCTGTTCCGGGTTGGTGGTGATCTTCAGCTGGCCGCGCAGCGGATAGCCGGGGCCGACCGCCTTCAACGACGCCAGCAACGACGTCGATTGCTCGCCCTCGCCCGCCTGCGCCATGCTGGGGAAGCTGACCGTGTCGGTCATCAGCAGCCCGCGCCGGGCAGCCTCCGCGCGCCAGGCCGGGTTGACCGGTAAGTCCGCATTGATGACGACGTCCGCGCCCAGCAGTTGGTGGGCGTCGCGATCGAGGCCGCTGCGCAGGCGGTCGATGAAAAATCCGGTGGCGGACAAGGCGGCCACCGCCACCGTCAACGCGATCAGCAGGAAGCGCAGCTGGCCGGCACGCCAGTCGCGCAACGTCATCTTCAAGGCAAGTTTGAGCATGGAGGTTTTCTAGAGGGCTGCGAAATACGCATCGACTTCATCGAGGAATTTCTGCTTCTGCTCCGCCGGCAGGAAGGCCGCCGAGAAGCTGTTGCGCGCCAGGCGCTGCGCGTGGGACAGGCCCAGCGGCAAGGCATCGAAGGTGGCGACGAAGTTGGCGTTCATGTAGCCGCCGAAGTAGGCCGGGTCGTCCGAGTTCACGGTGGCGACGATGCCTGCATCGAGCAGCTCCAGCAGGTTGTGCTGCTCCATGCGTTCGAACACGCACAGCTTGACGTTCGACAGCGGGCACACCGTCAGCGCGATCTGCTCGCGCGCCAGGCGCTGCGTCAGCGCCGCGTCTTCCAGGCAGCGCACGCCGTGGTCGATGCGCTCGACCTTCAGTACATCGAGCGCGGTCTCGATATACGCCGGCGGGCCTTCCTCGCCCGCGTGGGCGACCAGATGGAAGCCCAGCTCGCGGCACTTGGCGAACACGCGCGCGAACTTCTCCGGCGGATTGCCGACCTCCGACGAATCGAGGCCGATGCCCATGTATTTGTCGCGGTAAGGCAGCGCCTCCTCCAGCGTGGCGAAGGCGTCCTCCTCGGACAGGTGGCGCAGGAAGCTGAGGATCAGCGTGGCGCTGACCGGGCTGTCCTGGCAGGCGCGGTGGATGCCGTCGATCACGGTCTTGATCGGCACGCCGCGCGCGGTGTGGGTTTGCGGATCGAAGAAGATCTCCGTGTGGCGCACATTGTCTTGCTCGGCGCGCTTCAGGTAGGCGGCGGTCATGTCGTAGAAGTCCTGCTCCTGCAACAGCACGCTGGCGCCGGCGTAGTAGATGTCGAGGAAGGACTGCAGGTCGGTGAACGCATACGCGGCGCGCAGCTCTTCCACCGAGCCGTAGGCCAGCTTGACGTTGTTGCGCTGGGCCAGCGCGAAGATCAGTTCCGGCTCCAACGAGCCTTCGATATGGATGTGCAATTCGGCTTTCGGCATCTGCTGCACCACCGTGCGCAATTGTTCGTTCAACATTATTCTTTTTCCCTCTGACGGTAGACTGGATCAACGCATCTTAGCGCATGGCGCGGGAGTGCGACAGCGGCCGCCAAGTTGCGGCAAAATTTATCTGTTTGAGGCACGATCAGCGCGGCGCGCACAAGCGTGATACTGTGGCATAAATGAGCTAAAAAAGTGCCTTAAAAATCATGGAAAGACGACAGTTTTTATCAAAAATAATCTTATTAATCAACAACTTACATAAGAGTATTAACGATATTACGACATATCTTTTGACTTCCGGCACCAATAGCGCAATAATCAATTTCATAGACGTAAGAAGCGTTACGACCAACACATAAAAGCCGCCAACCGGCGATGAAGCCAGCTCACCGGCACGGGCAATCCGTGCCACACAAAAGAAGCTGGTCATAAGAAAAATAATACGAAAAGGGGTATGCACAGACCAGGGCCAGGGCAAGCGAACTGCCAGTGACCCGTGACACGCAGGTTTACATTAAAGGACATCCAAATGACCATTTTTGACAACTACGCCGCACGGTACGAACGGACCAAAGAAGAAGAGATGTCCATGAAGGAGTATCTCGAACTTTGCAAAAAAGATCGGCTCACCTACGCCAGCGCGCCAGAGCGCATGCTGGCCGCCATCGGCGAACCGACATTGGTCGATACCCGCAACGACACCCGGCTGTCACGCATCTTCGCGAACAAGGTCATCAAAATATATCCGGCATTCCGCGAGTTCTACGGCACCGAGGAAGTGATCGAGCAAGTGGTGTCCTACTTCCGCCATGCCGCGCAGGGGCTGGAGGAACGCAAGCAGATCCTGTATCTGCTGGGCCCTGTGGGCGGCGGTAAATCGTCGATCGCCGAGAAGCTGAAATCGCTGATGGAGCATGTGCCCTTCTACTGCCTGAAAGGCTCGCCGGTCAACGAATCGCCGCTCGGCCTGTTCAACGAGGAAGAGGATGGCGTGATCCTGGAAGAGGACTACGGCATCCCGCGCCGCTATCTGCGCAACATCCCCAGCCCCTGGGCGGTCAAGCGCCTGCACGAATTCAACGGCGACATCAACCAGTTCCGCGTGGTCAAGCGCTACCCGTCGGTGCTGAAGCAGATCGCCATCTCCAAGACCGAACCGGGCGACGAAAACAACCAGGATATTTCCTCGCTGGTCGGCAAGGTCGACATCCGCAAGCTGGAAGATTATTCGCAGGACGATCCGGACGCCTACAGCTACTCGGGCGGCCTGTGCCTGGCCAACCAGGGCCTGATGGAATTCGTCGAGATGTTCAAGGCGCCGATCAAGGTGCTGCACCCGCTGCTGACCGCCACGCAGGAAGGCAACTACAAAGGCACCGAGGGCTTCGGCGCGATACCGTTCGACGGCATCATCCTGGCCCACTCGAACGAGTCGGAGTGGAAGACCTTCAAGAACAACCGCAACAACGAGGCTTTCCTCGATCGTATCTACATCGTCAAAGTGCCGTACTGCCTGCGCGTGACCGACGAGATCAAGATCTACGACAAGCTGGTGGCCAACTCCTCGCTGTACCAGGCGCCATGCGCGCCCGGAACGCTGAAGATGATGGCGCAGTTCGCGATCCTTTCGCGGCTGAAGGATCCGGAGAACTCCAGCATCTTCAGCAAGATGCTGGTCTACGATGGCGAGAACCTCAAGGACACCGATCCGAAGGCCAAGTCCATGCACGAGTACGTCGACTATGCGGGCGTCGACGAGGGCATGAACGGGCTGTCGACACGCTTCGCGTTCAAGATCCTGTCCAAGGTCTTCAACTTCGACAACACCGAAGTGGCGGCCAATCCGGTGCACCTCTTATACGTGCTGGAGCAGCAGGTCGAACGCGAGCAGTTCCCGCCTGAAACCGAACAGAAGTACTTCTCGTATATCAAGGAACACCTGGCGCAGAAATACGTGGAGTTCATCGGCAAGGAAATTCAGACCGCCTACCTGGAATCGTATTCGGAATACGGCCAGAACATCTTCGACCGCTACGTGACCTTCGCCGACTTCTGGATACAGGATCAGGAATACCGCGATCCGGACACCGGCGAGAGCTTCGACCGCGAGTCGCTGAACAACGAGCTGGAAAAGATCGAGAAGCCGGCCGGGATCTCCAACCCCAAGGATTTCCGCAACGAGATCGTCAACTTCGGCCTGCGCGCGCGCGCCAACAACGGCGGCAAGAATCCGGCCTGGACCAGCTACGAGAAGTTCCGCACCGTGATCGAGAAGAAGATGTTCTCCAACACCGAGGAACTGCTGCCGGTCATTTCGTTCAACGCCAAGGCCAGCGCCGAAGACGCCAACAAGCACGCCGACTTCGTCGCCCGCATGGTGGAGAAAGGCTATACGGCCAAGCAGGTGCGGCTGCTGTGCGAATGGTATTTGCGCGTGAGGAAGTCGTCTTAAGCAGGATAGCGCGCCGCCCCGCATAGGCGGTGGCGGCGCGGCGCCGACCAATTGCAGCAGGAGGCATCTTTTGACTTACCTCATCGACCGACGTTTGCAGGGCAAGAACAAGTCTGCGGTCAACCGCGAGCGTTTCTTGCGGCGCTACAAGGCCCAGATCAAGGACGCGGTGGGACGTGCCATCAAGGGCCGCTCCATCACCGACATTGAGAATGGCGAAAAAGTCTCCATCCCGGTCAAGGACGTGGGCGAGCCCTCGTTCGGCCACGCCCATGGCGGCGTGTGGGAAACCATCAACCCGGGCAACCAGGAATACCTCAAAGGCGACCTGATCAATCGACCCAAGGGCGGCGGCGGCTCCGGCCGCGGCAAGGCCGGCAATAGCGACCAGATGACCGAGGACGATTTCATCTTCGAGCTGTCGCGCGAAGAATTCATGAACTACTTCTTCGAAGACCTGGAACTGCCCAACCTGGTCAAGACCCAGCTGACCGCCACCACCGAATTCAAGAACCAGCGCGCCGGCTACAATATGTCGGGCACGCCGTCCAACATCCACGTGCTGCGTTCGCTGCGCGGCGCGTTGGGACGGCGCATCGCGGTCGGCGGCAGTTCGCGCAAGCGTGTCATCGAAGCCGAGCGCGAGCTGGAGGACCTGCTGCTGGACGGCGAGCCGCTGGACGCGCCGCGCGTGGTCGAGCTGAAAAAGCTGATCCACCATCTGCACACGCGGCTGCTGGCCATCCCCTTCATCGACCCGTTCGACCTGCGCTACAGCAACCGCGTCAAGGTGCCCAAGCCGATGACGCAGGCGGTGATGTTCTGCATCATGGACGTCTCCGGCTCGATGGACGAAACCCGCAAGGACACCGCCAAGCGTTTCTTCATCCTGCTCTACCTGTTCCTCAAGCGCGTGTACGACAAGATCGAAGTCGTGTTCATCCGCCACCACACGGCGGCGGCCGAGGTCAACGAGGAAGAGTTCTTCCACTCGCGCGAATCGGGCGGCACCGTGGTGTCCTCCGCGCTGAACCTGCTCGACAAGATCATCGACGAGCGCTACGGCGCCGGCAGCTGGAACAGCTACGTCGCCCAGGCGTCCGACGGCGACAACTGGGACAACGACTCGGTGCTGTGCCGGCAACTGCTGGTCAACACCATCATGCCCAAGGTGCAGTACTACACCTATGTCGAGATCACCGACGGCCCGCCGCAAAACCTGTGGGAGCAGTACTCGCAGATCCCCGACCACCACCCGCATTTCGCCATGCAGAAAATAGTCACGCCGGCCGATATCTATCCGGTGTTCCGTGAACTGTTCAAGAAACAACCCAAATAGGCGGCCGCCATCATGAACGATATGACGCATGCCCCCGCGCCCAGAAAGCCGCGCCATCCGCGCGCCCTGCCCGAACAGTCGGAGTGGACCTTCGAACTGATCGAACAGGCCCACCAGGAAATCCGCCGCGTCGCCGAAGCCTTCGGGCTCGATACGTATCCGAATCAACTGGAGATCATCACCGCCGAGCAGATGATGGACGCCTACACCTCGGTCGGCATGCCGGTGTCGTACAACCACTGGTCGTTCGGCAAGCATTTCCTGTCGACTGAAAAAGGCTACAAGCGCGGCCAGATGGGCCTGGCCTACGAGATCGTCATCAACTCCAATCCCTGCATCGCCTATCTGATGGAGGAGAACAGCCTGACCATGCAGGCGCTGGTGATCGCGCACGCGGCCTACGGCCACAACTCCTTCTTCAAAGGGAACTACCTGTTCCGCACCTGGACCGACGCCGACGCCATCGTCGACTACATGGTGTTCGCCAAAAACTACATCGCCGAGTGCGAGCAGCGCCACGGCATCGACGCGGTCGAGCTGCTGCTCGATTCCTGCCACGCGATCCAGAACTACGGCGTCGACCGCTACAAGCGGCCGGCCAAGCTGTCGATGGCGCAGGAGCGCGCGCGGCAGAAAGAGCGCGAAGCCTATGTGCAGTCGCAGATCAACGAGCTGTGGCGCACCCTGCCCCGCCGCGAGGAAGAGGAAGAGGAAAAGGCCGCGCCGCGCTTCCCGCCCGAGCCCGAGGAAAACCTGCTCTACTTCATCGAGAAATACGCGCCGCTGCTGGAACCCTGGCAGCGCGAGATGGTGCGCATCGTGCGCAAGATCAGCCAGTACTTCTATCCGCAGCGCCAGACCCAGGTGATGAACGAGGGCTGGGCCACCTTCTGGCACTACACCATCCTCAACCAGTTGTACGACGAGGGCGTGGTGGCCGACGGCTTCATGATGGAGTTTTTGAAGAGCCACACCAACGTCGTCTACCAGCCGCCGGTGAGCAGTCCCTACTACAACGGCATCAATCCGTATGCGCTGGGCTTCGCGATGATGACCGACATCCGCCGCATCTGCGAGCATCCGACCGACGAGGACCGCGAATGGTTTCCGGACATCGCCGGCAGCGACTGGCGCAAGACGCTGGACTTCGCGATGCGCAATTTCAAAGACGAAAGCTTCATTGCCCAGTACCTTTCGCCCAAGCTGATACGCGAATTTCATTTCTTCGCCGTACTGGACGACGACAATAACGAAAAACTGGCAATCTCCGCCATACACGACGATCTGGGCTACCGCTACGTGCGCCAGCAGCTGGCCGAGCAGTACAACCTGGGCAATCGTGAACCGAACATCCAGGTGTGGTCGGTCAACACCCGCGACGACCGGGCGCTGACCTTGCGCCACACCCAGTTCCAGCGGCGGCCGCTGAATCAGCAGGCCGGCGAGGTGCTCAAGCACGTGGCCCGGTTGTGGGGCTTCGACGTGCACCTGGAAACCGTGGGGCCGAACGGCGAAATCATCAGTTCGCTGGAGGTCAAACGCGAGAAACGGGGGCGCGGAAGCTGAGCAACATATATATAAGGCTTTTGCCGCAGCTGGGCATGGGTCTTGCAAGGGATGGATCGGGGTCAGAGGAGCCGCTCTGGCCCCGGTTTTTTTAGCGAAGGCATGCCGTAAGGCAGAAGTCAACAGCTTTCGTCACTGGCAGGAAGAGTGTTTCTCGCAAGAATTTCATGAAAGAAACATTTGCGGCCAAATTATCAATTGTTCGTAGTAAAATTACGCGCATAATATTCCGTTTTTGGGCTTAAGGGAAAACTAAGTAATGTCGTGGTGCGTCGCGCCCCAAAATTGCGCCGGAGAGTCTTGTAAATTGAGCTAGAACGGTGCAAAGGGAGCGCTACCACATAGGAAAACCCTATGAAATTTAACCGGTTTTAGGGATGAAAATTCTATGTAAAATCAAGAATTCGTATGTATAATTCGCCGACGTCCCGGATGCGGCTGTTGTTTTGTGTCGCCATTTTGGGGTTTAGTAGCAACAAAAAGAGTTGGTATTGGAGAAAGCAGGCATGAATTTCACGCACAACGAGAAAAGCACCGGGAAGAACTTTACAGGCATTACCATTGTCGTTTTGTTGCACCTCCTGGTTGCTTATGGGATCGTGACGGGCTTGGGTAAACGTCTGGTGAGCAAGATGATCGCACCAGTGGAGACCAAGATCATTGAGGAGGTCAAACCTCCTCCACCGAAAGAACTCCCACCGCCACCACCTCCGCCAGAGATGAAAGCGCCACCACCGCCATTCATCCCGCCAGTTGAGGTGAACGTGCAGCAGCCTCCGCCGCCGCAAAACGTGATCGCGAACGCGACCAGCGTGAAGCCTGCGACGAACGAACTGCAAAAAGCGCCACCGGCACCACCGGCAGCGCCACCGGGACCGGCTAAATCGGTGAACGTAGCTGCTGTAGCTGACTTCAGCACTTGCGCGAAACCGGAGTGGCCAAAATCCTCCCTGCGTAACGAAGAAACCGGTACGGTCACGTTATCGTTCTTGATTGGAACCGACGGCCATGTCGCCGATTCCAAAGTCATCAAATCCAGTGGTTTTAGGGACTTGGACAAGGCCGCTTTGAATGGTATCGGTAAATGCCGTTTCAAACCGGGTCTGACCGACGGGAAACCGACGGAAGCGTGGATGCAGATGCAATACGTCTGGACGCTGGAGTAAAACCGAGGCGGCAGTTAAGTCTCACTTAGTAATTTTCGTTGTCATTACGTTCAGCGATCTGATTATTTTATCAATTTGGAGGAAGCATGTTTAAGAATACCCGTTTGTCCGCTGTACTGGCCGCTGTGCTGTTTTCCGTGACCGCAGCCACCGCCCTGGTAAGCGCCCCAGCCTTCGCTGACGCGCCAGCCTCGGCCGCCGCTTCGGCACCAGCAGCCGCTCCAGCAGCGGATGCGGCGCCAGCAGCACCGGCAGCAGAAGCTCCAGCTGCCAAGGGCGGCAAAGAAGAAGTGGACAATCCTTACGGCTTCGAAGCTGTATGGAACGGTGGTTTCGTATCGCGCGGCACCCTGATCATCCTGTCGCTGATGTCCATGGGTTCGTGGTACATCATCATCACCAAACTGATCGACCAGATGAAGATCTTCAAGCAGTCGAAAGAAACCTCGGCCAAGTTCTGGAAAGCCTCGTCGATCGCTGCTGGTTCGGCAGCCCTGAAAGACGGCTCGCCATTCCGCTTCATCGCTGAAACCGGCACCAAGGCCACCGTGCACCACGACGGCGCCCTGCTGGAACAAATCGACCTGTCGACCTGGGTGACGATGTCGATCCAGCGCGCTGTTGATAAAGTTCAATCGCGTCTGCAAGACGGCCTGTCGTTCCTGGCAACCGTTGGTTCGACCGCACCGTTCATCGGTCTGTTCGGTACCGTTTGGGGTATTTACAATGCACTGATCGCCATCGGCATGTCGGGTAACGCATCGATCGACAAAGTTGCAGGTCCAGTGGGTGAAGCGCTGATCATGACCGCTTTCGGTCTGTTCGTTGCAGTTCCTGCCGTTCTGGGTTACAACTGGCTGGTGCGTCGTAACAAAGCCGCAATGGAAGACGTCCGTTCGTTCTCCGCTGACGTGCACTCGGTACTGATCTCGGGCGCCATGTCCACCAGCGAAGCTGGCCGTGCCGCCGGCGCTAAAAAGATTGGATAATTAATCATGTCGATGTCCGTAGGCTCCGATAGCGGAGACGAAGATCAAGTCATGTCAGAAATCAACACGACGCCCCTGGTGGACATCATGTTGGTTCTGCTGATTATCTTCCTGATCACGAGCCCGGTTGTTCTGAAGCTGATCAAGATCCAGCTGCCAGAAGAAGCCAACCAGGTTATTCAGACCAAGCCGGAAGATGTCAACATCGTTGTAAGCAAGGATGGCGACATCTACTGGAATCAGAAGAAAATGCGCGACGCGAATGAGTTGTTCGATTTTCTGAAGGTGGAAGCAGTGAAGTTGCCTCAGCCGGAAGTGCATGTACGTGGCGACCAAGAAACTCGCTACGAGGCAATCGGCAAGGTTATTTACACTACCCAGCGCGCTGGTATTCAGAAGGTCGGCTTCATCACCGAACCGCCTGATAAGGGTTAATGCCCGAATAGTGCATCGCAGGCCTGGAGTCCGGGCCTGCCCTTCTTAAAAGGAAACACCATGAGTATGAATGTCGGCTCCCCAAGCGGTGGCGCGGATCCGGAACCAATGATGGAAATGAACATGACGCCCCTCATCGATGTGATGTTGGTGCTGATTATCATGATGATCATTACGATTCCGAAGGCCAACCACTCGGTCAACCTGAACATGCCGGTCGGCACCCCGCCTCCGCCTGTCAAGGAACCTGTGGTGATCACGATTGACGTCGACTTCGACGGTACGATTCTGTGGGATAACGCTGTCGTTCCTGACCGCGGCACCCTGGAAGCGAAACTGACCGATGTCGCAGCGCAAGCTGACCAGCCGGAAGTGCATCTGCGTCCGAACAAGCTGGTATCGTATAAAGTCGTGGCAGGCGTGATGGCTGCGGCCCAGCGTCTCGGCGTGACCAAGATTGGCCTGGTCGGCAACGAACAGTTCCAATAATCAGTTCTATGTTCAACGATAGGCAGGACCATTCCTGCCTATTTCGCATTTTGATGAAAGAAAACTTACCCATGACCAAGTTTCGTCTCGCTCATCTCGGCCTGGTAATGGCCGCTATTGGTTTCACAGCAGCAGCTCCTCTGGCAGGTTTTTCCTCGGTTGCCTACGCGGCCGACGCGGTGCGTGCTGAAATCGGCAAACCATTGCAGGAAGCGCAGAAACTGGCTGCGGCAGGCAAGAACAAAGAAGCACTGGCCAAACTGAAAGAAGCCGACGCTGTCGGTGGCAAGACCCCGAATGAAACCTACCTGATCGAACGCACCCGCGCTTCGGCCGCTACCGCCGCCGGCGATAACGACGCCGCCGCCCGCGCCTTCGAAGCAGTGATCAATTCCGGCAAGCTGTCCGCTGCCGAAGCCCCGAAATTCTCCGAAGCCCTGGCCGGCATTTACTACCGCGCCAAGGACTACCCAAAAGCGATCACCTGGTTCCAGCGCGTGCTGAAAGACAATCCAGGCAACACCCAGGCGCATGAATACCTGACCCAGATCTACTACACCTCCGGCAAGTACGCCGAAGCGGCCAAGGAACTGCAAGGCTCGAAAAACCTGAGCGAAGCCCAACTGGGCATGCTGGCCAACATCCAGCTCAAGCAGAACGACAAGGAAGGCTACGTCCAGACCCTGGAAAAGCTGGCCGGTTCGTATCCTAAGAGCACCTACTGGGCCGACCTGCTGAACCGCGTTTCGGGCAAGCCAGGCTTCGCCTCGTCGCTGTCGCTGGACGTGCTGCGCCTGCGCCTGGCCAACGGCCTGCTGTCCAAGCCGAACGAGTACATGGAAATGTCGCAGCTGTCGCTGCAAGCGGGCAATCCTGCCGAAGCGATCAAGATCATCGATCAAGGCTACAAGAAAGGCGCGCTGGGCACCGGTTCCGACGCCGCCCGCCACCAGCGTCTGAAAGACCTGGCCGCCAAGACCCAGGCCGAGTTCGACGCCAAGCAAGCCACGCTGGAAGCCGAAGCCGTCAAGAACAAGGACGCCGACGCGCTGGCCAACATGGGCTACGCCCTGGTTTCCGCCGGCAAGGCCGACAAAGGCCTGGCGCTGCTGGACCAGGCTGTCAAGCTGGGCACCGCGAAAAATCCTGAAGCCGTCAAGCTGCACCAGGGTATCGCCCAGTCCATCGCCGGCAAGAAAGCCGCCGCACTGGCCACGCTGAAATCGGTCAAAGGCAAGGACGGCACCGCCGACCTGGCCCGCTACTGGACCCTGAACATCAATCACCCGATGTAATCGTCTGGTTCGATGCGCAAAAGCGCTGTCCGGCCCCGCGCCGGACAGCGCTTTTTTTATGCCGAGCCACTGCTTTTCCCGCGATAACTGTCGGCTACCGCAAACAAACCGTATAATCCTCCATTTAGCGACAGTTTCCCCCCAGATTCCCATGAAGGTATTTCGAGGTCTACCCAATGCAGCGGCGCGTGCGCCCTGCGCGCTCACGATAGGCAACTTTGACGGTGTCCATCTCGGCCACCAGGCATTGCTGGGCCGCGTGCGCGCGGCTGCCTCCGGCCTCGGGCTGGAAGCGGCCGTGATGACCTTCGAACCGCACCCGCGCGAATTCTTCGCGCACAAGGCCGGCGACCTGTCGAAGGCGCCGCCGCGCATCGCCAACCTGCGCGACAAGCTGCAATCGCTGTCCGACAACGGCATCGACCGCGTCATCGTCGAGCACTTCTCGGCGCCGTTCGCCGCCCTGACGCCGCAGGAATTCACCGAGAAGGTATTGGTCGAAGGCCTGCACGTCAAATGGCTGATGGTCGGCGACGACTTCTGCTACGGCGCCCGCCGCGCCGGCAACGTGCAGATGCTGCAGGAAGCCGGCAAGCACTACGGCTTCCACGTCGAGACCCTGCCGACCGTGATGAACGGCAGCACCCGCATCTCCTCCTCCGCCGTGCGCGCCGCGCTGGCCGAGGGCGACTTCGTGCATGCCGAGGCGCTGCTGGGCCATCCCTACGCCATTTCCGGCCACGTGATCCACGGCCAGAAGCTGGGCCGCACGCTGGGCTTCCCGACGCTGAACCTGCGCGTGCCGCACCGCCCCGCGCTGTCCGGCATCTTCATCGTGCAGGTGCACGGCCTGGCCGAGCAGCCCTTGCCGGCCGTCGCCAGCCTGGGCGTGCGCCCCACCGTCGACGACAGCGGCCGCGTGCTGCTGGAAGTCCATATATTCGACTTCTCCCGGAACTGCTACGGCAAACAGGTGCGCGTCGAGTTCCTGCACAAGATACGCGACGAAGAAAAATACATCGACCTGCCGACGCTGACCGCCGCCATCGACCGCGACGCCCTCCAGGCGCGTGCGTATTTTGCCGAACGCTTCAAAGAGCGCGACGGCGCCACCACGGCCACCGACCGAATTTAACCGCGCGACCAGCTACGCGCGCCGGCTACACAGAACTCCCCGAATAAAAATCACTGAAGATAACCATGTCCGATAACAAATCTGCAAAGAAGCCTGAAAGTAAATACCCGGTCAACATGACCGAAACCCCATTCCCGATGCGCGGCGATATGGCCAAGCGCGAACCGAACTGGGTCAAGGACTGGCAGGACAAGAAGATCTACGAGCGCGTGCGCAAAGCCGCCGCCGGCCGTCCGAAATTCATCCTGCACGACGGCCCACCGTACGCCAACGGCGACATCCACATCGGCCACGCCGTCAACAAGATCCTGAAAGACATGGTGGTCAAGGCCCGCGGCATGGCCGGCTACGACGCGCCCTACGTGCCGGGCTGGGATTGCCACGGCATGCCGATCGAGATCCAGATCGAAAAACAATACGGCAAGAACCTGCCGACCGCCGAAGTACTGACCAAGGCCCGCGCCTACGCGCTGGAGCAGGTCGACCGCCAGCGCAAGGACTTCATCCGCCTGGGCGTGCTGGGCGAATGGCAGAACCCTTACCTGACCATGAACTACTCGAACGAGGCCGACGAACTGCGCGCCCTCGGCCAGCTGCTGGAAAAAGGCTACGTCTATCGCGGCCTGAAGCCGGTCAACTGGTGCTTCGACTGCCAGTCCGCCCTGGCGGAAGCCGAAGTGGAATACCAGGACAAGCGCGACCCGGCCATCGACGTCGGCTTCAAGTTCGCCGAATTCGACAAGCTGGCCGCCGCCTTCAGCCTGGACAAGCTGCCGACCGAAAACGGCTTCATCGTCATCTGGACCACCACCCCGTGGACCATCCCGTCCAACCAGGCGCTGAACGTCAACGCCGAAGTGATCTACTCGCTGGTGCAGACCGAGCGTGACGGCCAGCCTTTGCTGCTGATCCTGGCGCAAGACCTGGTGGAAGCCTGCCTGGCGCGCTACAAGCTCGAAGGCACGACCATCGCCACCTGCCACGGCGCGGCGCTGGCCGGCATCAGCTTCCGCCACCCGCTGCACGCGTCCGACGCCTTCTTCGACCGCCTGTCGCCGATGTACCTGGCCGAATACGTGACCACCGAAAGCGGTACCGGCGTGGTGCACTCGGCGCCAGCCTACGGCCTGGACGACTTTATCTCCTGCCGCGCGCACGGCATGAAGGACGAGAACATCCTGACCCCGGTGATGGGCGACGGCAAATTCGCCGCCTCGCTGCCGCTGTTCGGCGGCATGACGATCTGGGAAGCCTCCAAGCCGATCTGCAACGCGCTGAAGGAAGTGGGCGCGCTGTTCGAAGTGAAGATGTTCGACCACAGCTACATGCACTGCTGGCGCCACAAGACGCCGATCATCTACCGCGCCACCTCGCAGTGGTTCGCCGGCATGGATGTGAAGCCGAAAGACGGCGGCCACACGCTGCGCGAAACCGCGCTCAAAGGCATCGACGAAACCAAGTTCTTCCCGGACTGGGGCAAGGCGCGCCTGCACGGCATGATCGCCAACCGTCCCGACTGGACCCTGTCGCGTCAACGCCAGTGGGGCGTGCCGATGGCCTTCGTGGTCCACAAGGAAACCGGCGCGCTGCATCCGCGCACCCCGGAACTGCTGGAACAGGTCGCGCAGCTGATCGAGAAGAGCGGCATCGACGCCTGGCTGGCGCTGGACCTGAAAGACCTGATCGGCGACGAAGCGGCAAGCTACGAAAAGAACAAGGACACGCTGGACGTCTGGTTCGATTCCGGCTCGACCCACCAGACCGTGCTGCGCGGCTCGCACAAGGAGCAGTCGGCCTTCCCGGCCGACCTGTACCTGGAAGGCTCCGACCAGCACCGCGGCTGGTTCCACTCCTCGCTGCTGACCTCCTCGATGCTGAACGGCGCCCCGCCGTACAAGGCGCTGCTGACCCACGGCTTCGTGGTCGACGGCGAAGGCAAGAAGATGTCCAAGTCGATCGGCAACACCATCGCGCCGCAGGACGTCTGGAACAAGCTGGGCGCCGACATGCTGCGCCTGTGGGTCGCCACCACCGACTACACCGGCGAACTGTCGATCTCCGACGAGATCCTCAAGCGCGTCACCGAAGCCTATCGCCGCATCCGCAACACGCTGCGCTTCCTGCTGGCCAACCTGTCCGACTTCGACGCCGCCAAGGACGCGGTGGCGATCGACGACATGCTGGAAATCGACCGCTACGCCGTCGCCAACATGGCCGCGCTGCAGGCGGAAATCGCCGAGCACTACATGCAGTATGAATTCCAGCCGGTCTACTCCAAGCTGCAGAACTTCTGCTCGGAAGACCTGGGCGGCTTCTACCTGGACGTGCTGAAGGATCGCCTGTACACCACCGCCGTCAGCTCGCACGCGCGCCGCTCGGCGCAGACCGCGCTGTGGCACATCACGCAAAGCCTGCTGCGCGTGATGGCGCCGGCGCTGTCGTTCACGGCGGAAGAAGCATGGGCGATCTTCGCCGGCGAAGAGGCTTACAAGGCCAGCGACGAAACCATCTTCACGCAGACCTGGTGGAAGCTGCCGGAAGCGGCCGACGCGGCCGCCCTGCTGGCCAAGTACACGGCCCTGCGCGCGGTCCGCGCCGACGTCACCAAGCAGCTGGAAGACGTGCGCACCTCGGGCGCCATCGGCTCCTCGCTGCAGGCGGAACTGACCATCAAGGCCGCCGGCGACAAGTACCAGCTGCTGGCCAGCCTGGACGACGACCTGAAGTTCGTCTTCATCACCTCGGCCGCGCAAGCGGTGCAGGTGGAGAGCGAAGCGGAAGAAGCGGTCGAAGTGGCCGCCTCCAGCGCCGCCAAGTGCGAGCGCTGCTGGCACTACCGCGCCGACGTCGGTTCGCATGCGGACCACCCTACCCTGTGCGGCCGTTGCCACAGCAATCTGTTCGGTGCGGGCGAAAAACGCAAGTTCGCTTAATATGAGGGCCGCCGTTCCCACCGGGAGCGGCGGCACCGTCGCCACGAACCAACCTGAAATTTTATGGCCACCAAAAAAATCTTCCCGACCAAATCCTCGGCCAGCCTGACGCCATGGCTCGGCATCGCCGCCATCGTCGTCCTGTTCGACCAGCTCTCCAAGATCACCATCACCAAGACCTTCCAGCTCGGTGAAGAGAAAGTCATCACCTCCTTCTTCAACCTGGTGCTGGCCTATAACAAGGGCGCGGCCTTCAGCTTCCTGCAGAACAGCGGCGGATGGCAGCGCTACTTCTTCACCGCCATCGCCCTGGGCGCGGCGGCGTGGATCATCGTCCTGCTGAAAAAGCACGGCAGCCAGCGCATGTTCTCGTGGGCCCTGTCGCTGATCCTGGGCGGCGCCATCGGCAACGTCATCGACCGCATCCTGTACGGCCACGTGGTCGACTTCCTCGATTTCCACTGGAGCGGATTGGGCCACTTCCCGGCGTTTAACATCGCCGACTCGGCCATCTGCATCGGCGCGGCGCTGTTCATCCTCGATGAGCTGCGCCGGGTGAACAAGTAAGATCGCACTAACTGGAGTAGCGCATCATGATGGAATTGACCGGCAAGAAAATCGTCCTCGGCCTGACCGGCGGCGTGGCCTGCTACAAGGCGGCGGAACTGTGCCGCGCGCTGACCAAGGCCGGCGCCTCGGTGCAGGTCGTGATGACCGACGCCGCCGCCCACTTCATCACCGCCGTCACCATGCAGGCGCTGTCCGGCAACAAGGTATTCAGCAGCCAGTGGGATCCGCGCGTCGACAACAACATGGCCCACATCGACGTCACCCGCGACGCCGACGCCATCCTGATCGTGCCCTGCTCGGCGGACTTCATGTACAAGCTGGCGCACGGCGTCTGCGACGACCTGCTGTCGACCATGTGCCTGGCGCGTCCGCGCCTGGTGCCGCTGCTGGTGGCGCCGGCCATGAACGTGGAGATGTGGCAGAACCCCGCCACCCAGCGCAACGCGCAGCAGCTGCGCGACGACGGCATCGTGCTGTTCGGCCCTGCGTCCGGCGACCAGGCCTGCGGCGAAGTGGGCATGGGCCGCATGCTGGAACCTGCGCAGCTGCTGGAAGAACTGATCGCCTCCTTCCAGCAGAAGGTCCTGGCGGGCAAGCGCATCCTGATCACCGCCGGCCCGACTTTCGAGCCTATCGACCCGGTGCGCGGCATCACCAATCTGTCCTCGGGCAAGATGGGCTACGCCGTGGCCCGCGCCGCGCGCGAAGCCGGCGCCGAAGTCATTCTGGTATCGGGACCGACCGCGCTGCCGGCGCCATTCGGCGTTACCCGCATCAACGTGCAAAGCGCGCTGCAGATGCACGACGCGGTGATGGCCAATGTCGACCACCAGCACATCTTCATCGCGGTGGCGGCGGTGGCCGACTGGCGCGTGTCCAACTCCAGCGAACAGAAACTGAAGAAGAACCCGGACGGCTCCGTGCCGGACCTGAAGTTCGAACAGAATCCGGACATCCTCGCCACCGTCGCCGCCCGCACCACGCTGGCCGGCCATCCGTACTGCGTGGGCTTCGCCGCCGAATCGGAGAACCTGATCCAGTTCGGCGCCGACAAGCGCGAGAAAAAAGGCATCCCCCTGCTAGTAGGGAATATCGGCCACCACACCTTCGGCCAGGACGACAACACCATCATCCTGTTCGATGAAAACGGCCACACCATACTGCCGCGCGCCGACAAACTGACGCTGGCGCGCCAACTGATTTCCGAGATCTCGAAACGGATCTCCCAGCACTCGCTCTTCGCAAAATAATTAAGAAGTAATCAATAAACAACATCGCAATGAAAAACATCGACGTCAAAATCCTCGACCCGCGCATGAAAGACCAGATGCCGGCCTACGCCACCCCGGGTTCCGCCGGCCTCGATCTGCGCGCCTGCATCGACGCACCGATGGTCATCGAAGCCGGACAGACCGTGCTGATTCCAACCGGCCTGGCGATCCACGTCGCCGATCCTGGCTACGCCGCCATGATCCTGCCGCGCAGCGGCATGGGCCACAAAAACGGCATCGTGCTGGGGAATCTGGTAGGCTTGATCGACTCCGACTATCAGGGCCAGTTGATGATCTCGACCTGGAACCGCGGCCACAGCGCCTTCACGCTGAACCCGATGGAACGCCTGGCGCAGCTGATCATCGTACCGGTGCTGCAAGTCGGCTTCAACGTGGTCGAAGAATTCGGCGACAGCGAACGCGGTGAAGGTGGTTTCGGCAGCACCGGCAAACACTAACAAAAACAGACGGAGACCCGGGATGGGCAAGCAGACAAACAAGATCAATAAACCCGCCTCATTGTCCCTGCTGGCGGCGGCCTCGCTGCTGTCGGCCTGCTCGACCTTCCAATCCAAGCCCGCGCCCGCGCCGGCCGAACCGGTGGTGGCACGCGTCATCAACGAGCAGCCGCCGGTCGTCACCGCCAAGATGGCCGCCGCGCGCGACGCCTTGAGCCAGATGGTGGCGCTGCAGGACCGCCTGTACCGCATCGCCGGCCCGCTGTTGATCAACAACGCGGACCTGTGCCGCACGCAGGCGCGCAACCTGCTCGGCTTCACCGCCAAGAACAAATACTCGTACACCGGCGAATTCGTCGACGCCGCGCAAGCGGTGCTGAACTACGGCGACCGCCTGGAAGTGGCAAGCGTGCTGGCCGGCAGCGGCGCCGCGCGCGCCGGCCTGCGCAAGGGCGACGGCCTGGTCGCCGCCGAAGGCAAGACCCTGCCGACCGGCCAGAACGCCGAAACACAGGCCGCCAGCATCCTCGGTCCGCTGGTGTCCGGCCACCAGTCGCTCAACCTGATCGTCGCCCGCAATGGCCGCAACCAGGAGCTCAACGTGCCGGTCACGCGCGCTTGCGCTTTCAAGATCGACATCGGCAACTCGGACAATATCAACGCCTACTCCGACGGCCAGCGCGTGCTGATCACGCGCGGCATGGTCAACTTCGCACAGAGCGACGAAGCCATCGCCTACGTGCTGGCCAAGGACATCGCCCACAATGTGCTGGGCCACGCCGCCACGACACGCTCGGCCTATACGGTCGGCAGCATCATCGACAACCTGGTCTCGGTGCGTCCCGACCTGACGATGTTGATCGGCACCGCGGGCGTCAAACCCATGCCGCAGGAGCTCGACGCTGCGGCCGACTACCTGTCCCTGTACATGGTGGCGCGCGCCGGCTACAGCCTGGACCACGCCCACGCCTTCTGGCAGCGCATGGCGGGACAGTATCCCGCTACGGTCTTGAACGGGTATACTGCCATTCATCCCGCCGTTAATTACCGCCTGTCGGTGATCGACAAGACCATCGCCGAAATCAAAGGCAAGCAGGCGGCCAAGAAACCGCTGGTGCCGTAGCACGGAGACCGCCATGAACAAGCCGGGCCTGTTGGCAATCATCTTGATACTGATGTGTAGCTGGGCCCAGGCGGCGCAATGGGCCAAGGTGGGCAGCGGTGGCGGCGGCGTCTTCTACATCGACAAGGCCAGCATCATCAAGGCCGACAAGACGCGCAAGGTCTGGTCCATGCGCAGCTTCAGCAAGCCGCAAACCACGCCCGAGGGCAAGCCTTACCGTTCGGTCAAGGCGCTGCATCTGTATTCCTGCGAAGACCGCACCACCGTGCTGCTGTCGCAAGTGTTCTACCCCGAGGCCATGGGCAAGGGCGAACCGGTCGAAAACTACAAATACGAGAAATTCAACCCGGAAGACATCGTGCCGGACAGCCCGTTCGACAACGCGCTGGCGGCCGTGTGCAAACCCTGACTTCTAAGTTGTTTCAAAATGAGCGCAGCTAGGCGTGGCGCCGAAGACAGTGCGAATGCACGGCGAGGCGCCACAACGACGCTGCGGTCGTTTTGAAACAACTTAGTTGGGGAAATTGGGGAACACGTTCCCCATAAGCCAGGTCAGGCCCGCGCATGCCAGCACGGCGAGTATCAGCACGATCAGCAGGCGGCCGAATTTGGGCGAGCCGTCGTCTTCCTTGGGAGTGGTCATGGCAGTTCCTGCAAGCTTTAGAGAGCCGTAGTATATTCCATCCATGGACAGCATCGACCTCGAAGTACTCAAAACCAGCGCAGCGTGGATCGCCGCCGGGCACCGCTGCGAACTGATCACCGTCATCAAGACCTGGGGCTCCAGTCCAAGGCCCATCGGCGCCACGCTGGCCATCTGCGACGATGGCACGGTGATAGGCTCGGTCTCGGGCGGCTGCATCGAGGACGACCTGATCGCCCGCGTCCGCAACGAAGGCATGCGCCGCGCCATTCCGGAAATCGTCAGCTACGGCATCACCGCCGACGAAGCCCACCGCTTCGGCCTGCCCTGCGGCGGCACCATCGAGCTGGCCATCGAACCGCTGTCCGATCGCAGCCGCATCGCCGAACTGCTGGAGCGGCTGGAGCGGCACGAACTGGTGCAGCGCAGGCTCGACCTGCAGACGGGCGACGTGGAGCTGTCCAAGGCCGCGCCGGGCGCGCAGATGCAGGTCAGCGAACGCGCCATGGTCAGCCTGCACGGACCGCGCTGGCGGCTGCTGATTATCGGCGCAGGCCAGTTGTCGCGCTTCCTGGCGCAGATCGCCACCGCCATGGACTACCACGTCACCGTCTGCGACCCGCGCGAGGAATACCGCGCCGGCTGGCAGGTCGACGGCGTGCAGCTGGTGCACGACATGCCCGACGATATCGTGCTGTCCATGCAGCTGGACCGCCGCAGCGCCGTGGTCGCGCTGACCCACGATCCCAAGCTGGACGACCTGGCCTTGATGGAGGCGCTGAAGTCGGACGCCTTCTACGTCGGCGCCATCGGCTCGCGCCTGAACAACAGCAAGCGCCGCGAGCGGCTGCTGGAGTTCGACCTGACGCCGGAACAGCTGGCCCGCCTGCATGGCCCGATCGGCCTGTACATCGGCAGCAAGACGCCATCCGAAATCGCCATCTCCATCCTGGCCGAAATGACGGCGATTAAAAACGGCGTGCCGACCGCGATGCTGATCCCGCACGCGGCCACGCCGACCGCGCCCGGCGAGAACGCCTGCGCCGTGAAGAGCGGCGCGGTATAGAAAACCGCAAGCCCGGACAATTCAAAAGCAAGAACCGGCTATCCCTACACCGGCCAGTACCGGACAATAGCGCAAACCATCCTCCACTGGAATCCGCATGAGCACCGCCAACCTGTTCCGCCTGATCTTCCTCGCCGCCATCTGGGGCGGCTCCTTCCTGTTCATGCGCATCGCCGCGCCGGTGCTGGGCGCCGCCGTGTTGATCGAGTACCGCGTGCTGTTCGCGTCGCTGTTCCTGGCCGTGATCGCGCTGGCGCTGAAAAAACCGCTGAACCTGCGCCAGCATTGGCAGCACTACCTGATCCTCGGCCTGTTCAACTCCGCGCTGCCGTTCCTGATGTTCGCCTTCGCCGCGCGCACGCTGTCGGCCTCCCTGCTGGCCGTGCTGAACGCCACCACGCCGCTGTGGGGCACGCTGATCGGCGCCGTCTGGACCCGCCAGATGGTCAGCGCCAAGGTGGTGCTCGGCCTGGTGCTGGGCGCGTGCGGCGTGGCGCTGCTGGTCGGCTTCGACCACGTCACCACCAAGCCCGGCGCCGGCATCGCCATCGCCGCCGTGCTGTTCGCCTCCTTCAACTACGGCATTGCCAGCAACTACGCCAAGCAGGCCAAGGCGGTCGAGCCCTTCTCCAACGCGCACGGCTCGATGTGGGCGTCGACGCTGCTGGTGCTGCCGGCGCTGCCCTTCTTCCCCGCCCCCGGCGAGCCCACCATCGGCATCATGGGCGCGGTGCTGGCACTGGGCGTGCTGTGCAGCGGCGTGGCTTACCTGATCTACTTCCGTTTGATCCAGGACGTCGGCCCGTCGTCGGCGCTGACCGTCACCTTCCTCAGCCCGGTGTTCGGCATCCTGTGGGGCATGCTGTTCCTCGGTGAGAGCGTCGGCTGGTACACCGTCGCCGGCGCCGCCGTCGTCATCACCGGCACCGCGCTGGTGACGGGCTTCCGTCCCAGCTTCGGCTTCCTGAACAAGGCCAAGACCGCGTGAAGCCCTTTACCCTGGCCCTGCCGGCCAACTACCGGCTGCACGACGTACTGGCCTTCCACAGCCGCGACGCCGAAAGCGTGGCCGAGGAAGTCAGCCCCGAGCGGCTGCGCAAGGGCATGCTGATCGCCGGCGTGCCGGTGGTGCTGGAGATCGTCCCCGACCACGTCGCCGCGCCCACCAGCGCCAGCTGCACCGTGCATGCCGACGGCAAGCTGTCCAAGGCCGCGCAGGAACAGGTGCGCGAGGCGGCGCTGAGCATCCTCGGCCTGCGCATCGATCCCGAACCGTTCACGGCCTTCGCCGCCAGGGACAAGATGTTCGGACCGCTGACGCGCGCTCAGCCAGGCCTGCGCATCGTGCAATCGGCCACCGTGTTCGAGGCGCTGACGTGGGCCATCATCGGCCAGCAGATCAACCTGTCGTTCGCGATCTCGTTGCGCCGCACCTTCACCCTGCAGGCCGGCCGGCAGCACAGCAGCGGCTTGTGGTGCTACCCGGCCGCCGCCGATGCGGCCAGGCTGCAGATCGACGACCTGACCAGCCGCAAATTCTCGCGCGCGAAAGCGGAAACGCTGCTGCGTCTGGCCGGCCTGGTCGCCAGCGGCGAGCTGCCGCTGGAGCTGTCGCCATCGAACGGCATCGAGCAGGTGTCGGCCGCGCTGCTGGCCGTCAAAGGCATCGGCCCGTGGACCGTCAACTACGGCCTGCTGCGCGGCTACGGCTACGCCGACTGCTCGCTGCACGGCGACGTCGCGATCCGCGCCGCGCTGCAAGCCCTGCTGGGGGAAGAGACCAAGCCGGACATGCCGCGCACCGAAAAAATCCTGGCCAAGTACAGCCCCCACCGCACCATGGCCGCCGCCCACCTGTGGGCCAGCCTGCATCCGCGCGCCGATGGCGGCGAACAGGACTAGGCTGCGCACGCTTGCTGCTGGCGGACATAGTCCTCGAACTGTGCAGCGGTCAGCGGCCGGCTGTAGTAATAACCCTGGATTTCATCGCAGCCGTGCTCGCGCAAATACTCCAGTTGCGTAGCATGCTCAACGCCTTCGGCAATCGTGCGCAGGCCCAGGCTGCGCGCCAGGTTGATGATGGCGCAGACGATGGCCCGGTCTTCCGGATCGGTGCTGATGTCGCGCACGAAGGACTGATCGATCTTGAGCTTATAGATCTTGAATTTCTTCAGATAGCTCAGCGACGAATAGGCCACGCCGAAATCATCGATCGCCATGCGCACGCCGCGCTGGTGCAGCTGGTCCATCACGGCGATTGCCGCCGGTGGATCGTGCATCGCCGCGCCTTCGGTCAATTCCAGCTCCAGGTACTGCGGCGGCAGCTCTTCCTGCGCCAGGATGCTGCTGACCAGTTGCGGCAGGTCGGGATGGCGGAACTGCGTCGCCGACAGGTTCACCGCCATCACGAACGGCGCCATGCCCTGATCGAGCCAGCTCCGCATCTGCCGTACCGCCTGGCGCAGCACCCACTCGCCGATGGGCAGCATCAAGCCGCAGTCCTCGGCGGCCGGAATGAACTCGGCCGGCGACAGTGCGCCCAGCGTCGGATGCTGCCAGCGCAGCAGCGCTTCGGCGCCGACGATGCGGCCGTCGCGCGCATCGAACTGCGGCTGGTAGTCCATGCTGAGCTGCCGGTTTTCCATCGCGTAGCGCAGCGCGTTGACGATCTGCAGCCGCCGTACCGCCTCGTCTTCCAAATCGCAGGTGAAGAAGCTATAGCCGTTGCGGCCGTTCTGCTTGGCGCGGTACATCGCAGAATCGGCGCAGCGCACCAGCGTTTCCAGATCTCGCCCATCCTGCGGATACACCGCCACGCCAATCGAGGCGCTGACCGACAGCTCATGCTGGTCGATGATGAAGGGCTGGGCCACGGTGTCGAGGATCTTCTGCGCTACCTGCGGCAGCAGTTCGACATCGTCGCCTTGAAGCAGGAAGATGAATTCATCCCCGCCCAGCCGCGCCACCATGTCGTCGGCGCGCAGGGTCAGACGCAGGCGCCGCGCCAGCGTCACCAGCAGCGCGTCGCCAACGCTGTGCCCCAGGCTGTCGTTAATATCCTTGAAGCGGTCCAGATCCAGGAACAGCACAGCCAGCTTGTGGTGGCCGGTCTGCGCCTGCTGCAGCGCCTGGCACGCGCGCTCGTCTAGCTGTACCCGGTTCGGCAGTCCGGTCAGCACATCGAAGAGCGCCAGGCGCTCGATGCGCGCCTCAGCCAGCCTGCGCTCGGTGATGTCGCGGGCGATGCCGAACAGGCCCACCACCCGCCCCGACGCATCGCATAGCGGCCCCTTGGTCGACAGGAACTGCGCGGTGCGCCCGTCGGGCAACACGACATGCTCTTCGAACGTCTTGGCTTGGCCTCCGTTCATCACCAACTGGTCCTGGCGCATCACTTCGGCCGCCGTGTGCACAGCAAACAGCTGGTCGTCGCTGCAGCCGAGAATCTGCTCGGCCGGCTTGCCCAGGAATGCGGCGGTCGCATGGTTGACCAGCAGGTAACGCCCCTGCAAATCCTTGACGAACACGGCATCGGAGGTGCCGCTGACGATGCCGGCCAGCAGGCTGCGGTCGGCTTCATTCTTGCGCAAGGCACTACGCATGAATTCGCTAAGCGCGCTGACCACGGCGCCATTCAGGATCAGCATCATCCATTGCACCAGGTCGTATTGGTGGGCAAACTGCACGCTCATCAACGGTTGCAACACCAGCAGCTTGGTGCCCACCGCTGCGGCGAAGGTCGCCAGCAGGCCGGGCGCCAGCCCGCCGACCAGCGCGCTGAGCAGAATAGGCAGCATGAACAGGATCATCAATGGCCGTGCTTCCAGGTCGCCGCCCATGTGAGTGCGGATCACCAGCATCAGGCCGACCAGCGTCAGCGCCAGCGGGTAGTGGTACCAGCCGCCGCCGGTGGACGGCGCCAGCCCACGCGCCGCCACGTCAAACAGGGCCTGGCGGCGGCCGTGCGGTCCAGCCACCGCCCGCATCGCCAGCGCATAGCCGGCCGCGCTGCCCAGCACGAAGAACACGCCCTTGGCGCTGGACAGCCAGACCACGACACCAGGCTCCGACAGCGGTAGCAACTGATCCGACAGCAATACCCACGCCGTCCCCAGCACCAGATAAGTGAGCGTCACCAATACGATAAATCGGGTGTGGTTGCTAGCCATGATCAGCACCGTAAGCGTAGGAATTGCTTGAGAGTAGCATCGTCAGGGCCCGAGACGCCGACGCCTTGCGCTGTCGCAAGCCATAAATCGCACCTCCTTGATCTAAGTCAAATTTCAGGAACGCCACTGTGCTAATCGGGATACACAAGTTCCATCATGGAACCATTGCAAATTTTTCACTTGAGCCTGACGCTGCGTCAGGCTTTACGATCTGCGGCACTATCTGAAGGAGAGCCCATGCCGCAGCAAACCGCCCCGATCCCGGCCAGCCATCTGACCGGCCCCAAGCCCAGCGCCTGGATGACCGCCACCCTGCGCGCCGCGCTGGTGGTGCGCGCACGCCTGGCCGAAGACAGCTGGCAGGCCGCGCATCGGCAAGGTGTGAACCAGTACGTCATCCTCGGCGCTGGCCCCGATACCTACGCCTATCGCGCCGACTGCCTGCCGTCCGCGCAGATCTGCGAAGTCGACCTGCAGCAGGCAGGCCTGGACGACGGCGCGCCGTCCTGCTTCTCCTGGCTGGGCGTCACCATGTACCTGCGGCCGGACGCCGTGATGCGCACCTTGCAGGATATCGCCTCCTACCCGCCGGGCACCAGCATCGTGTTCGACTACTGCCTGCAAGCCGACCAGTTGACCGAGCCTGAACGCATGGGCCTTCAAGTCGTGACGACCGCGCTGGCGGCGCAGGGCGAACACCTGCTCAGCGCCTTCGAGCCGCAGCGGCTGGAGCACATGCTGCGCCACTACGGCTTCAGCCAGGTCGAGCACTTCGGTGCGCAGGAACTCACCGAACGCTATCTGGCTGACCGCACCGACGGCCTGCGCCTGAGCGGCATCTTCCGCATGATCAGGGCCACGGTGTGAGCTGGCTGGAACGACTCCTGCCGCCACACATCAAGCGTGGCGGCGAACAGCGACAGTCCATCCCATCCGGCCTGTGGCTCAAATGCCCGGCCTGCGATGCAGTGCTGTATCGCGCAGACCTGGAAGCGAATCTGCACGTCTGCCCCAAATGCAGCCACCATCTGCGCATCCGGGCCCGCGCCCGTCTCGACGCGCTGCTCGACATCGGCGGCCGGCATGAGATCGGCCAGGAAGTGCTGCCGGTCGACACGCTGAAATTCAAAGGCAGCAAGAGCTATCCCGAACGTCTGAAGGCGGCGATGGAAGCGACCGGGGAAACCGACGCCATGATCGTCATCGGCGGCGCCATCCTGTCGGTACCGGTGGTGGTGGCGTGCTTCGAGTTCGACTTCATGGGCGGCTCGATGGGCGCGGTGGTGGGCGAGCGCTTTGTGCGCGGCGTGCAGGCGGCGATCGACCAGCATGTTCCCTTCATCTGCATCACCGCCAGCGGCGGCGCGCGCATGCAGGAGGGGCTGATGTCGCTGATGCAGATGGCGAAGACCACCGCCATGCTGACCAAACTGGCGGAGAGGAAGCTGCCCTTCATATCGGTGCTGACCGATCCCACCTCGGGCGGCATCTCGGCCTCGTTCTGCTTTCTGGGCGACGTGGTGCTGGCCGAACCGAAGGCGCTGATCGCCTTCACAGGCGCGCGCGTCATCAAGAGCACGCTGGGCGTGACGCTGCCGGAAGGTTATCAGCGGCCCGAGTTCCTGCTCGAACGCGGCGCCATCGACATGATCGTCGACCGCCGCGCCATGCGCGCCGAACTGGCCGCGCTCCTGGCGCTGCTGCTGAAACTGCCGAAGGATGCGCTGGCTTGAGGCGGTGCGCCTGTCGTACACTAGCGCGCATGAAAGAACATCGCGACCGCACCGTCTTGAAAATCGGCGAACTGGCCACGCGCACCGGCCTGACGGTGCGCGCGCTGCACCACTACGACAGCATCGGCCTGCTGACGCCATCGGCGCGCGCCGATTCCGGCTACCGCCTGTACAACCGCGATGATGTCGCGCGCCTGCATCAGATCCAGGCGTTGCGGCGCTTCGGCATGTCGCTGGCCGATATCGCCACCTTCCTCGCCAGCCCGGACGCACCCTTCGCCGACATCGTCGCGCAGCAGATCGAGGCGCTGGGCAGGGAGATCGCGCAAGCCAGCGCCTTGCGCGACAAGCTGTCGCAATTGCACAGGCAACTGGCCGATGGCGACGAGCCGGATCTGGAGGCTTGGCTGTCGGCGCTGACGCTGATGGGGCTCTACGAGAAATACTTCACCAAGGACGAGTTGAAGCGCCTGCCCTTCTGGCAGCAGGATGCGCGCCGCAACAGTGGGTGGTCCACGCTGGTCGGGCAGATCCAGGCGCTGATGGATCAAGGCGTGCCAAGCAGCAGCGTGCAGGCACGCGAACTGTCGGAGCGCTGGATGCTGATGCTGGAACGCGATACGGCCGCCAATCCCGATTTCGTCCGGCGGCTGGGCATCATGATGGAGGTGGAAGCGTCGGCGCAGCAGCATACCGGCGTCACGCCGCAGCTGAAGCACTACATGGCCGACGCGTTCGGCGAGCACAAGCTGGCGTTGTATGCGCGTTATCTGGATGCCGGTGAGTTGGAACGTCTGCGGGCCGGCATCTCCAGCCATGTGCCGGAGTGGATGGCGTTGATAGCGGCGGTCCATCAGCACATGGAGGGTGGAGCGGAGCCGGGCGACGCCACCTCGCAGGCGCTGGCGCGCGAGTGGATGAAGCTGTTCCGCATCCGCATCGGCGACAACCCTGCCACGCTGGCGAAGATCCGCCACGCGCACGCGGAAGAACCGCGCCTGCTGACCGGCACCTGGATCACACCCGCAATGCTCGATTTCATCCGGCTATCCTACGCTGCGGCGGTTTGATTCGGCGTACAGTAAAGGTCCACACAACGCCCTACGCTAGCGGAGGTGCCCCATGGACGATCACATCAACAGCGACTACAAGACCGATATCCTTGCGTGGATCGACCACCAAGTGGAACTGCTGCGCGCCCGCAGGCTGGACGAACTGGATCTGGAAAATCTCATCGAAGAAATCGCGTGCATGGGTATCGAATTGAAGCACGAACTGGAACACCGCATGGAACTGCTGATCATGCACCTGCTGAAGTGCAAGTACCAGCCCGACCGCATCTCCGGGAGCTGGCGCGGAACTATCCGCGAACAGCGTCGCAGGATCGCCCGCCTTCTCAAAGACGCCCCCAGCCTGGTGCGTATCGTCGACGATTACCTGGACGAGAGCTACGCAGCAGCCGCCGCGCGCGCGGCCGATGAAACCGGGCTGCCGCCGACGACTTTCCCGCCGATGAACCCCTTCAGCAAACAACAAATCTTCGATCCCGACTTTTTGCCGTGAAAACGAAAAAGCCGCTGATACCTGACGGCATCAACGGCTTCAAATTTGGTTGCGGGGACAGGATTTGAACCTGTGACCTTCGGGTTATGAGCCCGACGAGCTGCCAGACTGCTCCACCCCGCGTCTGTATGTACGTATTATAGGGCAAATCCTTACGTTAGGCAATATTAATCCTGAAATCGGCCGCGATAGCCCGAATATATGTAGTTACCTATAGGCATAGGCCATGCCGCGCAGGCGACTATCGGTGTAAAGTAAGCACCGTGAGCCTACATAACGACTTGAGCTATCCCCCTATGAAATTCTGTTCCGAATGCGCCTCCCCCGTCAGCCTGTCCATCCCGGCCGGCGACAACCGCCCACGCTATGTATGCGGCAACTGCGCGACCATCCACTATCAGAACCCGAAAATGGTGCTGGGCTCCATCCCCGTGTGGGAAAGCGACGGCGAGCTGAAAGTCCTGCTGTGCAAGCGCGCGATCGAACCGCGCCACGGCTTTTGGACGCTGCCGGCCGGCTTCATGGAAAACAACGAGACCACCAGCGAGGCAGCCATCCGCGAAACGCAGGAGGAAGCCGGCGCCAACATCGAACTGGGCAAGCTGTTCACGCTGCTGAACGTGGCGCGCGTGCACCAGGTCCACATGTTCTACCTGGCCAAGCTGCTGGACCTGGACTTCGCACCCGGCGAGGAAAGCCTGGAAGTGCAACTGTTCACGGAAGCGGAAATCCCGTGGGACGACCTGGCCTTCCCCACCATCCGCACCACGCTGGAACTGTTCTTCGCCGACCGCGTCAAAATACGCGAGGGCGGCAGCTACGGCTTCCACACCCAGGACATCATCCGCAACATGCGTTCGGACTTGGCGTAAGGTGATGCTGTACCTATGATTCCCTGGCTAGATCCCGACAGCCCCTTCCCCGACGTCGCCGAGGCGCTGACCACCGACGCGCCCGGCCTGCTGGCGGCCGGCGCCGACCTGTCGCCGCAGCGGCTGCTGACGGCCTACCGCAACGGCATCTTCCCGTGGTTTTCCGAAGGCCAGCCCATCCTGTGGTGGAGCACCGATCCGCGCATGGTGCTGATGACACACAATTTCCGCATCTCGGACAGCCTGAAGAAAACCCTGCGCAAGGTCGAGCGCGAGATGGCCAGCGGCGGCCGCTGGCAGGTGCGCTTCGACACCGCCTTCGAACAAGTGATGCGCGCCTGCGCCGCGCCGCGCCGCGACGGCCCCGGCACCTGGATCTCGGAAGACATCATCGCCGGCTACACCGGCCTGCACAAACTCGGCTACGCCCACTCGGCCGAGTTGTGGCTGGACGGCCAGTTGGTCGGCGGCGCCTATGGCGTGTCGATCGGCCGCATGTTCTACGGCGAATCGATGTTCGCGCGCGTCACCGACGGCTCCAAGATCGCCTTGGCCTATCTGGTGCGCTTCCTGCGCGATCACGGCGTCGCGATGATCGATTGCCAACAGGAGACCGGCCACCTGGCCTCGCTGGGCGCGTCGCCGATACCGCGCGCGCAATTCCTGGCGCATCTGCGCAACACAATTGAATTGCCTCAGATCACCGAGTGGGAACCCATTGCACCGCTGGCTGCGGACAGTTAAGCTAAAGGTGGCGAGCGCCGCTGCGAAAGTGGCGCTATCATAGGTCTAAACAAACCGCCCCCGATAGGACGTGCATGACGCACCTGAACGATCTCCCTTTCGCGACGCTGCAGTTTTACACCACGGCGCCCTACCCTTGCAGCTATCTGGACGCGCGCCAGGCGCGCTCGCAGGTGGCAACGCCTTCGCACCTGATCAACGCCGACGTTTATTCCGAACTGGTCAAGAACGGCTTCCGCCGCAGCGGCATCTTTACATATCGACCATATTGCGACGGCTGCCAGGCCTGCATCCCGGTGCGCGTGGTGGCCGACCAATTCGCGCCCAACCGCGGCCAGCGCCGCGCGTGGAGCCGGCATGGCGACCTGATGGCGGGCGTCGCCACGCTGTCCTTCTCCGACGAACACTACGACCTCTACCTGCGCTACCAGAGCAAGCGCCACGCCGGCGGCGGCATGGACCAGGACAGCCGCGACCAGTATGCGCAATTCCTGCTGCAAAGCCGCGTCAACACGCGCCTGGTGGAGTTCCGCGAACCGGACGGCACGCTGCGCATGATCAGCATCATCGACGTGCTGTCGGACGGGCTGTCGTCGGTCTACACCTTCTTCGATCCCGATGTCGAGGGCGCGTCCTACGGCACCTTCAACGTGTTGTGGCAGATCGCCCAGGCGCGCGAACTGAAGCTGCCCTACGTCTACCTGGGCTACTGGATCAAGGAAAGTCCGAAAATGTCCTACAAAACCAACTTCAAACCGCTGGAGGCGCGCATCAAGGGCGTGTGGAGCGTGCTGGACGCCTGATAAAATACGGGGAACGTCAACCTGAGCTCCCCATGTCCGAAAAATTCCTGTACTCGCTGGCCCGTCCGATGTTGTTTTCGATGGACGCCGAAGCCGCGCACCATTTCACCCTTCCCGCACTCAAGCGCGCCGCCGCGCTCGGCCTGACCAAACTGGTCAAGCAGCCCAAGGCCGATCCACGCACCGTGATGGGCATTACGTTTAAAAATCCGGTCGGCCTGGCTGCCGGCCTGGACAAGGACGGCGCCTACATCGACGCGCTGGCCGACCTGGGCTTCGGCTCGATCGAAGTGGGCACCGTGACGCCGCGCGCACAGGCGGGCAATCCCAAGCCGCGCATGTTCCGCCTGCCGGAAGCGCACGCCATCATCAACCGCATGGGCTTCAACAACGGCGGCGTCGACGCCTTCGTCGCCAACGTGCAATCGTCGCGCTTTTACCAGGACAAGGCCGGCGTGCTGGGCCTGAACATCGGCAAGAACGCCGACACGCCGATCGAACGCGCCACCGACGACTACCTGCACTGCCTGGAAAAAGTCTACCCTTACGCCGGCTACGTGACGGTCAACATCTCTTCGCCGAACACCAAGAACCTGCGCCAGCTGCAAGGCGGCTCGGAACTGGACGGCCTGCTCGGCACGCTGAAGGAAGCCCAGCTGCGCCTGGCCGACCAGCACAAGCGCTACGTGCCGCTGGCCCTGAAGATCGCGCCGGACATGGATGGCGACCAGGTCAAGAACATCGCCGACGCGCTGCTGCGCCACAAGATCGACGGCGTCATCGCCACCAACACCACGCTGAACCGCGACGCCGTCACCGGCATGCTGCACGGCGCCGAGGCGGGCGGCCTGTCGGGCGCGCCGGTGTTCGAGTTCTCCAACACCGTGATCCGCCTGCTCAAGGCCGAGCTGGGCGATGCCCTGCCCATCATCGGCGTGGGCGGCATCATGCGCGGCGCGGATGCCAAGGTCAAAATGGACTGCGGCGCGCAACTGGTGCAGCTGTACAGCGGCCTGATCTACGCAGGCCCGGCGCTGGTGCGCGATTGCGCGGACGCCGTGCGCGGCAAATAAGGGAGCGGCCATGCAGCAGACTCGACTTGGAACGAGCGACCTCAGCGTCAGCAAGATCTGCCTGGGCACGATGACCTTCGGCGAGCAGAACACCGAAGCCGACGCCCACAGCCAGCTGGACTACGCGCTGGAGCGCGGCATCAACTTCATCGACACGGCGGAAATGTATCCGGTCATGCCACGCGCGGAAACGCAGGGCGCGACCGAGCGCTACATCGGCAGCTGGCTCAAGAAGACGGGCGCGCGCAGCAAGGTGGTGCTGGCCACCAAGGCCGCCGGCCCGAATGCCAACATCAGCTGGGTACGCGGCGGCAAGCAGAACTTCGACGCCGCCAATCTGCGCGCGGCGGTCGACACCAGCCTGCAGCGGCTGCAAACCGACCATATCGATTTATACCAATTGCACTGGCCCAGCCGCAACGTGCCGATCTTCGGCGCCAGCGCCTTCAATCCCAGGCTGGAGCGCGCCAGCGTGGCGATCGAGGAAACGCTGGCCGCGTTGGGCGAGCTGATCAAGGAAGGCAAGATCGGCGCGATCGGCGTGTCCAACGAATCGTGCTGGGGCGTGAACGAGTTCATCAAGCAGTCCGAGATGCAGGGCTTGCCGCGCATCGCCACCATCCAGAACCTGTACAACCTGACCGCGCGCCACTACGAAACCAGCCTGCTGGACGAGACCTGCTTCCGCGAGAACGTCAGCCTGCTGGCGTACAGCCCGCTGGCTTTCGGCCAGCTGACGGCCAAGTACCACGACGACCCGAAAGCCCACGGCCGGCTGACGCTGTTCCCGCCGACATGGAGCCCGCGCTACCTGCGCCCGCAGGTGCTGGAAGCGGTGGCGCAGTACGCCAGGCTGGCGCGCGAGCACGGCATCACGCCGACGCAACTGGCGCTGGCGTGGTGCTACTCGCGCTGGTTCGTGGCCTCGACCATCATCGGCGCCACCACGCTGGCGCAGCTGAAGGAAAACATCGACGCCTACAGCCTGCAACTGCCGCCCGAAGTGCTGGCCCAGGTGGACGCCATCCACGCCCGCATCCCCAATCCCGGCCAGTAAAACTTTGGGGTCAAGTCTGACATTTGGACACGAGCTCTGCCGTAACGCGAGGTTACGGCAGAGCTCGTGTCCAAATGTCAGACTTGACCCCAGCAGTTGCCCCCAGCAGTAAAACAACAGTCCCCTGCACGTTATCCAAATCTTGAATATCATTAGACGTAACCATTCGTGGGCAGCAAGCTTGCGCACTGGTAAGCTTTCCTCATCACCAACGTAGAAAGACCGTCTAATGAGCACTCGCCGCACAGTCCCCCGCATCGCCCGCCCCCTCCTGCTCAGCAGCCTGATCGCCACCGTCGTCATTCCCGCCTTCGCCCAGCAAGCCGTCGCCGACGGCGAACTGCAGTCCGTGGTCGTCACCGGGACTTACGCCAAGAACCGCCGCACCATCGATTCCGAATCGCCGGTCGACATCATCGGCGCCAAGGAATTGCAGGCGAGCGGCTCGTCCGAACTGGCGACCGTGCTGGGACGCCTGCTGCCGTCGATGAACTTCCCGCGCCCGTCGGGCGCCGACGCCAGCGATGCGGTGCGCCCGGCCCAGCTGCGCGGCCTGTCGCCGGACCAGACACTGGTGCTGGTCAACGGCAAGCGCCGCCACACCTCGGCGGTGGTCAACGTCAACGGCACCCAGGGCCGCGGCTCGGCGCCGGTGGACTTGAACGCGATCCCGCTGGCGGCCATCGACCACATCGAAGTGCTGCGCGACGGCGCGGCGGCCCAGTACGGCTCCGACGCGATCGCCGGTGTCATCAACATCATCCTGAAAAAAGGCGCGTCCGGCGGCGAGGCCGAAGTGGGCTTCGGCGAATACCAGAAGCGCGACGGCAAGGCCATCACCGTGCGCGGCTCCACCGGCTTCAACCTGGGCGACCAGGGCTGGGTGCGCGTGGCGCTGGAAGCGGCCGACCGCGATCCGACCAACCGCGCCGGTCCCGACCTGCGCAATCCGGCCGAGCCGCGCTACGGCAAGGTCAACCAGCGCTTCGGCGATCCCGAGACCCGTCCGCGCACCGTGTTCGTCAACAGCCAGTACCGCGTCAACGACGATATCGACTGGTACGCCTTCGCCAACTACGGCCAGCGCAACACCTCGGCCGCCGCCACCTGGCGCACCGCGCTGAACGGCTCGGCACAGCGCACGCCGCTGTACCCGGAAGGCTTCCTGCCGCTGGAGAACAGCGAGTCGACCGACACTTCGCTGGTGACGGGCTTGCGCGGCGAAGCGCGCGGCTGGCGCTGGGACGCCAGCCTGAACTACGGCAGCAACGAATTCCAGCTGGACCTGGACCACACCGTCAACCAGACGCTGGGCGCCGCCAGCCCGACCCACTTCTACGCGGGCAAGCTGAAGAACACGCAGCAGCTGTTCAACTTCGACATCGCCAAGGAATATCCGGTGGCTGCCTTCAGCGGCCCGCTGACGGTGGCGCTGGGCGTCGAAGCGCGCCATGAGAAGTACGAGATCGGCGCCGGCGACGAGGCGTCCTACATCGGCACCGGCGCGCAGGGCTTCTCCGGCTTCCGCCCTATCAATGCCGGCAGCAACAGCCGCCACAACGAATCGATCTACGCCAACCTGGAAGCGGAAATCACCAAGCAGTTCTCGGCCTCGGGCGCGCTGCGCCACGAGCGCTACAGCGACTTCGGCAGCACCACCTCGGCCAAGGGCTCGGCGCGCTACGCCTTCTCGCCCGACTTCTCGCTGCGCGGCACGGCCTCGTCCGGCTTCCGCGCGCCGTCGCTGGCGCAGCAGTTCTACACCATCACCACCACCAACTTCTCGGTGGTCAACGGCGTCAACACGCCGATTGAAACCGGCACCTTCGCCGTCGGCAGCGCCGCCGCATCGGCGCTGGGTGCGACCCCGCTGAAAGCCGAGAAAGCCCGCAACTACAGCCTCGGCGTGCAATGGTCGCCGACCCGCAACTGGAACACCACGGTCGACGCCTACCGCATCGACATCGACGACCGCATCGCGCTGTCGGCCAATATGACGCTGTCGCCGGCGCTGCAGGCGGCGCTGGCCAAGCAGGGCATCCTGGTGGGCGCCGGCCGCTACTTCACCAACGCCATCGATACGCGCACCACCGGCGTCGACGTGGTCAGCACCTACCGCTGGGACAGCAAGGATGCGGGCCGCTACGACTTCACCGCGGCCTACAACCACAACAAGAATTCGCTGGAGCACGTGAACGACAACCCGGCCATCCTGAGCGCCAACGGCCTGACGCTGATCGACCGCCAGACCATCAACCGCATCACGGTGGGTTCGCCGAAGGACAAGTTCAGCCTGGCGACCGACTGGGCGCTGGGCGACTGGGGCGCGCGCGGCGTGGTGACGCGCTACGGCAGCTTCACCGTACCGCAGAACAATGCGACGCTGGACCAGGTGTACAACCCGCAGTGGGTGCTGGATCTCTCGGGCAGCGTCAAGCTGAACAAGAACTGGCGCCTGAGCGCGGGCATCGACAACGTGACCAACCGTTATCCGGACCAGGTCACGTCGGCGGGCAACCTCAACAACAACGGCATCAATCCGTACAGCGGCTTCGCGCCGAACGGCTTCAACGGCCGCTACTACTACGCCAAGGCTGGCTACAGCTGGTAAGCGCTAGCCACCCCGCGCGGCAAAGGGGTCGGACCCGCAGGGTCCGACCCCGGTCTGTCCGGGTTCAGGCAGCGGCCAATTGCCGCAGATGTTGACGCGGCGCCGACGGCTGCCCGGCCAGCTTGAACACGCTGACCGCCTGCGCCAGCATGTCCGCCTGCTCGCGCATGCTTTGCGCGGCGGCGGCGGCTTCCTCCACCAGCGCCGCGTTCTGCTGCGTCACATCGTCGATCGACACGATGGCTTGATTGACCTGTTCTATCCCCGTGCTTTGCTCGCTGCTGGCGGCGCTGATTTCCGTCATGATGTCGGCCACCTGCTTGACCGATTTGACGATGCCGTCCATCGTCGCGCCGGCCTCGTCCACCAGCACGGCGCCGGCATCGACCGTCTGCACCGAACGCGCGATCAGCTCCTTGATTTCCTTGGCGGCGCTGGCCGAGCGTTGCGCCAGCGTCCGCACCTCCGAGGCCACCACCGCGAAACCGCGTCCCTGCTCGCCCGCGCGCGCCGCTTCCACCGCCGCGTTCAAGGCCAGGATATTGGTCTGGAAGGCGATGCCGTCGATCACACTGATGATATCGACAATCTTGCTTGAGCTTTCCTTGATCGCGCCCATCGTGGTGACGACCTGGCCCACCACCTGTCCGCCCTTGGTGGCGAACTCGGATGCCGCCACCACCAGCTTGGTGGCCTGGCGCGCGTTCTCGGCGTTCTGCGTCACGGTCGACGTCAGTTCCTCCATCGACGACGCGGTCTCCTCCAGGCTGGAGGCCTGCTGCTCGGTGCGGCTGGACAAGTCCAGGTTGCCGCTGGCGATCTGATGGGAAGCGGTGGCGATCGTGTCCGTGCCCGAACGCACCTGGCCGACGGTGCGCGCCAGGCTGTCGTTCATGTCGATCAGCGCGCGCAGCAGCAAGCCGGTTTCATCGGTGGTGTCGCACTCCATGCGCATGGTGAGGTCGCCGCCCGCCACCGCCTGCGCCATGCCGACGGCGCGGTTCAGCGGCTGCGTGATGCTGCGCGTGATCCAGTACAGCACCCACGAAGCCAGCGCGACGGCGGCCACGGTCAGCATGATCATCATGTTGCGCGAGCTGGCGTAGGATTGCTGGGCCACGGTGCTGGCGTCCTCGATCGAGGCATTCTGGAATTTGACCAGTTCGGTCAGGGCATTCAGGTAGGCGGTTTGTTCCTTGCGCACCGTGGTCAGCAGATAGTTGACCGACTCTTCGCGCTTGCTGTCGTCGGCCGACATCTTGAGAAAGCTGGTCTGCACCACCGTGTATTTGTCCCGCGCTTCCAGCACGGCTTGCAGCTTGGCCTTGCTTTGCGGGTCTTCGTCGTCGGCGATCAGCGTGGCCAGCTTGTCGAGGCGGGTGGCGTTGTCGGCCTTGCGTTTTTCCACGCGCTCCAGCTCGGCCTTGATCACTTCGGGGTCCTTGGACAGCATGGCGTTGCGCATGGCGCGCGCCACATCGTTCAGGCCGCCGATGGTTTCGTAGGCCAGGATCACCTTGGGGATCTTGTCGGCCGCGAGATCCTGTGTGTTGTTATTCAACTTGCCAAGATTGCCTATGCCGATCACGGAGATTCCAACCATGAACACCATCGACACGCCCAGGCCGGCGGCAAGCCGGGCCCCTATCTTCCAGTTTCCGATACCCATTTACGTGCTCCCCAGAGTAAGACCAACGGACTTAAATTCTTGGTTGCTGCAAACTAGTTATGAGTTTTAGTATAGGGTCAATTAGCCGTGCCTGATGGAAAAAATTCGCAGACTGTTAGGTGGCCGCCACACGTGCGCGGCGGCCGCCGGATCAGGATAGATCCCCGCCGCTCAAGGCCGCGTCGATATCGGCGCGGGTCAGGTCCGGGGCGAATTGCTGGATGAAGTGGTAGGCGTAGGAGCGCAGATAGGCGCCGCGCCGCACCGCCAGCCGCGTGGTGTTTTGCGCGAACAGGTGCGATGCTTCCACTGCGCGCATGCCCTTGTCGCGGCCATGGTCGAAGGCCATCGAAGCGACGATGCCCACACCCAAACCCAGCGACACATACTGCTTGATGACGTCCGAATCCATCGCCGTCAGAACGATGTCGGGCTTGACGCCGGCCTGCGCGAACGCCGCGTCGATATGGCCGCGCCCGGTGAAGCCGACGTCGTAGGTAATCAGCGGGAACTCGGCCAGGTCTTCCAGACGGATCGGCGAGCGCGTCAGCAGCGGATGGCCGTCCGGCACCACGATCAAATGGCTCCAGCGGTAGCAAGGGAAGGACACCAGGTCGGGGAACTGCGACAGGCCCTCGGTGGCGATGCCGATGTCGGTCTTGCCGGACAAAATCCATTCGGCGATGTGCTCTGGCGCGCTCTGCTGCAGGGCGATGCGCACGTCGGGATAGGCTGCGCGGAAACCTTGCACCACTTTGGGCAGCGCGTAGCGGGCCTGCGTGTGGGTGGCGGCCACGCTCAGCGTGCCGCTCTGCTGGCCGGTATATTCCAGGCTGGCCTGCTGCAGATTCTCGGCCTCGATCAGCAGGCGGTCGATGATCTTCAGAATGCCCTTGCCCGGCTCGGTCATGCCGGTCAGGCGCTTGCCGTTGCGTTCGAAAATCACCACGCCCAGTTCGTCTTCGAGCTCGCGGATCTGGCGGCTGACGCCGGGCTGCGAGGTGAACAGCGCATTCGCCACCTCGGTCAGGTTGTAGCCGCGACGGGCCGCTTCGCGGATGGACCGCAGTTGTTGGAAATTCATATCGATACTCCACCATCAACAAATACATGCAGGCGCTTGGGACGCACCACCAGGGTTTCGCCTTCTTTCAGTTGCAGATGGCTGTAACGTTCATTCGACATCACCGCTTCGATCAGCTCGGCGGTATCGCTGCGCTCCAGATCCAGCTGGGCCAGCGGGCCGATCGCGTGCGCGCGGCGCAGCTTGACCACGATGCCTTCCGCGCCCGGCGTGTAGCGGTCGATCTCCAGGTCGTGCGGGCGCACATAGGCCGTGCCCTTGCCGTCGGCCGAGGGCTGGCCCGGCACGGTGAAGGAGGCGTCGCCGCTGGCCAGGATGCCGTCCTGCACGCGGCCGTGGAACATGTTCACGTTGCCGAGGAAGCCGTACACGAAGGGCGAGGCCGGATGGTTGTAGACCTCGTCCGGGGCGCCGATCTGCTCGACGTTCCCTTTGTTCATCAGCACCACCTGGTCGGCCACTTCCAGCGCCTCTTCCTGGTCGTGGGTGACGAAGATCGAGGTCACGTGCAGCTCGTCGTGCAGGCGGCGCAGCCAGCGGCGCAGTTCCTTGCGCACCTTGGCGTCCAGCGCGCCGAACGGTTCGTCCAGCAGCAATACACGGGGTTCAACAGCCAAGGCACGCGCCAGGGCGATACGCTGCCGCTGGCCGCCCGACAGCTGCGGCGGATAGCGGTCGGCCAGCCAGTCCAGCTGCACCAGCTCCAGCAAGTCCTTGACCTTGCGGCGGATCTGCTCTTCCGACGGCCGCTCGGCGCGCGGCTTGACGCGCAGGCCGAAGGCGACGTTTTCGAATACCGTCATGTGCTTGAACAGCGCGTAGTGCTGGAACACGAAGCCGACCTGGCGCTCGCGCACGTGGCGGTGCGAGGCATCGCTGGCGTCCAGCAGCACCTGGCCCGAGTCCGGATGTTCGAGGCCGGCGATGATGCGCAGCAGCGTGGTCTTGCCGCAGCCGGAAGGACCGAGCAGCGCGGTCAGTTCGCCCTGCGGGAAATCCAGCGACACATTGTTCAGGGCGACGAAATCGCCGAAGCGCTTGTTGATGTTTTTAACTTCGATAGTCATGGCATTACTCCGTTGGACGCTTGTCGTCGGCGATGGATTCGTTGAGGCGCCAGGCGATAAAGGATTTCAGGGCCAGCGTCACCAGCGCCAGCAGGGCCAGCAGCGAGGCCACGGCAAAGGCGGCGGCAAAGTTGTATTCGTTGTAGAGGATCTCGACCTGCAACGGCACGGTGTTGGTCTCGCCACGGATGTGGCCGGACACCACCGACACCGCGCCGAACTCGCCCATGGCGCGGGCGTTGCACAGGATCACGCCGTACAGCAGGCCCCACTTGATGTTGGGCAGCGTGACGCGGCGGAAGGTGTCCCAGCCGGACGCGCCCAGCACGATGGCGGCCTCTTCCTCTTCGCTGCCCTGCGCCTGCATCAGCGGGATCAGCTCGCGGGCGACAAACGGGAAGGTGACGAAGATGGTGGCCAGCACGATGCCCGGCACGGCGAACAGGATCTTGACGTCGTGCGCCTGCAGCCACGGGCCGAACCAGCCCTGCGCGCCGAACAGCAGCACGTAGATCAGGCCGGAGATCACGGGCGACACCGAGAACGGCAGATCGATCAGCGTCAGCAGGATGCTCTTGCCGCGGAACTCGAACTTGGCGATGCACCACGAGGCGGCCACGCCGAACACCAGGTTCAGCGGCACGGCGATCGCGGCCGTGATCAGCGTCAGCTTGATGGCCGAGATCGCGTCGTCCTCGATGATGGCGGCCACGTAGGCTTGCCAGCCCTTGCGGAAGGCTTCGGCGAACACGGCCACCAGCGGCACGAACAGGAACAGCGTCAGGAAGGTCAGCGCGACGGCGATCAGCGCGATGCGCACCCAGCCCGGCTCCAGCGTGTGCGGAGCCGACGGCAGCTCGCCACGGCGGACAGGTGTAGTGGGAATAGTTGTAGAAGCAGCGCTCATTATTTACCCGACTTTCCGCGAGCCCAGGCTTGCAACAGGTTGATGGTCAACAGCATGATGAAGGACACCACCAGCATCACCACCGCGATGGCGGTGGCGCCGGCGTAGTCGTACTGCTCCAGCTTGGTGATGATGAACAGCGGCGTGATTTCCGACACCATCGGCATATTGCCGGCGATGAAAATCACCGAGCCGTACTCGCCGGTGGCGCGCGCGAAGGCCAGCGCGAAGCCGGTCATCAGCGACGGCAGGATGGTCGGGAACACCACGCGGGTGAAGGTCTGCAACGCATTGGCGCCCAGGCTGGCGGCGGCCTCTTCCAGCTCGCGCTCGGCGTCTTCCAGCACCGGTTGCACGGTGCGCACCACGAACGGCAGGCCGATGAAGGTCAGCGCCACCACCACGCCGACCGGCGTGAACGCCACCTTGAAGCCCAGCGTGCCTTCGAGGAAGCGGCCGAACCAGCCGTTGGCCGAATACAGCGCGGTCAGCGTGATGCCGGCCACGGCGGTCGGCAGCGCGAACGGCAGGTCGACCAGCGCGTCGATGATGCGCTTGCCGGGGAACTCGTAGCGCACCAGCACCCAGGCGACGATGCCGCCGAAGATGACGTTGATGAAGGCGCCCAGCAGCGAGGCGCCGAACGTCAGTTTGTAGGAGGCCATCACGCGGGCCGATGTCACGGCGCTCCAGAAACCTTCCCAGCTCAGCGTGAAGGTCTTCAGGAACACGGCCGACAGCGGGATCAGGACGATCAGCGTCAGGTAGAAAATGGTGAATCCCAGCGACAGCCGGAAACCCGGCATGACGCGGAATGGCGCGCTCCGGGCGGCAGCGGGTGCCGTGGCGGACGCAGCGAGAACTGCTGACATGGTTGCTCCCTTATTACAAATTCTTCTATAAGGGCTGCATGTTCTCATCTGTGCTTCATATTACAAACGAAGCATTTTTCATTTAGTTAGACGCGGAAGCTATATACCGCTCAGGACACCAGCTTGGCGGCGACCGCGACCAAAGTCAGCGCCAGCAAGCCGCGCAGCAGGCGCTCCGGCACGGCGCGGGCGGCGTAGGCGCCGATGGTGATGCCGGGCAGCGAACCGACCAGCAGAGTCAGCAGCAGGCTCCAGTTGATCGAGCCCAGCCACCAGTGGCCGACGGCGGCGATGGCCGTCAGCGGCACGGCGTAGGCGATGTCGGTGCCGGCCACTTCGGCCGAGGTCAGGCGTGGATACAACATCACCAGCAGCGTCGCGCCGATGGCGCCGGCGCCGATGGAGGAGATCGTCACCAGCGTGCCCAGCACGGCGCCGGAAACGACCGTGGCGATGACCAGCGCCCTGCCCTGCAACTGGCGCTCGGGATGGGCGGTGATCCAGGCCAGCATCTTGCGCTTGAACAGCAGGGCGACCACGGTCAGCAGCACGGAACCGGCGATCATGTAGCGTATCACCTGGCCGATGTCTTTACTGAGGGTGCCGAAATGCTTGAGGAACAGGCTGGCCACCAGGGCTGCGGGCAAGGCGCCCAGGCAGAGCCGGCGCACGATTTCCCAGTGCACCGTGCCGCGCATGCGGTGGGTGAAGGTGCCGACGCCCTTGGTCAGCGAGGCGAACGCCAGGTCGGTGCCAACCGCCACTGCGGGCGAGACACCGAACAACAAGGTCAGCAGCGGCGTCATCAACGAGCCACCGCCAACGCCGGTCATGCCGACCAGCAGGCCGACCGCGAAACCAGATGCGACAAACGACAAATCCATGCAATTCCCCAAGAGTAGATCGCAGAGTACCTACTCTTGGGAAATATCCAAACAACGGATTGCTTATTTGCTTATGCGTTATTTATTCGGCTGAGGTGTTACGCGGAGGTAAGGTTTGGCCGCGGTGAAGCCCTTGGGATACTTTTGTTTCAGTACATCAGGGTCTTGCACGGTCAGCGGGATGATGACGTCGTCGCCATCTTTCCAGTTGCCCGGGGTGGCCACGGTGTAGCCGTCGGTCAGCTGCAGGGCGTCGATAACGCGCAACACTTCGTCGAAATTGCGGCCGGTGCTCATCGGGTAGGTGATGCTCAGGCGGACCTTCTTGTTCGGGTCGATGACGAACAGCGTGCGCACGGTGGCCGTGGTCGAGGCGTTCGGGTGGATCATGTCGTACAGCGCGGAAACCTTGCGGTCTTCGTCGGCGATGATGGGGAAGCCCACCACGGTGCCCTGGGTCTCTTCGATGTCGCTGATCCAGGCCTGGTGCGATTCGGCCGGGTCGACCGACAGCGCGATGGCCTTGACGTTGCGCTTGTCGAATTCAGGTTTCAGCTTGGCGGTCAGGCCCAGCTCGGTCGTGCACACCGGCGTGAAATCGGCCGGGTGCGAGAACAGCACGACCCAGGAATCGCCTGCCCACTCGTGAAAGTGCAGCTTGCCGATGGAGGAATCTTGTTCAAAATCAGGGGCATTATCGCCCAGTCGTATCGTCATGGTGTGCTCCAGGGGGAAAGAAAAGGGACCGGTTTTCAGCCGGCCGTCAGCCTGCTATTCTGCGCCTTTTCTGCTAAAAAATACAAGGTTTCCAAACCTTCAGGCCAATCGCCCAGGCCGGACTCGGCATTGATGTGGCCCAGCGGCCCGCCGTTGATGAAGCGGCTGCTCCAGCGCCGCGCCCACTGCTCGGCGCGCGGCGCCGCCATCCACGGGTCGCTGGTGCTGCCGACCAGGATGGACGGCACCGGCAGCGCCTGCTGCGGCAGCTGCGCCGCCACGCCGAACTTGTCGGGATCGGCGGGCGCCACCAGCAGCACGCCGGCCACGCCGGACGGATCGCGCGCCACGCTGTGCACGGTGGCCAGGCTGCCGAAGCTGTGGGCGACGATCAGCGTCGGACGCGGATCGCCGCCGCGCACCTGGTCGACCCGCGCCGACCAGCGCGGCAGGTCCGGCTGGTCCCAGGCATCCTGCCCCACCCGCTCGAACCAGGGGAACAGGCGCTGCCAGCGGCTTTGCCAGTGCTCCGGTCCGCTGTTATGCAGACCGGGCGCAATCAGCACGCGGAACCGGGCCAGTACATCGTCCATGATTACTTGGGCTGGTAGATCTGGTCGAACAGGCCGCCGTCGGCGAAGTGGGTCTTCTGCGCCTTGGTCCAGTCGCCGGCCACGTCGGACAGCTTGAACAGCTTGACGGCCGGGAATTGCGCGGCGTATTTCTTCGCTTCCTTCTCCACTGCCGGACGGTAGTAGTTCTTGGCGATGATTTCCTGCGCTTCATCGGTGTACAGGAAGTTCAGGTAAGCCTCGGCCACCTTGCGGGTGCCGCGCTTGTCGGCCACTTTGTCGACCACGGCCACCGGCGGCTCGGCCAGGATGGAAACCGACGGCGCGACGATGTCGAACTTGGTCGGGCCCAGTTCCTTGATCGCCAGCAGCGCTTCGTTTTCCCAGGCGATCAGCACGTCGCCGATGCCGCGCTCGACGAAGGTGGTGGTGGCGCCGCGCGCGCCGGAATCGAGCACCGGCACGTTCTTGTACAGCTTGCTCAGGAAGTCCTTGGCCGAGGCTTCGCTGCCGCCCGGCAGGCGCAACGCGTAGCCGTAGGCGGCCAGGTGGTTCCAGCGGGCGCCGCCGGAGGTTTTCGGATTCGGGGTGATGACGGCGACGCCAGGCTTGACCAGATCGTTCCAGTCCTTGATGCCTTTAGGATTGCCCTTGCGCACCAGGAACACGATGGTCGAGGTGTAAGGCGTGCTGTTGTGCGGCAGCTTTTTCTGCCAGTCAGGCGACAGCAGCTTGTGTTCGGCGATGGCGTCGATGTCGTAGGCCAGCGCCAGCGACACCACGTCCGCTTCCAGGCCGTCGATCACGGCGCGGCCCTGCTTGCCGGAACCGCCGTGCGACTGCTTGATTTTCAGCGTGTCGCCGGTCTTGGCTTGCCAGCTCTTGGCGAAGGCGGCGTTGACGTCCTGGTACAACTCACGGGTCGGATCGTAGGACACGTTGAGCAAAGAGATTTCAGCCGCCAAGGCTGGAGCGACGGCGGTGACGGCGAGAATAGCAGCAGCAATGATTTTCTTGGACAGCATTTTTTGGTTCCCCTTGTAGTGAAGGTCTCCAGATTAAGGCTGTCCTTTATAAATGAGAACTAAGCTTTTAGCAGTTTAATATACACAAACCTTATATGCGCTCAGTAAAAGCGATTGAACAGCACCACGCCCCAGGCGCCGGCCGCCAGCAGGCAGGTCAGCAGCACGGCGGCGCTGCCGAAATCCTTGGCGTTCTTGGACAGCGGGTGGCGCTCCAGCGACACGCGGTCAACCACGGCTTCGATGGAGGAGTTGATCAGTTCCACGATCAGTATCAACATCAGCACGCCGATCAGCACCAGTTTTTCGAACGCCGAGATGCGCAGCGCCAGCGCGATGATGGTGCCGACCGCGAACAGGCTCACTTCCTGGCGGAAGGCATGCTCGTGCTTCCAGGCCGATTTGAAGCCGTCGATGGAGTACAAAAAGGCCGAAAAGATACGTTTCAGGCCGCTCTTACTCTTGAATTCGCTCACTGGTTCCATGAATATGCCGCAAAAATAGAATGTATCATTATGCATCAATTCCACTTTTTTTCACATTATGGTATAACGTAGCTATCGCATACTGCACCGCACCAACCACATCATGAAAATCGAAACAGTTCCCGAGCAAAAGACCACGATCCAGGTGATCGAGCGCATGGTGGCGCTACTCGATGCGCTGGCCAAGTATCCTGACCCTGTGAGCCTGAAGGAATTGTCCAAGGTCTCCGGGCTACACCCCTCTACCGCCCACCGCATCCTCAACGATATGGTGCTGACGCGCTTCGTCGACCGCATCGAACCGGGCACCTACCGGCTCGGCATGCGGCTGCTTGAACTGGGCAATGTGGTCAAGAGCCGGCTGTCGGTGCGCGAGGCGGCGCTGGATTTCATGCGTGCACTGCACAAAAAAACCCAGCAGACCATCAACCTGTCGGTGCGCCAGGGCGACGAGATCGTCTATATCGACCGTGCGTTCTCGGAACGCTCGGGCATGCAGGTGGTGCGCGCCATCGGCGGCCGCGGTCCGCTGCACCTGACCTCGACCGGCAAGCTGTTCCTGTCGGTGGACGAGCCGAAAGCCATCCGCGCCTACGCCACGCGTACCGGACTGGCCGGCCACAACAAGAATTCGATCACGGATTTGACCAAGCTGGAGCGCGAGCTCAGCCTGGTGCGTTCGCGCGGCTATGCGCGCGACAACGAGGAGCTGGAACTGGGGGTGCGCTGCATGGCCGCCGGCATCCACGACGACAGCGGCAAGCTGATTGCCGGGCTGTCGATCTCGGCGCCGGCCGACCGTCTGCAGGACGAGTGGCTGGAAGACCTGGTGACAACCGCCAACCAGATCTCCGCCACGCTCGGTTACATCCCGGTCGAGTAAGACGGCGAGCTGAGGCCGGCCGGCTTCAGCGCCTCCAGCCATTTGCGCATGCGGCCGGCATCGGCCGTACGCGACTGCTTGCCCTTGGAATCGAGGAACACCATGATCACCGAGCGGCCTTCGATCACCGCCTGCATCATCAGGCAGCGTCCCGCTTCGTTGATGAAACCGGTCTTCTGCAGGCCGATCGCCCAGTCCGGGCTGGCGACCAGGTGGTTGGTGGTGCCGAACTGCATAGGACGGCCATTGGTTTCGATCATGGCCTTGGCGTCGGTCGAGTACTGGCGCAGGATGGGCTGCTGATACGCGGCCATCGCCAGCTTGGCCAGGTCGCGCGCGCTGGCCACATTCATTTTCGACAGGCCGCTGGAATCGACGTAATGGGTGTCGACCATGCCCAGCTCGCGGGCCTTGGCGTTCATCGCCTCGACAAACGCCGGCTTGCCGCCCGGGTAGTTGCGGCCCAGCGCCGAGGCGGCGCGGTTTTCCGAGCTCATCAATGCGACATGCAGCATATTGGCGCGGGTCAGCTGGGTGCCGACCTTCAGGCGCGAGCTGCTGAATTTTTCGCGGTCGACGTCCTCGTCGGTGACGGTCAGCATTTCGTCCATGTCCTGCCGGGCTTCGACCACGACCAGGCCGGTCATCATCTTGGTGATCGAGGCGATCGGCAGGGCGACGTTGGAATTCTTCTCAAACAACACTTCGGAGTTGGCCTGGTCCAGCACCAGCGCCACGTTCGATTTCAGGTCCAGCGGATCGCGCGTCATGTTCAGGCCGGCCAGGTCGCCCATGGTCGGCACCGGCGGCGCGGCCGCGATGATGCGCTGGTAGACCACCTTGCGGCGGCCATTGACCTTGATCACGCGCTTGACCACGCGCTCCCCTGCTTCGGCTGCGGCGACGCGTACCGGCTGGCGGGCCTTGCCCTTCTTCACCTGGTGTTTTTTCGATGCGGCGCCATCGGCAGCCTGGGCAGGCGTGGCGGTGACGGCGGTGGCGGCAAACATCAGCGAAATGAGCGCACTGAGAGCGAGTTTATACATTCATATCCCCGAAAAAAACGGCCTGGGCAAAGAGCCCAACACCTGTTGCAGTGTAGCAAAACGCTGACCAAGCGCAAGCAAATTTAACATAGTCGGCATCGATGGTTGCGTCGACGCAATATGGTCCCGTAGGTTTTCAACAAGCTAGTTCTAATCGACAAATTTAACAAATTCTTCGACCGGCATACGGTCCGTGATCAAAGTATTCTCGATTTTCGATGGATCGGCGTAACCGAGCGCCATGCCGCACACCACCGTTTCCCGCTCCGGCAGGTCCAGCACCTCACCGATGATCCGATGATACTGGGTAAATGCCGCCTGCGGGCAAGTATCCAGCCCGCGCGCGCGCGCCGCCACCATGATGTTCTGCAGAAACATGCCATAGTCCAGCCACGAGCCCTGCTCCATGATGCGGTCGATGGTGAAGATCATGCCCACGGGGGCGCCGAAAAACTCGTAGTTGCGGCCGTGCTGGGCGGCCATGCCGGCCTTGTTGTCGCGGGTCAGGCCCAGCAGCGCGTACAAGTCCCAGCCCACCTTGCGGCGCCGCTCGATGAAGGGCGAAACCCACTCGCGCGGATAGTAGGCGTATTCCTCGGTGTGCAGCTTGGCCTGCTCCGCATCGTTGTGCGCGGCCAGGATGGCCGACGACAGCTGCTGCTTGCGCTCGCCTACGAGCACGTAAACCTTCCACGGCTGGGTGTTGGTGCCGGACGGCGCCCGCGCCGCCACCTGCAGGATTTGCGCAATATCCTCGCGCGCCACGGACTGCGGCAGGAAGGCGCGGATCGAACGGCGGCCGGTGATGGCGGCGTCCACCGCTTGCTGGTCGGAAGTGGAAATCATGTGCACTCGCTTTTATCTGGTTTTCTTGACGACAAATATCACACCCATCACCGCCAGCGCCATCCCCGCCATGCCGAGGGCGTTGAAAGCTTCGCCGAACATCAGCCAGGCCATGACGGCGGTGGTCGGCGGGGTCAGGTACAACAGGCTGGTGACTTGGGTGGCGTCGCTGCGGCGTATCAGCGCGAACAGCAGGAAGATGGCGCCTATCGACAAGCCCATCACCGACCACAGCAAGGCGCCGACGAAGCGCGGCGTCCACTGCACCGCAGCAAATTCCGGCGTCCAGCCTTCGAAGATGATGGCCAGCGGCAGCACCACGACCAGCGAGGCGGCGAACTGGATCACGGTGCCGGTGCGCAGGTCGAAATGCGGGCAATAACGTTTTTGATACAGGGTGCCGGCGGTCATCGACAGCAGGGCCAGCACGCACAGCAGGATGGCGTCGGTCGACAGGCCCACCAGCTTGATCTTGGCGGCCACCACCAGCGCCACCCCGCCCAGGCCGAATACCAGGCCCAGCCATTGTCGCGGCCGCACTTTTTCGCCGATCAGCGGCGCGGCGAAGGCGGTCAGGATGGGTTGCATGCCGACGATCAGCGCCGACAGCCCGGCCGGCATACCCAGCTTGATCGCGCACCAGACGCCGATCAGGTAGCCTGCCTGCACCAGCAGCCCGGCCACGGCGATCTGCCAGATCCTGCCACGCGGCCACGGCGCTTTCAGCAACACCACGGCCGGCACCAGGAACAGCAGCACGCCCAGGAAGCGCAGCACCAGGAAGGTCAGCGGCGGCGCATACGGCAGGCCGAACTTGGCGACGATGAAGCCGCTGCTCCACAACAGCACGAAAAACAAGGGCAGCGGCGACAGCAAGGAAGCGTGTTTGGCGGCCGCGGCGGTGCTTGGGGTGTTGGGCATGGATGACGGCGAAAACTGACTTGCATCAAGAAAGGAAATCGGCGCCGTTGTGCGGCGCCGACTCAACAGGATGCAAGTCTATCACGCCGGGCGTTTTGCCACCGCCCCAGCCCCTTGCAGCCCGCATTTTCCTTATGGAAATTGTTTCCAAAGGCTAGACTCGGTTCTTTGATGCAATGCACAAAAAATCGCTTGACTTAATTTTTGAAGGCCGTAAAATCGGGTTTGTTGCGTTGCACAATTTGTTGTTCGGTCTGAAACGTGGATAGTCTGTTTCGCACCGGCTGTAGAAACAGCAGTACCTAATCAATGACTACTTTCCTGGAGAAATAAATGTTTTCAATCCCTGAGCAATTTTCCAATGCGACCAAAGCTAACTTTGAAGCTCAATTCGCGATTTTCTCGGCCCTGACCAACAAAGCGTTCGAAGGCGTGGAGAAGTTCGTCGACCTGAACCTGACCGCTGCTAAAGCATCGCTGGAAGAGTCGTCGATCACCACCAAGCAACTGCTGTCGGCTAAAGATCCACAAGAATTCTTCTCGCTGGCTTCGGCACAAGCCCAGCCTAACGCAGAAAAAACCATCGCCTACGGCCGTCACCTGGCGACCATCGCTTCGAGCACCGGCGCTGAATTCAGCAAAGCTGCTGAAACCCAGATCGCTGAGACCAACCGCAAAGTCATCTCGCTGGTGGAAGAAGTGAGCAAGAACGCTCCAGCAGGTTCGGAAAACGCAGTGGCCATCCTGAAATCGGCCATCGGCAACGCCAACGCCGGCTACGAGCAGTTCGCCAAGACCGCCAAGCAGGCTGTCGAGTCGATCGAATCGAACCTGACCTCGGCCGTGAACCAGTTCACCGCTGCCGCCGCTAAAGCTGCTCCAGCCAAGAAGTAATCGAGGAACACCGGCGCGGTAGGGCGCCGGCTCCAATAAAAAAAGCCGTGTGTGCTTGCGACGCTCAAGATCGTCGCAAGCACACACGGCTTTTTTCATCCGGGGTCAGGTCCCCGGATTCTTATTCGCCGAGGTAGGCGGCCTTGACGCGCGGATCGTCCAGCATGTCCTTGGCGTTGCCGGTCATCGTGATGTGGCCGGAATCCATGACATAGCCGCGGTGCGCGGCCTGCAGCGCCAGCTTGGCGTTCTGCTCCACCAGCAGGATCGTGATGCCTTCTTTCGAGACGTTGCGGATCACCTCGAAAATCTTCTCGACCATGATGGGCGACAGGCCCATCGACGGCTCATCCAGCAGCAACAGCTTGGGATGCGACATCAGCGCGCGCGCCATCGCCAGCATCTGCTGCTCGCCGCCCGACAGGGTGCCGGCCATCTGCGCCGCCCGCTCCTTCAGGCGCGGGAACACGTCGAACCACCTGGCGATGTCGGCCTCGATGCCGGCCTTGTCGTCGCGCGTGTAGGCGCCCATCATCAGGTTTTCCTGGATCGACATGCGGGTGAACACGCCCCGCCCTTCCGGCACCATCGCCAGCTTCTTCTCGACCAGGTGGAAGGACTTGCTGCCCTTGAGCGACTCGCCCATGTAGCTGACCGTGCCCTCGACCTTGCAAGGCGGCAGCGTGCCGGTGATGGCTTTGAGCGTGGTGGTCTTGCCGGCGCCGTTGGCGCCGATCAGCGCCACCAGCTCGCCCTGGTTCACTTCCAGGTCGATACCCTTGACGGCCTTGATGCCGCCGTACGCGACTTTCAGTCCCGATACTTTAAGAACGTTGTCGCTCATTAGTGCGATCCTCCCAGGTAGGCGTCGATCACCGCCTGATTGCTTTGGATTTCAGCCGGCAGGCCCTCGGCGATCGGCTTGCCGTATTCCAGCACCATCAGCCGGTCGCACAAGCCCATCATCATCTTGACGTCGTGCTCGATCAGCAGCACGGTCTTGCCTTCGTTCTTGATCTTGACCAGCAGCTCGCGCAGCGCCAGCTTCTCGGTGGCGTTCATGCCTGCCGCCGGTTCATCCAGCGCCAGCAGTTGCGGGTCGGTGGCCAGCGCGCGGGCGATTTCCAGGCGGCGCTGGTCGCCGTAGGACAGGAACTTCGACGTGCGGCTGGCGAACTGGCCGATGCCGACGAAGTCCAGCAGCTCCTGCGCGCGCTTGCGGATAGACGCCTCTTCCTCGCGCGCCGCCTTGTGGCGGAACACGGCGCCGAACACGCCCTGGTGCGAGCGCACGTGGCGGCCGACCATGACGTTTTCCAGCGCGGTCATCTCGCCGAACAGGCGGATGTTCTGGAAGGTGCGGGCGATGCCGGCCTTGGCCACCGCGTGCGGCGCCGACGGCGAATACGGCTTGCCGGCCAGCTCGAAGGTGCCGGTGTCCGGCTGGTACAGGCCGGTGATGACGTTGAAGAAGGTGGTCTTGCCGGCGCCGTTGGGGCCGATCAGGCCGTAGATCTGGCCCTTCATGATCTTGATGCCGACATCGGTCAGCGCCTGCAAGCCGCCGAAGCGCTTGTTCACGCCGGCGATGTTCAGAATTACTTGTTCGCTCATGTGTCTATCCCTCAGGCCGCCACAGTGCCGGACGATTGATCTTTGGTGTCGGAGTCGCCGTCGGGACGGTCTTCATGCTTGGGCGCGGGCCACAGGCCGGCCGGGCGGTTCAGCATGATCAGCACCATCGCCAGGCCGTACAGCAGCTGGCGCAGCACTTCGGCCTCGATCAGCACGTGGCCGAACAGCTTCTGCTGCAATGGCTCGACCACGTGGCGCAGCACTTCCGGCAAGGCCGCCAGCAGCGCGCCGCCCATGATGACGCCCGGGATATGGCCGATGCCGCCCAACACCACCATCGCCAGCACGGCGATCGATTCGGTCAGCGAGAACGATTCCGGCGAGACGAAGCCCTGGAACGAGGCGAACATCGCGCCGGCGATGCCGCCGAACGAGGCGCCCATCGAGAAGGCCAGCAGCTTGACGTTGCGGGTATTGATGCCCATCGCCTTGGCGGCGATCTCGTCTTCACGGATGGCGACCCAGGCGCGGCCCAGGCGCGAATGCTGCAGGCGCGAGGTGACGAACACCACCGCCACGCACAGGAACAGGAACAGGAAGTAATACGCGTTCACCGACGGCATCGAGAAACCGCCGATCACCACGTTCGCGCGCGACCCCGCCTCGCCCGCCAGGTTGACGCCGAACACCCGTATCGGGTCGATCAGGTTGATGCCCTGCGGGCCGTTGGTGAAGTTGATCGGCTCGTTCAGGTTGTTCATGAAGATGCGGATGATCTCGCCGAAGCCCAGCGTCACGATGGCCAGGTAGTCGCCGCGCAGTTTCAGCGTCGGCGCGCCCAGGATGGCGCCGAACAGGCCGGCCAGCGCGGCCGCCAGCGGCACGATCAGCCACACCGACAGGTGGATGCCGTTCTGCTGGATGTCCGGTCCCAGGATCGCCACCAGCGAGTTGCCGATGACCGGGTATTCGTTGATCATCGACTCCAGCAGCGCCGCGAATTGCGGCGAGGCCAACAGGCCGGTCATATAGGCGCCCACCGCGTAGAACGCGATGTAGCCCAGGTCCAGCAAGCCGGCGAAGCCGACCACGATGTTCAAGCCCAGCGCCAGCATGATGTACAGCAGCGCCATGTCGATGATGCGGACCCAGGAGTTGCCGAACTGCGAGGCGACGAACGGGAAGATCAGCAAGCCGATCAGCACCACAGCCATGCTGCTGTAGGCCTTGCGCGGGTTGCGGGTAGTGTCGAAATTCAGAATGGCCATATCAGTTCCTCCGCTTAGGCACGGTCCGCGACGCGCTCGCCCATGATGCCGGACGGACGCACCGTCAGCACGATGATCAGCACGACAAAGGCAAAGATGTCCTGATAGTGGCTGCCGAGGAAGCCGCCGGTCAGGTCGCCGATGTAGCCGGCGCCCAGGCTCTCGATGATGCCGAGCACGATGCCGCCCAGCATGGCGCCGTAGATGTTGCCGATGCCGCCCAGCACCGCGGCGCAGAAGGCTTTCAGGCCCGGCAGGAAGCCCATCGTGAACTGCACCGACGCATAGTTGGCGCCCCACATCACGCCGGCCACGGCGGCCAGCGCCGCCCCCAGCGCGAACGTGGCGACGATGACCTTGTTGGAATCGACGCCCATCAGCCCGGCGACGCGGGGATTCTCGGCGGTGGCGCGCATCGCGCGGCCCATCTTGGTTTTTTCCACCAGCACCACCAGGCCGGCCATCGAGATCAGGGCCAGCGCCAGCAACAGGATCTGGGTCGGCGAAATCAGCGCGCCGCCGATGGCGACCGGGTCGGATGGCAACAGTTGCGGGAAGGACAGCGGGTTACGGCCCCAGATCATCATTGCAAAGGTGTTGAGCAGGGTCGACACGCCGATCGCGGTGATCAGCGGCGCCAGGCGCGGCGCGTTGCGCAGGCGGCGGTAGGCGACGCGCTCGATGATGATGTTGACGATCATGCATACCGGAATGGCGCCGCCGATGGCGATCGCCAGTTTGACGTAGCCGGGCAGGTCCGGCGCATACTGATTGAGAAGGTTGAGGATGGTCAGGCCGGTCATCGCACCGATCATCAGCACATCGCCGTGGGCGAAGTTGATCAGGTTCAGCACACCGTACACCATGGTGTAGCCCAGCGCGACCAGTGCGTACATGCTCCCGAGCACAAGTCCGTTAATAATTTGTTGGATAAAAGTATCCATGAAGAGCGCCTTTACTTTTATGTTATGCCTGCACATCCGGCTCATGTAACAAAAACGGCACCCGGAGAGGTCTCCGTAGTGCCGCCGTTGACTACGCGTTCATGATGCAAATTTCATGCCTGAACCGGTATCATCCCCTGCGAGCGCCCTCTCCGCCGTTCCCCCATTTATAAGCCGAAACGACAACTTTTTAAGAGCGAGGCAATGATAGCGAGATTTTGGAAAAACTAACTGCGGAATAACGGCAATATGCGAAATATAATTCCGTTCCATCCCGAAAGTTGTTAAACCACGCCCTCGGCCGGTGCAGCTTTCTGTCCATCCAGGCCCTTGGGCAGCGGGAAAGTCACCGCTTCCTGCACGCCATCCAGGATGCGCACGCTGCGCGCGCCCAGTTGCTTCAGGCGGTCGATGACGGCGTGCACCAAAACTTCCGGCGCCGACGCGCCGGCCGTGACGCCCACGCGCACCTTGCCTTCGAGCCAGAGCGGATCGATCTGCGTGGCGTTGTCGACCATATAGGCCGGCGTGCCCTTCTTCTCCGCCACTTCGCGCAGGCGGTTGGAATTGGAGCTGTTCGGGCTGCCGACCACGATCACCACTTCCACCTGCGGCGCCATGAATTTCACGGCTTCCTGGCGGTTGGTGGTGGCGTAGCAGATGTCGCCCTTTTTCGGCTCGATGATGGCCGGATATTTGCGTTTCAGCGCCTCGATGATGTCGGCGGTGTCGTCAACCGACAACGTTGTCTGGGAGACATACGCCAGCTGGTCGGGTTTGGTGACGTTCAGCTTGTCGACGTCGGCGACGGTTTCGACCAGGTACATGCCCTCTTCGGTCTGGCCCATCGTGCCCTCGACTTCAGGATGGCCGTCGTGGCCGATCATGATGATCTCGCAGCCCTGCTTGCGCATCTTGGCCACTTCCACGTGCACCTTGGTGACGAGCGGGCAGGTGGCGTCGAAGATGCTGAGGCCGCGCGATTCCGCTTCCGCCCGCACCGCCTTGGACACGCCGTGCGCCGAGAACACCAGGGTGTTGCCGGCCGGGACGTCGTCCAGGTCTTCGATGAAGATGGCGCCCTTGTTGCGCAGGTCTTCCACCACGTAGGCGTTGTGGACGATTTCGTGGCGCACATAGATAGGCGCGCCGAACTGGGTCAGCGCGCGCTCGACGATTTCGATGGCGCGGTCGACGCCGGCGCAAAAGCCGCGCGGCTGGGCCAGCAGGATTTCTTTATCGCTCATGGGTTCCTCACAGCACGGAGATCAGTTGGACTTCGAATTTCAGCGGCTGGCCGGCCAGCGGGTGGTTGAAGTCGAACAGACAGGTTTCCTCGCCCAGCTCGCGCAGGATGCCGGCGAAGCGGCCGCCACCCGGCGCGGCGAAGTCGACCAGGTCGCCTACTTTATAGTCGGCGCCCGGCACCGAGTTCTCGTCCAGCGTGGCGCGGGTGACTTCGCGCACCAGTTCCGGGTTGCGCGGGCCGAAGCCGACGCCCGGCTCCAGCTCGAAGGTCTTGTGCGTGCCTTCAGGCATGCCGACCAGCAGCTCTTCCAGCACCGGCGCCAGCTGGCCCTGGCCCAGCATCAGCGTGGCGGGATTTCCGCCGAAGGTTGTAACGATATCAGTACCGTCCAACGAGGCAAGACGATAATGCAGTGTTAAGTAGGCCGATTTGGTGACGACAGCAGGTTGCGCGTTAGACATGACGTGAGATTCGGTAAGCTGGCAAAGGCTCTATTGTAAGCCACCTTGCCGCTCGCGCCCGTCGTCTGTGCTGATTTGCGGAGGATATCGATGGCAATCAAGGAATGGCCGCCGGAACGGCGCCCGCGCGAGCGGCTGATACGCGAGGGCGCGGCGGCGCTGTCGGACGCGGAATTGCTGGCGGTTTTCCTGCGCACCGGCATCCCCGGCAAGGATGCGGTGCAACTGAGGCAGCAGATATTGCACCATTTCGGTTCGCTGCAAGCCATGTTCGGGGCCAGCCTGGAGGCGTTTTCCTCGCTGCGCGGGCTGGGCCCGGCCAAGTTCTCGCAGCTGCAGGCGGTGATGGAGCTGGCGCGGCGCGCGATTCTGGAGGAAATCAAGGCCGGCCAGGCGCTGAACTCGCCGCGCGCGGTCAAGGAATACCTGCGCATCACCTTCAGCGGCAAGGACTTCGAATCCTTCCACGTGCTGTTCCTCGACGTGAAGAACCGCCTGATCGACGCCCGTGAAATGTTTCGCGGCACTTTGACGCACACCAGCGTCTACCCGAGGGAGGTGGTCAAGGCGGCGCTGGCCTGCAACGCGGCCAGCATCATGCTGGCCCACAACCACCCGTCCGGCACGCCCGATCCCAGCGAATCGGACCTGCTGCTGACGCGGGCGCTGGTGCAGGCCATGGCGCTGGTCGATATCCGCATCCTCGACCATTTTGTGGTCGCCGGCCACCAGGTGCACTCGTTTGCCGAGCACGGCCAGCTATGAGTTTACCCCTATGCGCTCAAGGGTTTACGAGCGAATCCACAATTGTTAAATATTTTAAGATATGCGAGACACAATTGTTTTTCACAAGTCATTGAAAAAGCTGAGTTTTTTGGATATACTCTTGTTTTTCCAATTGTGGAATGTCTTTTAAGGAGTGCGTTATGGCACGTGTTTGCCAAGTTACTGGGAAGAAGCCGATGGTCGGCAACAATGTTTCCCACGCAAACAACAAAACCAAACGTCGTTTCCTGCCTAACCTGCAGAACCGTCGTATTTTTGTTGAATCTGAAAACCGCTGGGTCTCCCTGCGTCTGTCCAACGCTGGTCTGCGCGTAATCGACAAAGTCGGCATCGATGCCGTACTGGCCGACATGCGCGCCCGTGGCGAAAAAGTCTAATTAGGGAGCTACCATGGCAAAAACTGGCCGCGACAAAATCAAACTGGAATCGACCGCAGGTACGGGTTTCTTCTACACCACCACCAAGAACAAGCGCACCACGCCTGCTAAAATGGAGATCATGAAGTTCGATCCTAAAGCACGCAAGCACGTCATGTTCAAAGAAACCAAGATCAAGTAATTCGATCTTCGCTTCTCGTAAAAAAGCCGCTCAGCATCAGCTCAGCGGCTTTTTTGTTTTACAGGCAGCCTTCGATGTACTGCACTTCCTTCCAGGCGCCGGCGTAGATCGCGCCAACTTTGCCTTTGCTGGTGTCGAAGCGGATCGCGTACTGGCCGCCGCCTGCCTTGACGGTCAGGGTCTGCTCGCTGTCGTCGTAGGCCTGCGGCGCGGACGTCACCGCTTCGCCGTAGACCTGGCGGATCTTTTCCACCGGATCGCCCAGGCCGATGCCGCGCTCGGACTGGATGCCCTCTTCCATCACATCCACCCGCTTCAGGACATCGCCGACAAACATCAGCAGCAAACCGGGCTGGCGTGCAGGCTCCAGCTGGAAGCAGTTGGGCGTGCCGCGCAAGGCTTTCGGCGTGCGCTCCATGTGGTCGCCCAGCACTTTGTTGACGGTGTCGAAACGCATGCCTATCTTCAGCGGACCGGCGCCATCGAAACGCACGGTCCAGTCGCCGGCATGGGCGGCGCACATCGGCAACGCCAGCGCCAGGGCGGTCAAAAAAGCTCGCAATTGCATGATGCTCCCTGAAATGAAAAACGGCTCCGAATTCGGAGCCGTTTTATTGTATCAATACTTTCTTATGCGTAGCTGCGCAGGCGGAACGAGAAGTCTTGCAGCGACTTGATGCCCGACGCTTCCGCGCGGTTGCACCAGTCTTGCAGCTTGTGCAGCAACTGGTCGCGGGTGAAGTGCGAACGCTCCCAGATCACGCCCAGTTCCACGCGCATGGTGTGCATGGTTTCCAGCGCTTTGCTGTGCTGGAACAGTTCCACCAGCTGTTGCTGCTGCGGCGCTTCCAGCTTGCCCGGCTCGCGCTGCAACAGCTTGCGCGACGATTTCAGGAAGCGCGCTTCCAGCTGGGCCTTGTCTTTCAGGTGTTCCAGCTCTTCCTTCCAGGCGTGCTTGACCGATTTGGCGTACTTGGCCATCACGTCGTAACGGTTGGCGATGACCGATTGCAGCGTGTCGAAGTCGGCTTCCACTTTGCCCTTGGCGAACTTCGGCTCCGGTGCGCGTTTCTTCACCTTGGCCAGGCCCATCATTTCCAGCGCGCGGATGTAGCCCCAGCCGATGTCGAACTCATACCATTTCGACGACAGCTTGGCCGAGGTGGCGAAGGTGTGGTGGTTGTTGTGCAGCTCTTCACCGCCGATCAGGATGCCGAACGGGATGATGTTGGTGGCCGCGTCGGCGCAATCGTAGTTGCGGTAGCCCCAGTAGTGGCCGATGCCGTTGATGATGCCGGCCGCCGTCACCGGGATCCACATCATCTGCACTGCCCACACGCTGATGCCGATCACACCGAACAACACGAAGTTAATCACCAACAGCGCAGCCACGCCCTGCCAGCTGAAGCGGGTGTACAGGTTGCGCTCGATCCAGTCGGTCGGCGTGCCATGGCCATACTTTTCCATGGTTTCCAGGTTCTTCGATTCAGCGCGATACAGCTCGGCGCCTTCCCAGAACACTTTCTTGATGCCGCGGGTGACAGGGCTGTGCGGATCTTCCTCGGTGTCGCACTTGGCGTGGTGCTTGCGGTGGATCGCAGCCCATTCCTTGGTCACTTGGCCGGTGGTCAGCCACAGCCAGAAACGGAAGAAATGGCTAGGAATCGCGTGCAGCTCCAGCGCACGGTGCGCCTGGTGGCGGTGCAGGTAGATGGTGACGCTGGCGATGGTGATGTGGGTTACGATCAGCGTATAGAAGAACACTTGCCATGCGGTGAGTCGGGTGACGCCGTTAGACAAAAAATCCAGTACATCATATAAACTAAAAATCATTACTACTCCAAAGTGGGCATGTCTCGCTGTGCGGTCGTTCCGTCAAGATTGCGTTTTTAGCAGGCGCAGGAAGTCCGTCAGTCTTACTTTTGCTCGTCATTGTACGCTGATTTAACCGTGATTAGCGGAAGGATTTCCCGTAGTCACCGATGAATTCTTCGGCACGGTCGTGCTTTCCGGAGCTGATAATTGCTCGGGCACGGGGCCAAGGATGCGCATTTCCCGCTGCGGGAATGGCACGGAGATATTGTTCTCCTTCAGCGCGCGCCACACCGCGCGGTTGACGTCCGAGATCACGCCGCCGCGGCCGTTCTGCGGATCGTTGATCCAGAATCCCAGTTGCAGATCCAGCCCGTCCGCGCCAAAGCTCAACAGCTGCGCCGACGGCAGCTTGTCTTCCTTCAGCACGCGGTCCACTGTCAGCGCCGCATCTTCCAGCAGCTTGAGCACGGTATCGACATCGGTGTCGTAGGCCACGGAGACCTTGGTCGAGATCCACAGCATGCTGCTCGACAGCGAGGAATTCTGCACCGCGCCCGACACCAGCATCTCGTTCGGCACGATGGACTCGACGCCATCCAGGCCCTGCAGCACGGTGTAGCGCGTGTTGATCTGCGTGACGCGGCCGCTGTATTTGTCGACGGTGATCATGTCGCCGATGGTCAGGCTGCGGTCGAGCAGGATCACGAAGCCGGACACGTAGTTGCTGGCGATCTTCTGCAAACCCAGGCCCAGGCCGACGCCCAGCGCGCCGCCGAACACCGACAGCACGGTGAGGTCGATGCCCACCAGCGACAAGCTCATCAGCACCGCCACCAGGATCAGCACGGCGCGCGCGGTGCGCGCCACCACCACCCGCAGGTTGGAGTGCATGCCCTGCACCTTCATCAGCTGCTCTTCCAGCGCGGCGCCGGCCCACAGCGCCAGCATCAGCAACACCACCACCGACACGGTCGCCTGCAGGATGTCGGCGATCGACACCTTGTATTTACCGATAGGCAGGATGGTGCCGTCCAGGTAGTCGAACACATCGACCCACACGCCGGTGATATACAGCACGAACGCCAGCCACACCAGCAGCTGGAACACTTTCTCGAACGCCAGCATGGTGGCGCTGACATGGCCGTGACGCGCAAACACGCGGCGCAACAGGTAGAAGGTAAAGCGTATCACCGCCAGCGAACCGAAGATCGGCAACGCCAGCCTGAGCATGTTGACGTGGAAGTGGTACTTGGCCAGCACCACGCGCGCCAGCGCCAGCAGGCCGACCACCGCCAGCGGCGCCATCACGCGCCCGAAGCTCTCGACGCCGAAGCGCAGCATGCCGCCATGCGTATCGTCCTGGCGGCCGAAACGCTTCTTCAGCAACCGCGTCAGCCCAAAGCCCAGCAGCACGGAAACGATGATGGCGCCGACCTGCCACAGCAGGCTGGGGTCGTTCAAGTCGCCGGTGAGGTCGTCGATCAGGTTGAGCAAGGGTTGTTGGTTCATCGTGTGGAAGCGCGGAATGACTGAGATGCGTAGATTAACGTAAAAAAGGCCGGGCGGTGTACACACCTGCCCGGCCTTTGCGCTGCGTACCGAGGAAGATTATTCCTCGACCGCTTCGTCCTCGTCCTTGACGATAACCTTCTTGGCCATAGGCTTGCGCTCGAACACGGCGGCGAAGAAGCCGTCGGTCTGGTGCTTGTGCGGCAGCAGCTTCAGATAGTCGCCCATCTCCAGCTCGATGCGCTGCTCGGCCAGCACCTTGTTCATCGGCACCAGCTCGAAGTCCGGATGGGTATCGAGGAATTGCTTGGCGATGAATTCGTTCTCGTCGTCCAGGAAGCTGCAGGTGGCGTAGACCAGGCGGCCGCCGCCCTTCAACAGACGCGCGGCGCCGGCCAGGATGGCGGCCTGCTTGACTTGCAGTTCGCCGATGGCGCTAGGCTGCTGGCGCCATTTGACGTCGGGATTGCGGCGCAGGGTACCCAGGCCCGAGCATGGCGCATCGACCAGCACGCGGTCGATCTTGCCGGCCAGGCGCTTGATCTTGGCGTCGCGCTCGTGCGCGATCTGCACCGGATGCACATTGGACAGACCGCTGCGCGCCAGACGCGGCTTCAGCTTGGCCAGGCGCTTCTCGGACACGTCGAAGGCATACAGGCGGCCGGTGTTGCGCATGGTCGCGCCCAGTGCCAGCGTCTTGCCGCCGGCGCCGGCGCAGAAGTCCACCACCATCTCGCCGCGCTTGGCGCCGACGATGGCCGACAGGATCTGGCTGCCCTCGTCCTGCACCTCGATATGGCCGTCCTTGAACAGCGGCAGGTTTTGCAGCGCGGGCTTTTGCAGCACGCGCAGGCCCAGCGGCGCGAACGGCGTCGGCGTGCTGCGGATCGGCGCTTCCAGCAGCTTGGCGGCCACGTCGTCGCGGGTCGCCTTCATGGCGTTGACGCGCAGGTCCAGCGGCGCAGGCGAGTTCATGCCGTCGGCGAGCGCCAGCGTTTCCTCTTCGCCCATCTGTTCGACCAGCTTGTCGAACAGCCACTTCGGCATGTTCGAACGGCTGGACTTGTGCATCACCTTGCGGTCGATCTGCAGGATGCGCTCGACCCACGCCACTTCATCCTCGGTCAGGCCGCCCAGCGATTCGACGCCGACCGCGTCCGCCATGCCCAGCAGCGTCAGGCGACGCATGGTGGCGCCGCCGCCCGCTTCGGAGAAATCGGTATAAAACGATTTATTGCGCAGCACGTTGTAGACGCACTCGGCGATGGCGCCGCGTTCGCGGCCGCCCAGGCGGTGGTGGTCTTTGAAATAGCGCGACAGGGTGGTGTCGGCCGGCGCGGCAAAGCGCAAAATCTCGCGCAACACTTCTTCGGCGTTGGCGAGTATCGCTGGTGGCAATCTCATGGAATTCCTTGGTTAGTTTTACTTTGTATGGTCCACGTGGACCGCGCCCTGCGCTATCGTCAACCTGTCTTCGACAAACCAGCGTATCGCCCGCGGATAAATCACATGCTCCTGCTGCAGTACGCGGGCGGACAGGGTTTCAACCGTATCGTCGGGCAACACGGGCACGGCGGCTTGCGCCACCATCGGCCCGTGATCGAGTTCGGCCGTCACGAAATGCACCGTCGCCCCATGCTCGGCCACGCCGGCGGCCAGCGCCTGCGCGTGGGTCGCCAGGCCGGGGAACAGCGGCAGCAGCGATGGATGGATGTTGAGCATGCGGCCGGCGTAGTGCGCGACAAACTGCTCCGTCAAAATCCGCATGAAACCTGCCAGCACCACCAGATCGGGCTGGAAGCCGTCGATCACGGTTTGCAGGGCGGCGTCGAATTCGGCGCGGCTGGCGTAGTCTTTGTTGGCAACAATAGCCGTCGGGATTCCATGCTCAGCAGCGAAAACCAGCCCGGAGGCGTCGGCGCGGTTGCTGATGACGGCGGCAATACGGGCGGGCCAGCGCTCGGCTTGCGCCGCGCGGACGACCGCTTCCATGTTGCTGCCGCGACCGGAAATCAGGATGACGATGTTTTTCATAGGCCGACATTGTACCTTGTTCATGCAGCCGGGACTACAACTGAACAAGATTTGTTGCAATGCAGCAGGACGCCTCGGGGCGTGGAAGACCCGCTCCGACGCTGGCGCGGGAGGGGATTCCGGCTTACTCGAAGGAGTAAAACACCCGGAACGGGACTTTCTTGTCGGCCCAGTAATCGGCGGCGTCGCGGAACACGTCCAGCAGGGTTTCCCGTGCTTCCTTGTCAAATTTTTGGGTATTAGGCAACTGTTCCAGCACCACCAGGAAGCCTTGCTGCGTGCCGGCGCCAGCCATGGTTTCGGTCAAAGTCGTCCGCAAACCATCGAAATTCTTGCCTATACCCTTGGGGAACTGGAACGATTCGGCAATGATGCCCAGGACTTGCTGCTTGGTCGCGCCGGCGATGCAGTGCGCGTACAGGAAGTGATGTCCGAGGCGGGCCGCTTCTTCCTGCAGCTCGACCACGCGGAAGGCGCGGATCGATTGCACGAGGTTGGGCGGCACGGTCATTAACAAACTCGTGTTTCCCTCAATCTGACCTGGAATGTACGGTGTGTCCACTTTACTGTCGGGAGTGCCTATTTTGTGAATTAAAGAGTAAATAATTTGAGCACCTGTCCACTTAACACGGCAAACTGGTCTGCGTTCGCCGTGGCTGATTCAATGTGTTTCTCGAATCCCATACGCATATTAGGGTAACGTGTTGTTCCTCCCAGATCAACACGAATGTGATGGCTCACGCAATATTTGTTAAAAACAGAACATTTTGAGCGGGTTTTAGGGGCTAAATGAGCACATTTCCCCCTTATGGCCGTGCGACGCGCTTTCGTGACCCCTGTTACAATTTGTTGCCATAGATACCTGTTTAGCACTAGTTGCGGGACGGTTGCAGGATTACCATAGAACCATGCAATATCAGAATCCCTGATAAGACATCCAAACTGACACGAGGTACCAAATGAACTTGCAAGCCAAACTGATCGCATCCGTACTGTGCGTAGGCTCCCTGCCCTTCGCTGCCCAAGCTGCCGATTTTGAAGATTTCGGCCGTGTGGTTCGCGTCACCCCGCAGGTCGAACAAATCAACCGTCCGCGCCAGGAATGCCGCACTGAATACGTCCAGGTGCAGCAGCCTGCGCCATCGCGCGGCGTCGGCGGCGCCATCATCGGCGGCCTGATCGGCGGTCTGGCCGGTAATCAGGTCGGCGGCGGCACCGGCCGCTCGGTCGCCACCGCGGCTGGCGCCATCGCCGGCGCCGTTGCAGGCGACCGCATCGACAACGCCAACACCCCGTCCAGCGGCGGCGTGCAGGAACAGCAAGTCAAACAGTGCCGCACCGTCGACCACTGGGAATCGCGCACCTCCGGCTATGAAGTCACCTACGACTATCGCGGCCGCAACTACACCAGCGTGATGTCCTACGATCCGGGCGAGCGCGTGCGCCTGCGCGTGGTCGTCGAGCCGATGCAGCGTTAATCCCCCGCCACTCCCCCAGCACTGCCGGTCCCGTGACCGGCAGTGTCGTTTTCAGGCTTGCTTTGCTGCAAGGCATCGCGGGATAATGCCGGTTCACCTCCTGTCGCTGCCGCCCCCCATGCTGATCAAACGAAAATCCATCGAACAAGTCGAATCCTCCCGCCCGGCCGCCAAGCCCGCTCCCGTGCGCAAGCCCAAATATGCGCCGGTGACGCTGTCGGAACAGGATGGCGTGCGCTATCTGCACTTTGGCACGGAATGGGTGCAGGGCGCGATGCGCATCCGCAAGCCCAACTGGCCGGAGCTGGAATACGCGCAACAGATGATGGCCTGGATGCTGTGGCAACAACAGCCCGCCCGCATCGCCCAGCTGGGCCTGGGCACGGCCACGCTGACCAAATACTGCTACGTCACTTTCCCTGAAGCCGCCGTCACGGCGGTCGAGCTGAATCCGTCGGTGATCGCGATCTGCGCCTCGATGTTCAAGCTGCCGGACAACGACGACCGCCTGAACGTGGTGGAGATGGATGCGCTCGACTACGTCAACGACGAAGCCAACGCCGGCACGCTGGACGTGCTGCAAGTGGACCTGTACGACGCCACCGCGCGCGGCCCGGTGCTCGACAGCGCCGAGTTCTACCAGTCCTGCAACGCCTGCCTGACTGACGACGGCATCATGACGGTCAACCTGTTCGGCGACCACCCCAGCTACGCGCGCAACATCAAGGCCATCAAGTTCGCCTTCGAGCAAGTCATTTGCCTGCCGCAGGTACATGATGGTAACGTGGTGGCGATCGCCTTCAAGCGCCAGCGCGCCATCGACCTCGCCGCGCTGGCCGAGCGCGCGGCGCAGATCACCGCCGACACCAAGCTGCCGGCCAAGACCTGGGTCAAGGGCATAGCAACGAAGTAAGCGAAGTAATCAGAGGGAATGCGGCAGCGGGCCGTTCCGCTGCCGACTTTTGAAAGTGGCATGATGTCCGCAACCTCCGCAACTGCCGTCACACCGCCCGCCAAACCGGCGCCGCTCGATCTGCAGCAGATCTACACCTGGCTGCTGGCCGACGGCATGATACGCAAGGCCGAAGTCAAGGACCTGTACGCGCACAGCCAGGGCATCCTGAAGAACGCGGTCGGCCCCATGCACCCGCTATGCGCGGTGGCGCATGGCAAGCTGCTGTCGGCGCTGCCGCCGCACAAGCTGCTGACGCTGGACGCGCTGTGCGAATGGCTGGCGGCGCGCACCGGCCTGGCCTTCACCCGCATCGATCCGCTGAAGATAGACTTCACCCGCGTGGCCGACGTGATGTCGGCCAGCTACGCGGCGCGCTTCAACATCCTGCCGCTGGAGCTCAACGGCGACACGCTGGTGGTGGCCACCGCCGATCCCTACGCGGTCGAATGGGAAGCGGAGATCGCCAAGATCTCGCGCCGCACGATACGCCGCGTGATCGCCAACCCGCTCGACATCGCGCAGTACATCACGCAGTTCTTCAGCCTGGCCAAGTCGATCAAGAAGGCCAACAAGAACAACACCAACGACCTCGCGCTGCGCAACAACTTCGAGCAGCTGGTCGAGATGGGCAAGACCAACAAGCAGGTCGACGCCAACGACCAGCACGTGATCAACATCGTCGACTGGCTGTGGCAATACGCCTTCGAACAGCGCGCCTCGGACATCCACCTGGAACCCAAGCGCGACATGGCGGCGATCCGCTTCCGCATCGACGGCGTGCTGCACCAGGTGTACCAGGTGCCGGCGGTGGTGATGATCGCGATGACCGCGCGCATCAAGCTGCTGGGCCGCATGGACGTGATCGAGAAGCGCCGCCCGCAGGACGGCCGCATCAAGACCCGCACCGCCGGCGGCCAGGAGATCGAACTGCGCCTGTCGACGCTGCCGACCGCCTTCGGCGAAAAGCTGGTGATGCGCATCTTCGATCCCGACGTGGTGGTGAAGACCTTGCCGGAACTGGGCTTCCCGGCCGACGACGCGCAGCGCTGGGACGAGCTGACCGCGCGCCCGCACGGCATCATCCTGGTGACAGGGCCGACCGGCTCGGGCAAGACCACCACGCTGTACACCACGCTCAAGGCGCTGGCGACGTCGGAGGTCAACGTCTGCACGGTGGAAGACCCGATCGAGATGGTGGAGCCGGCCTTCAACCAGATGCAGGTGCAACCGGGCATCGAGCTGTCGTTCGCCGACGGCGTGCGCGCGCTGATGCGGCAGGATCCGGACATCATCATGGTCGGCGAGATCCGCGACCTGGCCACCGCCGAGATGGCGATCCAGGCGGCGCTGACCGGCCACCTGGTGCTGTCCACGCTGCACACCAACGACGCGCCGTCGGCCGTGATGCGGCTGCTGGAACTGGGCGTGCCCTATTACCTGCTGGAGGCGACGCTGATCGGCATCATGGCGCAGCGCCTGGTGCGCACGCTGTGCACCGAATGCAAGAAGGACGACGGCGAACTGACCGACGACATCTGGCACAGCATAGGCGGCGCGTGGGACTTGCCCAAGCCGGCCGTCGTGTATCGCGCAGTGGGCTGCCCCGAATGCAGGCAGACCGGCTATCGCGGCCGCACCGGCATCTACGAGCTGCTGACGGTGACGGAAGGCTTCAGCGACATGGTGCGCGAGGAAACGGACATCCAGGCGCTGCGCCGCCAGAGCGTGGCCGACGGCATGAAGCCGCTGCGCATCGCCGGCGCGATGAAAGTACAGGAAGGCGTGACCACCGCCGACGAGGTGCTGAAGGTGACGGCGGCGCTGGGGATGAAATAGGAAGGGGATAAATTGTTTTCACAAAACCCTTTGCAGTCTGCGGCAGGCTGTATATAATACGGCCTCTTTCGGGGGTCGTTAGCTCAGCTGGTAGAGCAGCGGACTTTTAATCCGTTGGTCGCAGGTTCGAATCCCGCACGGCCTACCACGAATTTTAGCAGTACAGAAAAGGGTTTCCCGCTTCGGCGCGAAACCCTTTTTTACGTCTGTACAGAAATCATATCCCCTCCCCATCTTCTGTAGCTTGCAGATTTATAAATAGTATTTTCTTGACAACAATACCCTGGAAGCGCATACTGCGCATCCCTGAAGGGGTCAAGACTACCTGCGAATTACTTTGCCAGACAGCCAAGCCGATTTGCGTTGCGCCCCCGCGAGACAACCACAAAGCCGCCCATCATGCTACTTTTTTCCATTCGCAACCTGACCATCGCAGTGCTCGCCGTTACCATCGCGGGCTGCGGCGGCGGCACCAATACACCGCCGCCGCCGCCTCCGGTCGTGATCATCGACACCGACCAGGACGGCGTGGCCGACAGCGTCGATGCCGCCCCGAACGACCCGCTGTGCGCAGCGGCGTCTGACGCTAGCAACGGAGTCTGCTATCTGAAAACGCTGGCCAGTTCGCGCCTCAAGATCGTCGGCAACGCAAATGGGAAAATCGTTTTCAATTCCGAAGACGACGCATTGCGCCTCTATACGTATGACCTGAATACGAAGCACTTCCTCGGCCGCGTGAACATCACCGGTTATACCCCCACGACCTATGCCTACTCTGCCGATCACGCACGGGTGTATGTGGGAGACACGGATGGGAAGATTCACAGCTATTCCGAATCGCTGCAGGAAAGCGCGACCATCTTTGCCAGCGTCCCCAGCAGGATCAATGGACTTGTCGCCGTCGGAAAATACCTGATGGCGCAGGACGATACCGGCGCCTGGGAATCCCATCACTTGTTCGACAAGCAGGGGGCCAAGGTGGAAAGCAAGGACTGGAACTACTACTCACGGTACTACGACTGGAACCAGGCGACATCGACGCTGTACTTCTTCCGCGACAACAGTAGTCCCAACGACCTGATGTTCGAAGTGATCGACCAGGCCACCGGAAAAATCACCTCGTCCGGAGAGTCGCCTTACCACGGCTCCTATACCATTACCGGCCCTATTCGCTCGAACGCAGCGGGCACCAAGATCTTGCTGGGGAGCGGAGACATTTACGCCGCGCCGGGCCTGACCTGGCAAGGCAACATCGGCGCCACCCCGACCGATGCAGCCTGGATCGCCAACGATGAACTGCTCACCTTCTCGCCTTCCGGGGACAAGACGCGGCTGACGCGCTATAGCGCGAACCGGACCAAGATGGAAGAACTGCTTGTGAACGGCGAAGTATTGGGCGTGTCGATCGCTGGAAGCGTCAATTACCTGGTCGTGAAAAAGGCCACCCAGATCGAGATCGTCAATTACGTCCCGTCCAACGATACCGATGGCGACGGCGTCACCAACCTCGCAGATAAATTCCCGCTCGACAAAACAGCCGCGGTCGATTCGGACAACGATGGCTACCCCGATGCCTTCCTGGGAAGCTACACCGCCGCCGACAGCCCGACCGGGTTGACCAAGGACTTCTATCCGAACGACGCCAACTGTCACGCGCTGGACCAGGGCGATGGCGTGAATTGCAATGCCGCACTGGCGACGCCGGCCTACGTACCCGACCAGATTTTCTCGGACAGCGCCGGCACCATCTACCTGCTCAGCCGCGAAAATGGACGCCTGTATCGCTGGTCGAAGACGGCTGGCGCGTATCTGGCGCCGCTGGTGATCGGCCAGAAGGTGAATCAGGCGACCATGACGCCGGACGTCGTTGCCCTGTCGACCGGGCATAACCGCATCTACTTTGGCTATAAGTCTGGCCTGATCACCTACATCAGCCTCGCGGGCGACCCGCGTGAAACCCCCTTCGTCGCGGTTGCGACCCGGGTTCGCGGACTGGCCTCGGTGGGCAACTACTTGCTAGCGCAAGACGACAGCGGCGCTTGGGCGACCCACTACACTTTCGATAGCGCCGCGAAACTCATCGACAGCAAGGAGTGGAATTACTTCTCGCGCTCCTACGCATGGAACCCTACGCAATCGCGGGTCTACTTCTTCCGTGACGATACGAGTCCCAATGACGTGATGTACGAAACGATCGATCAGGCCACCGGCAAGATCGTTGGCAATGGTGAGTCGCCGTATCATGGCGACTATTCCATCAACGGCCCCATACGCGTTTCGACCGGGGGCGGTCGCATCGTTATCGGCAGCGGCTACATCTTCAGCACCAGCGATTTAAAAATGGTCAAGTCGCTCGGCACGAACTTTGTCGATGCCCAGTGGCTCGACGACGGCTCGCTCGTGACGATCGCAAGCACCGGCACGGGCAACGCCAAGGTGACGCTGTACAACGCCAGCTTCGCGGTGGTCAAAGACCAGGTCTTCGCCGGCGCGCCCCAATCCCTGGTCAAGACCGGGGGCAGCATCTTCGCCGTGACCGGCGTTGGCGGCAAACCGGTGATCAGTCTCTTCGCCCTCTAAGCTGGTTCAGCGGCTCGGCCAGGCCGGGCGAGCCGCCGAACAGTACGCGCCCGCCGCGCAAGCGGGCGCAACTTGGCAGTCTTCATGGCGGCACCAAGCGCAGGATCGGCGCCGTGATATAGCTGCGGTTCGACCACTCCACCTTCAGCTTCTCCTTCGCATCGGCGATCGTTTCATCGCTCACATCCTTGCCTGTGCCGTAGTTCAATTGCGAGAACGGGTTTTTGTTCACGTTCAGGTAGACCACCAGCCGGCTTCCCTTGCTCAGACGTTTGCTGACCAGCTTGGTCATGCCCAGCGGGATGCGCTCGAGCTTGCCAGGCGTGAGCAGCATGCGGCGGCTTGGGGCCTGCGCATAGCTGGCGCGATGGATGGTGTAGGAAAGGTGGAAGTACTTCCCTTCCGGCCTCAGCTCGTACACCGTCACGCCCAGGTCGAAGTCGCGCTTGTTGATGCGCGCGACGATCTCGCCGCCAAAGGCGCCGTTGTACAACACCTCCTCCGCGAACGGCTCGCCGATAAAAATGTAGCCGTTGCTCGTGTCGATCTCGTCGGTCACGATCGAACCCGGGTAGTAGTCGTTGTTGAACTGCTTGCGGTCCTGAAAATCGACCACCTGCTTGAGCATGGTCGGCTTGGCCGGCTGGGTCGCGCTCAGCAGGTGCGCGCCATGCTTGCCGGCGAGCGGCGCATTGCTTGCCGGCGAGCGGCGCATTGCTCAGGTACAGCTTGAGCGTTTCATTGCTCATCGCCGCCAGTGTAGGCGCGCTGCGCCACTGCCCGGTCCCCATGACCTGGTAGTTGATCTTGTCCTTCAACACGCCGGGCTTGGCCCCGCCTTTCAGGATGTAGTCCAGCCATTGATACGTGATGGCCTTGGTATCGATCAGCGCAGCGTCCGGCACTTCCATACCATTGATCAGCTTTTCGCCGCCGCGCTGCGCGCCGAAGTGGCCGTAAGGACCGATGATCAGGTAGTGCTCGGCGTTCGGCACATGACGCGGGCCACCGACAACAAGAGCGCGATGACTGCCAGGACATTCCTCACTGGCCGCCTTTCGAAGGAGGTTCTTCTTGGTGGCCTACCACGACGCCTATCGTCGTCAGCCACGTCTCGACCAGCTGCGGCCACTTCGTGATCGGGAGCGCAGTTGGACGAAGTCCGAACGCATGCTTACCGGCAGCGAACAAATGCATCTCGACCGGCACATTCGCCTTCCTCAGCGCCGCGTAATACAGCAGGGAAAACTCGACCGGATCCACCGGGTCGTCTTGCGCATGAATCAGCAAGGTCGGTGGTGCCTGCTTGGTGACGACGATGCGAGGATTGATCCTGGAAAGGTCGTCCTGATAGTTCACCGACATATGCCCGGGGTAAAGCGCCACCGCAAAATCAGGCCGGCTGCTTGCATGGTCGGCCTCATCCACAGGCCGGTAGATATGCTTGCTGGCCGTGCTGATTGCCGCGACCAGATGGCCGCCGGCCGAAAAGCCAAGAACGCCTATCTTGTTCGGATCGATTTTCCAATCGGCCGCGTGATAGCGAAGAAGACTCACCGCTCTCTGCGCATCCTGCAACGCCGTATGCACTTTCGGCATGACGCGCTGGTTGCGCACCGGATCCCAATGCGGTCCCGAGCCAGGAACGCGATACTTCAAGAGCACGCACGTCACGCCTATATCGGTGAGCCAGTCGCACACTTCCGTGCCTTCAAGATCGATGGCCAGCACCCGATAGCCGCCGCCAGGGAAGACGACCACGGCAGCACCGGTGTTCCTTCCCTTGGGCGAGTAGACGGTCATCGTAGGATGCGTGACGTTCGATACCTGCAGCCACGGCTTGCCCGCGACGGGCGCATCTTCGCGCAGCGTAGTTTCGTCTTCAGGTCCGGCGGCGGGTTGCGGGTTGGGGATAGCGCCAGGCCAAAGCGGCAATTGCGCATGTCCGGACGTAGGCTGCCAAGCACCTGCGCTCACGTTGGCGGAGACAATGATCGTGAGCACTGACAATAAAAATTTCAAAGGATTTCCACGAGCAGGCAAGATGGGAAGGGTGTTGGCAATATCTTAACACCCTTCTCTCTGCAACGTCCCCCACTAAAGCGCGGATGCCTTCCAGTAACGGTCTATCCATTGCCCGTGCGTGGGCATCGCGGCGACGGCGTGGGCCAGCGTGGCGCGCATGTCTTCGACGTATTGCACCAGCTTGTCCTCGGGCATGTCGTCGACAATCGGGTGGTAGCTTTGCGGCATGATGCGCTGGCCCAGCATCACCTGGACCCAACTCGGCAGCGCGAAGAAATCCTCGCCGTTGCGGAAGTAGCGCCCGTCGCTGCGGAACAGGTCCATCGCCTCCTTCAAGCTGTCCGGGACCGACATCGTGCGGCAGTAGTCCCAGAACGGCGTGTCGTTGCGCTCGGTCGCGTGGTAGTGCAGGATCAGGAAATCCCGTACCCGCTCGTATTCGAACGCGGATTCGCGGTTGAAGCGCTCGGCCAGCAAGGGATTGAAATCGCTGCCGGGGAACAGGCCCAGCAGCCTGGTGATGCCCGACTGGACCATGTAGATGCTGGTCGATTCCAGCGGCTCCAGAAATCCACTCGCCAAGCCCAGCGCCACCACGTTCTTGTTCCAGCACTTCTTGCGCATGCCGGGCGTGAAGCGCAGCGGACGCGGATCGGCCAGCGGCTTGCCGTCGAGATTGGCCAGCAGCGTCGCGGCGGCCTCGTCGTCGCCGATGTATTGGCTCGAATACACATAGCCGTTGCCGGTGCGGTGCTGCAGCGGGATGCGCCACTGCCAGCCCGCCGCGCGCGCAGTCGCGCGCGTGTACGGCGTGATCGGATCGATGCGCTCGCTCGGCACCGCCATCGCGCGGTCGCACGGCAGCCAGTGCGACCAGTCCTCGTAGCCGGTCTTCAGCGCCTGCTCGATCAGCAGCCCACGGAAGCCCGAGCAATCGATGAACAGCTCGCCGTCGACCACCTGGCCATTCTCCATCGTCACCGATTCGACAAAGCCATCGTCGGCACGCTGGTTCACGCCGACGATCTTGCCTTCGATGCGCTGCACGCCGCGCTGTTCCGACAGCTCGCGCAGGAAGCGCGCGTACAGGCCGGCGTCGAAATGATAGGCGTAGGCGATGTCGGCCAATGGCGAATTCGGCGGCGAGTTGCGGTCGCCGGGCACGAACTTGCCCTGCGGCGCCATCACCGTCTGCAACGAGTACTCGCCGATCTGCGCCGCCCGTCCGGACTGGAACAGCTTGAGCCAGAACTGGTGGAACGGCAGCGGCCCCAATGAGCGGCCGATCACGCCGAAGCCGTGGATGTAGCTGTCGCCGATGCGCGACCAGTCCTGGAACTGGATGCCGAGCTTGATCGTACCCTGCGTGCGCTTGACGAACTCGGTTTCATCGATGCCCAGCATCTGTCCGTTGAACATGCGGATGTGCGGAACGCTGGCCTCCCCCACGCCGACGATGCCGATTTCCTCGGACTCGATCAAGCGCACCGAAGTTTGCTTGCCGAGATAAGTAGCCAGTGCCGCAGCCGCCATCCAGCCGGCGCTGCCGCCGCCGACGACGACCACGCGCTTGATCCTGTTATTTGTCATGTCTCGCGCTCCGTTCTTCAAGCGAAAAAACCGGCCGTCGCCAGAGCAGGCAACGGCCGGAAGGGAAGACCCCTCACGCCGGCGGGCGCGAGAGGGGGGACGAAAATCAGAACTTGTAGTTCAGGCCAAAGTAGGCGATGCGGCCGGTGTAACCATTGGAGTAGAAGCGGTTCTTGGTATCGCTGCCCAGATGCGAGCTGCTCTCTTCCTGGGTCAGGTTCAACACCGAAGCGGTCAGGCTCAACTCCTTGGTGATGTTGTACGCCACGTTGATGTCGACCTGGCTGTACGGATCCTGGTACACGTTCAAGCCGTTGACCAGGCCACCCACCACTTCGCCGCGACGGTTGTACGAAGCACGCGCCAGATACTTGTCGGTTTCGTAGAACACGGTGATGTTCGCCTGGTTCTTCGCGCTGCCGACCAGCTGCGACTTGCCGATCTCCGTACCGTCGCCCAGGGTGATGGCCGCCTGGTTGGTCTTGTTGTACGTGTAGTTGACCTGGAAGCCGAGGCCGGACGCCAGCGTGTGCTGTGCATACATTTCGACACCCTGCGAGACGCCGTTACGGCCGCCGGCGGAAGTCGAGTAGTTCTGCACGACCACGCTCTTGCCGCCGACGTCCATGGTCACGTCACGCACCACCGGCACTGCGAAGTTGCTGACGTTCTTGCGGAACAGGTCCACGCCAAGCACCGAGCCGCGCTGGAAGTACCACTCCAGGCCGACGTCGAGCTGGGTGGCCTTGTACGGTTCCAGCTGCTTGTTGCTGCCTTCGCCGAACCAGCCCTGCTTGTCGCCGCCACCGATCAGACGGCGGTCGTTGACGTATTCCTGGCTGTAGTACTGCAGGCCGCCCGGCGCAGCGATGTCGCTGTAGCTTGGACGCGATACCACCTTCGATGCCGCCACGCGCAGCAGCAGGTCCGGACGCAGATCGTAGGCCAGGTTCAGGCTAGGCAGTATGTCGTTGTAGCTGCGGTCGAGCGAGCTGACCACGAACGACGAGGTGCGCGCGGTACTGTCCGGCAGCCTGGTGAAGCCGCTGGTGCAACCGGAGCCGGCAGGCGCGCCGGCCGCAGGCGCGCCGCCCGCCAGGCAAGGCGCAGGTGCGCCGTTGGGGCCGTTGAAGAAGTAGTCGTTGTAGTTGTCGACACGGTCGGTCGAGTCGGCATGCTGCTTGGTGCGGACCACGCGCAGGCCGACGTTACCACGCAGACGGTCGGTCTTGATGTTGGCCTGCAGGTAGGTCGACGAAATCTTCTCGTTGACGTTGTAGACGAAGTTGTCTTCGTTACGCGTCTGCATCGCGCCGTAGGTCTGGTTCAGGTAGGCGATGTAGGCTGGGTAGTTAATCGCCGGGAATGCGCTGGCGCTGATGCCGCCTGCCAGGTTGCCCAGCGATTCGCTGTACAGGAACTGCGGCTGGAACTTGTTGGCGGTGGAATCGCAACCGGCTTGATAACGCTTGTCGTAGTCTGCCGGGTTGGCGCCCTTGCACACCCAGTAGTTGTTGCCGGTGCTGCGGCTGGTGCCGCCGTCGCGGTACTTGCCGCCGAATTGCAGCGAGTCCAGCCACTTGCCGTCGTTGTGCCAGGTGAAATCGGCCTGGGCGTACTTCTGCTGCGTGCTGTTGCGGGTCCACGACGACGAGGTCGAGCCAAGGTCGATCTCGCCGATACCTTTTTGCAGATTGGCCATCAGTTGCGGCGAGAACGTCATGGTCGGCGTGCCGTTGGTGCTCCAGGCGCTGGCGTAGTTACCCAGCGTCCAGCTGCCGTCGGCGTTTTGCAGGCGCGGCTTGATCGGCATGCCGAATTGCAGCTCAGGACCGCCGCCGGCCCAGGTACGGCCGCCCTTGAAGGTGGCGTCCAGCGATTCGCCATGCCATTCGGCTTCGATGTCGGCGGTTTGCGACAGCGCCTTCTCGCGGTTGTAGCTGCCGGTGATCTGCGGCGTAGGAATGGTGCAATCATCGGGGCCAAAGCCGCCGGTATTCTTGATGCCGCCCGCCGCAGCCTGGGTGCCGCTGCAGTAATAGGTCTTGCCGGCATGCGCGCTGTAGTTCGCGCCGGTGACGATGGTGCCGCTAGGGTCGAAGGTCAGGCCGTCGAGCATGCGGCCACCCGGCCAGTTGCCGTCGCCGTCATAGCGCGCCAGGTTCCATTCCGGGATCTTCAGCGTGTTGGTCTGCGAGTTCTGCGACAGGTCGAAGCGGAAGTAGTTACCGGTCAGCGTCAGGTTGCGCACTGGCTTCAATTGCATGGTCAGCTGGCCGCCCTTGCGCTCGCGGTCCTCGGTCTTGACGTCGAAGTTGACCGAGGTCGGCATCATGAAGTTGGTGTAGTACTTGCCGGCCTGGTCGTAGAAGCCGGACTGGCCCCACCAGTAGCTGTTCATGTCGGACGGCTTGCCGTTGACATCGGTCGCTGGATGGGTTTTGTAGTTGTCGCCGTACCATTGCCAGTTCTCGGTGCTGGCGCCCATGGTGCGCGTGGTGCGTTTCTGCTGGGTGTAGCCGACCAGCACGCCGAAACGGTTGCCTTCGTCATGCCATGCATATTGGCCGGAGAACTGGCCGTCGGTTTTCTTACTGGTGTCGGCCCAGGTGCCTTCGGCGGCGACGAAGCCGCTGCCGGATTTGACTTCCAGCGGCCGGCGCGTGTGCAGGATCACGGTGCCGCCGATGCCGCCTTCGTCGATGCGCGCTTCGGGCGACTTGAACAGCTCGGCGCTGGACAGCATGTTCGCCGGCATCAGCATGTAGTTGAACGAACGGGTCGGGTCGCCGTTGGACTCGGCGGTGGCGATGTAGTTGCCGTTCAACTGGGTCAGGGTCAGTTCCGACGACAGGCCGCGGACGCTGACGTTCTTGCCCTCGCCGCCGCTGCGGTCGATGATCACGCCTGGCACGCGCTGCAGCGCGTCGGCCACGTTCTTGTCGGGGAACTTGCCGATGTCTTCAGCGGTGACGACGTCGACGATGGCGTTGGCGTTGCGCTTCTGGTCGAGGCTTTTCTCGATCGCGTAGCGGTAGCCGGTAACAACCACCGACTCCACTTGGTTGGGGTCGGTTTTCTTCTCGGCTGGTTTGGCGGCAGGCTGCTCGGCCGGCGCGACTTGCGCGTGGGCGCTGGTCAGGGCCATCAGTCCGAGGCCCAGGGCCGTGGCGATGGGCGTTGCTTGCCAGCGGCGCTGCCGTGAAGCGAGAGGTGGTTTGATTGTCATGTATGGTCTCCAGGTCGTGTGCCCGACGACGGGCTGTATTTTTTATGTGGCGGAAGCAGCGTTCCCATCGGCTGGTTGTTTGAAATTTTCCTAAACGGGCCAAATGCCGACGGCATGTCGTTGGGGACTGCATTCCAACCAGAAAGATTTATACAGAAGAAGCCATGGCGGCTCTACAAACTTTCAAAGTTCGCATCATGTTTAGTATTGTTTAGGAAACAAGTGAGGCGGGCTTGCTACAACCGCCTATGACGGGCTGTTTTTATGCCGCCGGATAATTGCCGATGTAGCGCGCACGCGGGCGTATCAGGCCGCCGTCGGCGATCTGTTCGGCGGCGTGGGCGATCCAGCCGGCCGAGCGCGCCAGTGCGAACAGGATTTCCCCGGCGGCCGGCGGCCAGTCGCAGACGATGCTCATGGCGGCCAGCGCGAGGTCGGCATTCGGTCGCATGCCCAGGTGGGCGGCGGCCTGTTCGCCGGCCACCAGCACGGCGCGGGCTTGCGGCCAGGGCGACATCGCGTGCAGCAGATAGGCGGCGCGCGGGTCGCCTTGCGGGTAGAGTGGGTGCGAGTAGCCGGCCAGGCTGGGGTCGCGGCCCGAGAAGTACGTGGCAATGCTGCGTTCCGGGTTGTCGGACGTCAGAGCAGTTTCCAGCATGGTGAGCACGAGTGTGCTGCCGCCGCCGTGCTGCGCGCCGGACAAGGCGGCCAGGCCGGCGCTCAACGCGGCAGCCAGGCTGGCGCCGGTGGAGGCGACACAGCGCACGGTGAAGGTGGATGCGTTTAATTCGTGGTCGGCCAGCAGGACCAGTGCGGCGCGTATCCATTCGGCCTGCGCTGCGTCGGCCTGCCAGGCTTGGGCGATTTGCAGGTGCAGTGGCTGGAAGGAAGGGGCGCGCTTCAGCAGCACTGAGGCCAGCAGGCGCATCAAGCCCGCGCCGGTGATGAAGCGACCGTGGGCGTCGTCCGGTTGCGGGGGCAACGTTCGCGCATGCAGGGGCAGCGCACACATGGCGGCTTCCAGCGGCGACAGGGGCTGCGCGCTGCCGGCGACGGCGGAGGCGCGCCACGGGTCGGCGTTGGTGGCGTTGGCGGCCAGCGTGGCCGCAGCGGTGTCGGCGGCGAAGTAGTCGGTGCCGGCATCGTCCCACAGCAAACACGCCGCCTGCTCCAGCGTGGCGCTGGCGGCCAGTGTCAGCACGTCGTGGCCGCGATAGTGGAGGCGGCCACCGGCGATGCGCGAGATGCGCGTCTCCAGTACCGGCGTGCCCCAGTTCATCGCGGCGGCGACCTGATGGCCGCCGCGTTTGCCGTCGGCCTTGCGCGCGGCCAGCCGCAGCACTTCATCGCGCGGATAACGCTTGCGCCGCCCGGCCTGCGCAACGCCGGGCGTCAACAGGCCGCGACTGACATAGGAGTACAAAGTGGCGAGGCTGACACCGAGGATGCGCGCGGCCTCGGTTGCGGACAGGTCTTGGTTCATGCGTCTATTGTAATGTCGATTGCCGGAATCAAGATTGACCCTGGCGGCAGCGCGCTTTTAGACTTCAGCCATGCCGCCCAAACCCCACGCCGTCCCGCTATGCCAACCGCTGCGCCATGCACGCTTTCGCCAACTGTGGCTGGCGAATATGCTGTCCAACCTGGGCAGCCGCATGCAAGCCTTCGCGGCGGCCTGGCAGATCGCCACGCTGTCGCACTCGCCCCAGTTGACGGCCCTGGTGCAGACCGCGACCTGGGCGCCGATGCTGCTGTTCGCCCTGCCCGCCGGCGTGCTGGCCGATACGCTGCACCGGCCCACCCTGCTATTCCGCAGCAATGCCGTGATGGCGCTGACCGCCGTCGCGATGGCCTTGCTGGCCTACGATGGCCGGCAACCGCTACCCGCCCTGCTGCTGCTGACCTTCATCATGGGCGCCGGACTGGCGTTCACGATGCCGGCGTGGCAGGCGTCGATGTCGTCGTTGGTGCCGCCGCAGGAGATCGAAGCGGCGGCCACGCTCAACAACATGAGCTACAACCTGGCGGCGCTGGCCGGGCCGGCATTGGGCGGCGTGCTGTATCAACTGGCCGGGGCCGGACCGCTGTACCTGTTGAACGCGCTCTCCTTCGGCGCGCTGCTGTGGATCTACCGTCGATGGCGGACAACACCAGCACCACGCACGGCCGCCGTCAGCCACGGCATGGGCAGCGCGCTGCGCATCAGTTGGGCATCTGCCCGCTATCGCGCGTTGCTGTCGTATGCGATGGCGATATTCTTCGTGTCGGCAGCATTCGCCGCATTGCTGCCGCTGCTGCATCGCGACGCCGCCACCTACGGCGCGCTGATGGGCGCACTGGGCGCAGGCGCGGTGCTGGCGGCCTTCGTGCTGCCGCTCGCGCGCCGCCACGCAGCCAGGCGCGTGGTGCTGGCCGGCGGCCTGGGCATCCATGGCGGCATGCTGATGACGATCGGCCTGGCCGCCTCGCAACCGCTGCGCCTCGCGATGGTGGTGGTCGGCGGCGTTGCGTGGTCGGCCATCGTCACCACGCTCAACGGCGCGGCGCAGCAAGCCTTTCCCGACGCGGTGCGCGCCCGGACGCTGTCGGTGCACATCCTGGCGATTGCCGCCGGCCAGACCGCCGGCAGCGCCGCATGGGGCATGCTGGCCGGGTACTGCGGCATCGTGCCGGCGCTGACAACGGCGGGCCTGGCCACGCTGGCCTGCGCGGGACTGATCGCCTGCTCGAAAGATTTTCTGGAGACGGTATGAACGACATCATCATCAAGACGCTGCAAGCACAGGACGCGGCGCCGCTGCTGCAGTTCGAACTGGAGAACCGAATCTGGTTCGAGCAGCATATCGCGCCGCGCGACGCAGCCTTCTATACGCCACAGGGCGTGCGGCGCCACATCGAACAATACCTGGACGGCTATGCCAACGGCACCTGGCATCCATGCCTGCTGCTCGACGCCAGCGGCCACATCGTCGGGCGCGCCAATCTGAAGGACATCGACAGCAAGACAGCCAGCGCCGAAGCAGGCTATCGCATTGCCCGCGACGCAGCGGGCCGGGGCCTGGCTACCCGCGCATTGCAGCACCTGGTCGCGTTGGCGCAGCAGCAGTGGCGCTTGCGGCATCTGCTGGCCTACGTCACCGACAACAACCCCGCATCGGCCCGTGTCCTGAACAAATGCGCTTTCGTGCAGGGAGCCTATCAGGACGGTATGGAATGCATAAACGGCAGGCTGTATGGAGGCCATCAATTTACCCGCACCTTGCGCTGACTGGTGTAAGCTTGTTATCAAACAGCGCGCAGCGCGGCACGGAGAGGATGACATGGCAGGACTGCATAGCGGGTGGACCCGGCTGCTCGGCGCGGCATGCTGCGCCTTGCTGCTGTCTGCCAGCCTGCCCGCCCACGCCATCGTGCTGCGCACCGCCGCGCAAGAAGGGACGGAACCCAAGTTCATCGCCGAAGGCAAGGACCGCGTGGTCGGCCTGTGCATCGACATACTGCGCGCCGTCGAGCAGATCGAGCCGACGCTGCAATTCGTCGGCGACCAGCGCTGGAAGCCGCTGATACGCGCCTACTCGGAAATGGAAACCGGCCAGCAGGACGTGCAGTGCGCCATGCAACGCACGGCGGAGCGCGAACTCAAATATCACTTCCTCGGCCCCGCGCTGTACTCCATCGAATACCACTTCCTGGCGCGCGCCCACGACCCCGTGGTGATCAATCACTGGGACGACGTGCGCCGGCTGGCGCCCGACAACGTGGTGCTGATCAATCGCGGCTTCGCGGCGGGCGCTATCCTGGCCGAGATGGGCGGTCTTGTAGTCGACGCCAACTCCACCAATCCGCAAGCGAATCTGCAAAAGCTGATCGCCGGACGCGGACGCCTGTTCTTCCATCGCGGCCCCGGCCTGCAACGGCTGCTGGAACGCACAGGCACCGTCGACAAGGTGCGCATCCTGCCGCAAGTGATGTACAGCGCCAAACTGTATTTCGTCACCAGCAAACGACTCGCCGGCTTCATCAACGACCGGCTGGAGCGCGCGCTGTTTCAGCTTGAAAAAAACGGCGAGCTGGAACGGCTGATGCGCAAGTGGGATTGACATGCGGGCCGTCGCGCCGGCCGTGCTGGCCTTGCTGCTGTCAACGGCGGCGCACGCGCAGCACGATGCGCTGACGGTGCGCATGGCCGCGCCGCAGGTGCAGCAGGCGTTGCTGCAGGCGGTGCAGCGCATCCCCGCGCAGCGCGCGGAACACCGGCGCTACCGCATGGCCCTGCCCTTCGGCTCTCCCCTGTTCCCGCCGGACGACGACCTGGCATTGCCGCCATCGAACCCGGCGCTGGCCGCGTGGCTGGCGCTGCCCGCAGAGCAGCGCCGCCACGATGTGCTGATCACTCCCGACGTCGATTACTACTGGAACGCCGAAGGCCGCCAGTACGCCTGCCAGTTCCTCGTGCACGTGCAGGCGCTGGACGGCGGCGTGACGCAACTGGCCCTGCTGCAAGTGCGCCCCAGCAGCTACGCCGGCAAATCCTTCAAGCTGCTGGGCCGCACCGGTCCGGGCTACTACCGGGATGTGCGGCCCGCCGCGCCCTCACCTCAAAGCGCCGCCGAGCTGCGCGCCTTCCTGGCGACGGCGCTGAGCCAGCCACAATAAAGCCAGCCCCGCCGCCAGCAGCCACAGACTGCCCGGCGCCGGCACGGCCGTCGCCGCGACCGCGACCGACAACGGCGCCAGCAGCACATCCGACACCTGCAGGAAGGTGCCGCCCGCCAGCGGATCGCCGCTCCACCATTCGCCGGAGAGGCTGAAGCTGCCGCTGTCGCTCATGGCCGGCAGCGCGAACGGAAAGATCTGCAAGCCATACAGGCCGGTGTGCGCGCCCGCGTCGAAGGCCGCCGCCGCGGAGGCGCCCGGCGCCAGCACCGGGAAGTCGAAGTAGCTGGCGTCCGGCGAGCCGATGCTGAACGAGGACGCGTTCAGCTGCGTCGGCACGAACCAGTTCAGCGTGTCGGTGTTGACCAGCTGATAGCCCCATCCCACCAGGTCGCCGGGATTGCCCGTGATCGCGCCGGAGGGCACAGCCGTGAAGGTGAACACAAACGGCGTCGCGCCGGCGAGCGGCGCCCACCACAGCAGCTTCAACAACAGCGCGGCCAGCGCGCAAAGGTATCTGAGTTTCATGACGGTTTCTCCGGTTTATTTCGGGATGACGGATTGGGCCTGCGAGTAGGCGTAGGTCACGCCGTTCAGGTCGGTCACGCTGCCGTTTTCAGCGACGCTGAAACGCTGCACCGTGGCAGGCACATTGAAGGTCAGGCGCACGGTGAAGAAGCTGCCGACATCGACATTGGGCGTGACGAACGGCAGCGCCGGCGACAAGTCGGTGTTCAGCGTGACGGTGCCGCTGCCGGCCAGCGTGCGCAGCGCCAGCGACGACAAGGTCATGTCGTGCGCGGTGCCGACACCGGTGTTGGTGAAGCGCACATCGACACCGACCACGCCGGGCGCCACGGTCTCCTGGCCGACGATGGCGGCGATCAGGTCGGGCCGGCCCGGCACCTGCGCCGAGCCTGTGACGAACACCGTCAGCGAAGCGCTGTTGTGCACCGTGGCCACGCTGGTGCTCTGCGCCGTGACGGTGATGCTGTCGGAACTGCCGATGCGCGCGGAGGCCGGCGGCGTCAGCGTGACGGTGACGTTGGCGCTGGCGCCGCTGGCCAGGGTCAGCACGTTGGGCGAGACGCCGGCGATGTAGTGCTGGTCGTCGGTGGCGCTGATGCTGAACGTGCCAGCCGGGCCGTCGTTGCGCACCTGGTAGGTCAGCGTGGTGGTGACGCCGGGGCGCAGGTCCTGGCGCGACGGCGGCAGCACCGACACGGTCTGCGGCTGCACCATCACGCTCACCAGCCGCTGGTAGGGGAAGCCGGAACTGTCGGTGCCGGTGGCGTAGGCGACGAAGGCTTCATTGGGCACGGTCAGCGCGCCGAAGAACCTGCCGCTGTCGGTCTGGTCCGCCTCCAGCGGCAGCGGCGACAGCAGCTCGAAGTTCTTGCGGCGCAGCTGGAATTGCGGCGCGCTGCCGATGCCGGTCAGCGCGGCGATCGCATACAGCGACTGGCCGGGTCCGGGTTCGCCGTCTATCGTCAACAGGCCCTGGTGCGGCGGCTGCGCGCCGAAGCGGGCCAGCCGGAACGAGTTGAAGGCCAGGTCGGCCACGCCGTTGACGTTGACGTAGGTCTGGTCGGGCGAGCCGCCGACGGTCAGCGTCCAGGCGCCGCGCGGCGGGCTGTCGACCGAGATGATGACGCCGCTCGACAGGCTCAGGAAGCGGGTGGCGTTGGCGGCGGTGATCGCCACGCCGTCGGGCCGCGTCAGCGTCACCACCGGCTGCACGCCCTGCACGGTGCCGCTGACCGAGACCGTCAGGCGGCTCATGCTGCTGTCCACCGGCACCGTGTAGCTCTTGGCGCTGGCGTAGGTGTCGACCAACGACAGCACTTGCACCACGTTGTTGCGCACCACCAGGTCGGCCAGCTGGGTGACGGTGCTGGCCTCGCCGCCGAACAGGAAGAACACCTGGCCGCCGGTCTCGGCCGCCGCCTGCAGGAAGCCCGGCGTCAACGGCGAGCAGCTGCCGAACAGCACCGGATAAATCTTGATGTCCTTGCTCTTGGCCAGGCTGATGACGGCGCCGGCCAGGCCGGCGTCCTTGGCGGTGGCGTCGGTGTACATGAACAGGTCGCCGCCGGGGTCGGCCAGCGACAGGCCGTTGTACATGCCGGTCATGGCCAGCTCCGGACAGTCGCCGCCGCCCGACGCGCCCAGGCCGCCGATGGCGCCCTTGAACAGGCCGGCGTCGTTGGTGGCGATGGTGGGGCCGGTGAACGGGTCGTTGAACGGCGCCAGCACATACTGCAGCGGTTCCTCGTCGGTGCCGAGGCGGGCGTCGACGATGCTGATGGCCGAGGCGCGCACGCCGGCGATGATGCCGCCCATGCTGCCGGTGGTGTCGATGGCGAAGGCCAGCGTGGGGCCGGCGCCCAGCAGCGCCTTCAGCTGGGCCGGCGTGATCTCGGCCTTGATGTCTTCGACGAACTGCTGGGTGCCGGCGATGGCCGCGGCCGCCGCCGTATTGTGGAAGCCGCTGTGCGGCGAGATGTCGCAGTACAGCGTGTCCTTGTTGATGCCTTCGCGGAAGTAGCCAAGGATGTCGCTGGACGGCGAGCTCTTGTCGAGCGGGCCGCCGTGGCTGCACTTGAAGGCGCCCGGCTTGACGCGGTCCTCGCCGCCGTAATAGCCGCTGGTGAGCAGGCTGCCGACCAGGTTGGACGAGTTGGCGCAGAACAGGCCGGTGTCGGTGAAGCCGGCGCAGGTCGGCGTGGCGGGGCCGGCGAACGGCAGCGAGCCGGGACGGCCGACGCCGGGATGGGCGCCGCTGTTGCCCTGCTCGACCCAGTTGCTGTGCGAGTAGAAGTCCTGGATGGTGTGCAGCGCGCTGCCGAGGTTGTCGCGCGCGCCGGTGGTGTTGATCGGGTCGCTGCGCAAGGCGTCGAGCACGTTCTGCTTGAGCGTGGCCAGGCGCAGCTGGGCGCCGGTGGCGTTCTCGCCGTCGAAGTGCTTGGCCGAGCTGGTCTGGTCGTCGTCGACCTTGGCGTCGGCCTCGATGATCTGGTCCAGCGCCTTCTGCATCGACGCGGTCAGCTTGGGCACGCCGAAGTAGCGCTTGTCGAGCGCTTCGATGCCGCGCTGGGTGATGTCCTGGTGGGTCAGGCTGCCGGCCGACTTGGACGTGATGAAACAGACAAAGCCGTTCTTGGGACAGAAGGCGTTGCCGGGGATGCTGACCGCCAGCAGCAGCGCGGCCAGCAACAAGGAGGGAGCAGTGCGCATACGATATCCTTTCCCATGCGTGGAAACAGCAGTCCGCGCCAGGCGGACACGCGGCGGTGGGACGCATTTATCGTGCCGTGCTGTGCTCTTCCTTTGGAATCAGGCGATTAGCGCGCGCGGGACGGGCGGCGCGCAAACTGTTGTCAAGTTCGCCGACAGCGATATACTTTCTCATCCGTTGCGACGCCGTCCCAGGAGAACCGATGCTGCCGATCATCCAAGCCCGACCCGTGCGCGCCCTGCTGCTGGCGTCGGCGCTGCTGTTGCCTTGCGCATGCGTGGCGCAGCAGGTGACGCTGCGGGTGGCGGCGCAGGAAGGCACGGAGCCGAAATTCATCCCGGCCGGGCCGGAGCGCATCATCGGCCTGTGCGTGGATATCTTCCGCACCATCGAGCGCATCGATCCCGGCCTGGTCTTCATCGGCGACCAGCAATGGATGCCGCTGATACGCGCCTACCACGAGCTGTCCATTCAGCAGCACGACGCCTTGTGCGCGGTGCAGCGCAATCCGGAGCGCGAGCGCAAATATGTCTACCTCGATCCGCCGCTGTTTCCCATCCAATACATGCTGCTGGTGCGCAGCGGCGACGACGTGGTCGTGAACAACTGGGACGATGTGCGCAAGCTCGGCAAGAACGGCGTGGTGCTGGCCAACCGCGGCTATGCCACCACCGATTTCCTGGAGGCCCTGGGCGGCCTGCAGATCAACGCCAGCGCCACCAGTCCTGCCATGAACCTGCAAAAACTGGTGGCCGGGCGGGGTCGCTTCTTCCTGCACCGCTCGCCGGGACTGGCCGGCTTCATCGCGCGCGCCGGCGGCACCGGCAAGGTACAGGTACTGCCGCAGGTGATGTACACGGCGCCGCTGTACATGGTGATGGGCCGGCATGTGGATGCGGCCGTGGCCGCACGCGTGCGGCGCGCGCTGGAGCAGATGGAAAAAACCGGCGAGCTGGCCCGCCTGTTGAAGAAGTGGGACTAGTCGCCCAGCATGCGGGCGTTGCCGGAGACGCGGATCGAACTGCCGGCCTCGCCTGAGATCTGCACCCGCAGATGGCAGGGCGCCCCCATGTCCTCGCCCTGGACGATGTCGATGGCGCCGCCATGCGGCCAGCCGAGGTCGCGCAGATAGCCGCCCAGCGCGGCGGCCGCGGCGCCGGTGGCCGGGTCTTCATAGACGCCGCCGGAAGCGAAGGGATTGCGCGCATGGAAGCGCTGCGGCGTTTCCGCGTGCACCAGCGAGATCGTCGCCAGGCCGTGCTCGCGCATCAGGCTGCGGCCGTCCGCCAGCTGGTAGCGCATCGCGCTCAGTTGGGCGCGGCTGGCCAGCGCCAGCACCAGGTGGTCGGCGCCGCCGTGGGCGATGGCCGGCGGAATGCGCTCGTCCAGGTCGGCGTGGCGGTAGCCGAACAGCGCCAGCGCCGCCGTCACCAGCGCGGCCGGGGCCGCCGCACTGGACGTGGCCGGCGACTGCAGCGCCGCGCTGCCCTCGTTGCCCCTGGACTGGGCTTCGACGGTGACGCGGCTGTGGTTGGTGGTCAGCGGGAAAATGCCATCGCCGTGCTGCTGCGCCAGCACCGCTCCCAGCGCGATGGTGGCGTGGCCGCAGAACGGCACTTCGCCATCGGGCGAGAAATAGCGCACGCGCCAGCCGCCGTCGGCCGGCGCGGCAAACACGGTTTCCGAATAGCCCATCTCGGCGGCGATGCGCTGCATGGCCGGCTCGTCCGGCAAGGCCGCGCGTATCATCACGCCGGCCGGATTGCCGCCCTGCCCGCCTGCGGTGAAGGCGGCTACTTTGTGGATTTTGGTAATGGTCTGCATCGATCGCTACTCCATGGGGTGGGATGGAAACTTGATTGACAGCAATGGGAGATTTGGTCACTATCGTCGCTTCACCGACTTTCGAGCGACCCCGTCATGACTATACCGCGACTTTCCATTTTTGCCATATTGATTTCGGCCGGCCTGGCCGGCAGCGCCGTCGCCGCCGATGCGCCGGCCGCCAAACACGCGATCACGCACGAAGACGTATGGCTGATGAAACGGGTCGGCGCCCCGCTGCCCAGTCCGGACGGCAAGTGGGCCGTGTTCTCCGTCACCGATCCGGCCTACGACAGCAAGGAGCAATGGTCGGACCTGTGGATCAAGTCGCTGACCGACGACACGCCGGCGCGCCGCCTGACCTTCAGCAAGGGCGGCGAGAGCGGCGCCAACTGGTCGCCGGACAGCCGCCAGCTGGTGTTCGTGGCCAAGCGCGACGGCGACGACGCGGCGCAGTTGTACCGCATCGACGTGGCGGCCGGCGGCGAGGCCCAGCGCCTGACCACGCTGACGCTGGGCGCGCGCCAGCCGAAGTTCAGCCCGGACGGACGGCAGCTGCTGTTCGTCAGCGACATCTACCCCGGCAACGCCGGCGAGGAAGACGTCAAGAAGAGCGCCAAGGAACGCAAGGACCGCAAGTACACGGCGCGCGCCTACGAAACCTTCCCGCCGCGCTTCTTCGACAAGTGGCTCGACGATAAGAAAGTGCGCCTGTTCGTGATGGACGCGGAAGCCGGCGCCAAGCCGCGCGACCTGCTGGCCGGCAGCAAGCTGGCGGCGCTGCCGGGCTTCGGCGGCGGCCAGGGCGACGAGGGCCAGTCGCTGGACGCGATCTGGTCGCAGGACGGCAAGGCGGTGGTGTTCTCGGCCTCGACCAACCGCGACGAAGCGGCGCGCGCGGCCGGCTACACGCAGATCTTCAGCGTGGCGGCGGCCGGCGGCGAGCCGCAGCAGCTGACCCAGGACAAGCACAGCTACCACGGCCTGAAATTCAGCGCCGACGGCAAGACCTTGTTCGCGCTGACCGAGGCCGAGGAAGAAGGCAAGGTCTACGACGTGACGCGCATCGCCAGCTTCGCCTGGCCGCTGAACAATCCGACGCCGAAAGTGTTGACGGCCACGCTGGACCGTTCGATCTCGCGCTTCGTGCTGCCGAGCGGCGGCAACCGCATCGTGTTCAGCTACGAGCACGCCGGCCTGGAGCAGCTGCATTCGATTAACTACGCGGGCGGCGACCTGCGCGACGAAGCGTCGCTGCCGACCGGCAGCATCGGTTCGCTGGCGGCCGGCGGCAAGGCCATCGTGGGCGTATGGGAATCGTCCGTCAACCCGCCCGAGGTGTACGCCTTCGGCAACGGCGCGCCCAAGCGCCTGACCGCGTTCAACACCGAACGCGCGGCCGGCATCGACTGGCAGGCGCCGGAACACTTCTGGTTCAAGGCCAGCGACGGCCGCATGATCCACAACATGATCGTCAAGCCGGCCAATTTCGATCCGGCCAAAAAATATCCGCTGTTCGCGGTGATCCACGGCGGCGCGGCCAATATGTGGCGCGACCAGTTCGTGATCCGCTGGAACTACCACCTGCTGGCGCAGCCGGGCTACGTGGTGCTGCTGACCGACTACAAGGGCTCGACCGGCTACGGCGAGGAATTCGCGCGCGCCATCCAGGGCGATCCGCTCAAGGGTCCGGGCGACGAGGTCAACGAGGCGGTCGACGAGGCGGTCAAGAAGTACAGCTATGTCGACGGCAGCCGCCTGGCGGCGGGCGGCGCCAGCTACGGCGGCCACCTGGCCAACTGGCTGCAGGCGACCACCACGCGCTACAAGGCCTTCGTGTCGCACGCGGGCGAGATGGACCTGGTGATGCAGTGGGGCAGCAGCGACAGCATCCACGGCCGCGAAGTCAACAGCGGCGGCCCGGTGTGGGGCGACAAGGCGGTGTGGCGCGAGCAGAGCCCGGTGATGCAGGCGGGGAACCACGCCAAGGGCACGGGCTTCACCACGCCCATCCTGATTTCGGTGGGCGAGCTCGATTACCGCGTGCCGGCCAACAATGCGCTGATGAACTACGCGACCCAGCACCGCCTGAACGTGCCGGCCAAGCTGCTGGTGTTCCCGGACGAGAACCATTGGATCTTAAAGGGCGACAACAGCCGCTACTTCTACAGCGAAGTGCATGGCTGGCTGGCCAAGTATCTGAAGTAAGGCAAGGCGACATCGTCGCCCAAGAAAAAACCCCCGTGGCCCAAGGCCAACGGGGGTTTTTCATGCCGGCAGAATTACTTTTGCTTGCGGCGGCGGGCTACGCCAACCAGTGCCAGACCGGCGATCATCATCGCGTAGGTGCCTGGTTCCGGTACGGCCGTCACCGAGTTGATCCAGCCGATGTGCGAGTAGGTCGCGGTCGAACCGGACAGATCGCCGTAGCTGGACTTGTTCTGGCTGGCGTTGTCGCAGCCGGTCAGGCCGAAATCTGCGCAAGCGCCCTGCCAGCCCCACGAGTGCACGCCCGACAGCAGCCATTCGGTGCCGTTCCAGACGAAGTCGCCACCGCCCGAATCGCCGCCGGCGATCAGTCCTTCGATGGCGCCGCGGCCGTCGCTGCTGCTCCACTGGTTGCCAGTGACGCCTGCGATGCGGCCCAGCGTGTTGCGCTTAGCGGTGCCGTCGTCGAAGTCGCTCATGTAAGTGGCGCCTGGAGCGTAGTAGCTAGGATCGTAGTCGTAGATACCGGCGTCGCCGGCGGCTTTGTTAAAGGTCTTGCTGTCGACGTCAAAGGTGTTGAAAGCATAGTGACCGTAGTTGCCGTCGAGCCAGTTAGTGGCCGAATTGGTGTTGGCGTTCTGGGTGGTGCCGTAGCCGGCCATCAGGTAGTCCTTGCCGACGTCGTTGGTCGTGCTCAGGTGGTAGCCATTGATGGTGGTGACGGCGGTGTCCAGTTTCAGGATCGCGATGTCGGCGCCGGTGTCCAGCTGACCGGTCCAGGCCTTGTTGACGAAGGCGTTGCCGACCGAAACGTTGCGGGTGACAGCGGCGGTGCCGCCTTGCCAGCCGAATTGCACAGTCATCTTGCTGAAGTTATCGGCGCAGTGAGCGGCGGTCAGCACGTATTGGCCACCAGCCAGCAGCGAGCCGGAGCATGCCCAGTTGCCATCACCATTGGTGAAGCTCAGGCGGGCCACGCCGTCCAGCGCGCCAGCAACACCGTTGAAGCTCTGGCCGATGGTGAAGCGCCAGTTGCTCGGTGCCGAGGTGTTACCGGTGAACGGCTCCAGCTTGGCGATATCGGGTTGCAGCGATGGGGAAGCCTGGGCTACGCCAGCGGCCAACAGGGCTGCGGTCACGGCGGCCAGTTTCAGTTGTTTGGTATTGAAGATCATAAAAACTATCCTTACTTTTTAGGTTTCTTGTGGAAAGATATATATCGCCCTGATAGCAACCAACAGCCCTCATCACCGAAGTGCATCCCAGATGGCTGTGGTCTAAAAGTCAATATATCATTGTTTTTTTATGAAATAATCTTGTTGTAAGAATATTTATTTTTGATCCACTTTATTGATATTTGTTACAGATTGTGACAGTAATTGCAGAGTTCGCTTTGATGTAGTTGAAATTTAATTCACGACTATTTACAGCGATTAACTTTTTTTTGCGCTCAAATCAATAGTAGAGTATCCACAAGATTTTCCTGATATCAATCCTTGAAAATCCAAACCAATAGGGGACAGTATGACGATTGCAAATTGGTGTGTTTTGGCGGCGTGCACGCTGCCGGCCGCGACGGTGGGACTGGCGAAGCTGGCATCGGCCAAGCTGCCGAGTGGCTTGGGCCGCTACGACAACAAGCAGCCGCGCGACTGGGCGGCCGGGCTGACGGGCTGGCAGGCGCGGGCCAACGCCGCGCAGATGAATGGCTTCGAGATTTTGCCGCTGTTCATCGCGGCGGTCGTGCTGGCGCAGCAGGGCCACGGCGACCAGGGCCGAATCGACACGCTGGCGCTGGGCTTCATCGGCTTGCGGCTGGTCTACATCGCGCTGTACCTGGCGAATGTCGACGCCCTGCGCACGCTGGTGTGGTTTGCCGGCGTCGGCGTCAGCGTCGCGCTGCTGGCGATGGGCTGACACCCTCCCCTCTAAGCGGCCTTGGCCGGCGCGACGGCCGCAGCGGCCACCGCCGGCTTGCGTATCATCAGGATGACGACGGCGGCCAGCAGGCAGGCGGCGCCGGCGGCGAACAGCGCCGGGTTGTAAGTCAGCATCAAGGTGCGCACGCGGCCCGCGCCGTACGCCGCCACGGCCGCGCCCAGCTGGTGGCCGGCAAACACCCAGCCGAACACCATGCCCGCCTTTTCCTTGCCGAAGGTGGCGCCGGCCAGCCGCACCGTCGGCGGTACGGTGGCGATCCAGTCCAGGCCGTAGAACATGGCGAACAGCGACAAGCCGTACAGCGTGAATTCCGAGTACGGCAGCCAGAACAGCGACAAGCCCCGCAAGCCGTAGTACATGCACAGCAGCTTGCGGTTGTCGTAGCGGTCCGACAGCCAGCCGGAGGCGATGGTGCCGACCAGGTCGAACGCGCCCATCATCGCCAGCACCGAGGCGGCCGGCACCGCCGACAGGCCGGAGTCGCCGCACAGCGAAATGAAATGGGTCTGGATCAGGCCGTTGGTGCTGAGGCCGCAGATGAAGAAGGTGCCGAACAGTATCCAGAACACCCGGTTGCCGGCGACGCCGGCCAGCACCTGGAACGGCGTGGCGAAGGTGATCCGCATGGCCGGCGCGATCGGCGCCACCGCAGTGCCGGGCGCGGCGCCGTAGGGCGTCAGGCCCAGCTCATTGGGGCGGTTGCGCATCAGCAGGCACACCAGCACGGCCACCACGGCACAGGCGATGAACACCGGCAGCACCGCCATGCGCCAGCCGAAGTGTTCGATCAGCCAGGCGCCGATCGGCAGGAAGATCAGCTGGCCGGTGGCCGAGGCCGCCGTCAGCACCCCCACCACCAGGCCCCGGTGGCTGTCGAACCAGCGGGTCGACACCACGGCGCTGAGCACCAGCGCCGTCATGCCGGAACCGACGCCAAGCAGCACGCCCCAGCACAGCACCAGCTGCCAGAACTGCGTCATCTGCGTGGCCAGCGCCAGGCCGCCGGACACCAGCGTCAGCGCAGTCACCACCACGTTGCGCAGGCCGAAGCGCTCCATCAGGATGGCGGCAAACGGCCCCATCAAACCAAACAGCACGAAGCGCACCGCCAGCGCCGACGAGATCTGTTCAACGTCCCAGCCGAATTCCTGCGACAGCGGCTGCAACAGCGCCCCGGGCAGGCCCAAGGCGGCGGATGAGCTGAGCCCGGTCAAGAAGGTGATGGTGACGATCACCCACGAATAATGCAGGCCGCGGCGCTGCAGCCAGTTCGATAACGGTAGGGAAAACATGCGAGTCCTTACGACGACGGTGCGCGGGAGACGCACGCTTGCGACGATTTTAGATTACGATCATCATCAATGCAAGCAAAAAGAAAGGGACCGCGGGCCGGCGGTCCCTGCGGCCCGGAGGCCGTGGGGGCTTACTTGATGCGCAGCGAGCTTTGCACCTTGTTCACGCCCTTGACATTACGGGCCACATCGACGGCCTTGTCCACTTCAGCTTGCGATGGCACGAAGCCGCTCAGCATGACGGTGCCGTTGGTGGTTTCCACATGCACGTCCAGCGATTTCAGCGCAGGCTCGGCCAGCAGTTCGGTCTTGACCTTGGTGGTGATGACGGAGTCAGCCACGGTGTCCTTGGCCATAGCGCCCTTCTGCTTGGTTTCGCAGGATGCCTTGTCGGTGCCGCTCAGGGTGCTGCAATCGATGCCGGTCTGGGCCACGTCAGCCATCTGCTTGCCAGCCTTGGCGTCGTTGATGGCGGCCACGTGGGTCGACTTGGCGGTGCTCAGGCAGCCATCCTTGTCGGCGCCCGTCATCGGTGCGCACTTGGCCTTGGCCAGGTTGTAGTTGGCATCCGCCACTTCGGTCTGGGCTTTCTGCACCGAACGTTTGTCGTTCTTGTACTGCCAGGTGGCATTGGCCTCGCTGTTGGCGCGGGCGACCTTGGCCTGCTCGACGCAGATATCCTTGGAAGTGCCCGATTGCCCATCGCAAGCTGCCTTGGCGCTCTTGTAGTCGATCTCGGCCTGCTTGGTCGCGGCCTTGTAGGCCACCGTGTCGTTGTTCGGGGTGGTGGCGGCAAAACTTGCGCTGGCGGCGGTGGCCATGACGAAGAGGAGTAGCTTGTTCATGATGTGTCCCTTTTGTGGTGGTTGATGGACACATTAAACGCCCGACCACGACGCGACTCTGTGCGGGAACGTACCAAGTAGCGGATTTGGCCCGCAGCGTCAGTCTTCCTGCAACAGGCCCTGGCGCCACAGGCCGGCGGCCTGTTCGAACAGCGGCTGGCCGCGGTCGAAGACGGCGCCGGTGGGCGCCAGTTGCAGCCACGCCAACGTACTGTGCGAGCCGGCAACGACGGACGGAGAAGGTTGCCGCACCTGCCGCATCCAGGCGGCGACGGCGCCGTACTGCTGCGGATGGCGTTGCTGGGTCCAGGCCAGCGCGACCAGGTCGGCAAAGCCCTCTTCGCGGCGGGTTTCGCGCAACGCCTGGGCCTGCGCCTCGACCTGCTCCAGCGACGCTTGGGCGCGCTCCTCGAAGCCGGCCGGCAGCACGTGCCACGCGCCCTGCGCGTAGCGCCAGCAGTGGCCGATTTCATGGGCGATCATGGCCTCGATCATCAGCGGTTGCTGGTCGGCAGGCACGCCGGCGAGGATGTCTTCAGCCTTGAGATTGCCGCGCATCGACAGCACCAGCTTGCAGCGGCCATCCTGGAAACCCAGCGCCAGCGGCACATCGTTGGCACGGGCCTGAGGTTGTACGGTGATATCGACTGGCAGCTTGAGTTCCTGCTTGGCGTAGGCCAGCACAGCGGAGCCGGCGGTGAGCCAGCGGGTTTCCATATCGGTCAACTGGGCTGCGGAAGCCAGGCCGGCGGACGACAGGAGCAGCAGGAATAAGGCGCGCTTGATCATGATGATCAAACTGTAGCATGCAGCGGGCAAGATTTATTGCCTTGAAGCAGGTTCTACAACAGATTATTTCTACGTAGAAAAAGTTGAATCATTGAGCTTTTGAAACGGTTGGGGTCAAGTCTGACATTTGGACACGATCTCTGCCGTAGCAGTCGCTAAGGTAGAGATCGTGTCCAAATGTCAGACTTGACCCCGGAGTGTTTACTTCAACAGCGTATTGGCGGTCTTGAACTCAGGACGGATATCGTTCGGCACGGTCTTCATCTTGTCCAACGCCTTTTGCACGTCCGGACGGATCACCACGTACCTGGCTATCATGTCCTTGGCGCGGGCGTAGTCGCCGGTCGCTTCGATGGTCAGGAATTCGCGGTCGAGGTCGATCACTGCCTGCTTGATCTTCTTGAAGTCCACCGCGAACGTGCCGTCGCCGTGCGAGATGAAACCACCCTTGTCGAGGATGTAGTTCATCTGTATCGCCATGCCGCGCGCGTGCGAATCGGTCAGGCCGAAGTGCAGCGTGCGGAAGGCCGAGGCCAGGAAGGTGGTGTACAGCTTGCGCTCGGCCACGGCGCCCTGCCCCAGCGTGCCGGCCAGCTGCCCCTTGTCCATCATGTAGGCCAGCGCGTACAGGCCGGTGATGTCGGCCTTGGCTTCTTCGATGGTCGAATAGGCTTCCTTCAAATCCTGGCGCGGCGTCGATTCGGCGCCGTTGTTTTTGGTGATGTGCGGACCCAGGCCATGCGTGATTTCATGCGCGAGGATGTGGGTGAAGAAGGAGTCGAAGTCGACGTCCTTCTGGTCCACCGGCTTCAGCACCAGCTTGGAAATCGGCGTCAGCGTGGATTTGAATTTGGCCTCCTGCACATTCTTCAGCATCACGCGCTTGGAGCCGCGCTGGCTGATGATGCGCTCGTCGTTCGGCAGATTGTAGGCGGCGGTCTGCACGCCCATATTGCCATCGCCCGCACCGTACACCTGGTTGACCACCACCATCGGCGCCAGCGCACCGACTTTCGGGTTGCGGTACTTCGCGTCCAGCGGCAGGTTGTCTTCCAGCTCCTGCATGTGCTTGGCGAAGAAGTCCAGCTTCTGCGTTTCCTTCTGGTCGCGGATGTTGACGTAGGCTTCGAACGCGGCCTTGTAGCCGAACAGTTCGTCGTTGTAGGTCTCGTAAGGGCCAATGGTGATATCGACCGGCGCATCCAGGTCCATCCAGGCGAAATCCGAAGCCAGGTAGTCGTTACTCAGGAAGGCCTCGGCGCGCAGCTCAAGGAACTTCTTCAGCGAGGCGTTATCGGTATCGGCGGCGGCTTGCTTCAACAGCGCAGCGGCCTTGGTCAGCTCAGGCTTGTACTCGTCTGAATATTTGACGACGCTGAACTGGCCCGCCGCATTCTTGCGGATCGTGGTGAAGAACCATTGCGCCTGCTCTTTGTCCTTGGCCGGCAGCGTGTTCATCCAGCTTTCCAGCGCCTGCTTGCCCGCGCCTTCGGGATAGAAGTTGCCGGCTTCCGGCTTCTTGGCCGGGATCGTTATGCCGGCCAGTTCGGCGGGCAGGAAGCTTTGATGGTCGTCCAGGATCGACCATGGACCTTTGTTGAGCCAGAAGTAGTTCAGGCGCGCCTTGCCCAGCGGCGTGGTGTCCTTTTGCAGCGCCGCCCACAGCGCTTCATTGCCGGACCAGCGCTGGCGCAGTTGCAGCACGTCGACGATCTTGGCCGCTTCGATCAGCTTGGCGATGGCTTTCTTGTCGCCGGCCGAGAGCTTGCTGGTATCGGCCGTCAAGGCGACCGGCGCGTAGCGCTTGGTCATCTTGTCCAATTCGGTAACGCTGGCCGGGGCGGCGTAGACGGAAGCACAGGCGGCAGCCAGGGCCAGAGGGAGCAGTATTTTTTTCATTCGAACCTCAGGGTGGAGTGAGATCCGCATTGTAGTACACCGCTCCCCTCCCGGCGACGGCCGCTACCAGGCCCGGTAGACCCGCCCCGTCTGCGCGCCATCGACGCTGCGTGCGTAGGACAGCGCGGCGCGGCTGCCCTTGATCGGCTCGAAGCCGGTGAACAGGCCGCCGAACAGATGCACCGACTCCTGCAGCACCGTCGGACTGACGGCGTTGATGCGCAAGCCACGCGGCAGTTCGATCGCCGCCGCCCGCACAAAGCCCTCCACCGCCGCATTGGCAGTGGAAGCGGCAACCGCGCCACGTATCGGATGCTCGGTATCGACGCCGCTGGTCAGCGTGATCGAGCCGCCGTCGTTGAGGAACTCCTGCGCCACCAGCGCCACGTTGACCTGCCCCATCAACTTGCCGCGTAAGCCGACATGGAAATGCTCTGGCGTCAGCTCGGCAAACGGTCCCACATGCAGCGCACCAGCCGCCACAACCACCGCGTCGACGCGACCGACCTTGGAAAACAACGCCCGTACCTGCGCGATGTCTTCGATATCGACCTGATGCTGGCCACCGCGCGCGCCCACGACGACGACTTCATGCCGCTGCCCCAGTTGCTCCACCACGGCGCTGCCGATGGTCCCCGTGCCGCCGATCACGACCACCTTCATACCGAACCGCCCCAGGCGCGATATACCTGCCCGGTCTGTGCGCCATCGACGCTGCGCGCATACGCCAGCGCTGCGCGGCGGGCGGGCACCGGCTCGAAGCCGATGAAGAACGGACCATAGCTGCCCATCGATTCTTCCAACACGGTCGGGCTGACGGCGTTGATGCGCAAGCCGCGCGGCAGTTCGATCGCCGCCGCACGCGCAAAGCCTTCGACTGCGGAGTTGACCATGGTGGCGCTGACGCCGTTGCGGATAGGCTCATCGGCCACGATGCCGCTGGTGAGCGTGATCGAGCCGCCGTCGTTCAGGTATTCCTGCGCGACCAGCGCCACATTCACCTGCCCCATCAACTTGCTGTTCAAACCCACGTAGAACTGCTCCGGCGTAAAGCCAGCCAGCGGCGCGAAGTGCAGCGAACCTGCCGCCACCACTACCGCGTCCACACGGCCGATCTGGGCGAACACGGCGCGTACCTGCGCGATGTCGGAGATATCGGCCTGATACTGCCCGCTGCTCGCGCCGACGGTGACGATCTCATGCCGCTGCCCCAGTTGCTCTACCACCGCCTTGCCGACCGTGCCTGCTGCGCCGATGACGACTACTTTCATGATGTTCTCCTCAGTGAGTGAAAACACCAGTATCCGCCACAACGCCAAAGGAATAAATGAGCTAAGATGAAGAACATTACTAACCCAGGATTAGCAATCATATGGACAAGCTGCGCAGCATGGAGATCTTTGTGGCCGTCGTCGACGCTGGCAACTTCACGGCCGCCGCCAGCGCCTTCCAGCTGTCGCCGGTCATGGTCGGCAAACACATCGCCCACCTGGAGGCCACGCTGGGCGCGCGCCTGCTGACGCGCACCACCCGCCGCCAGAGCCTGACGGAGATCGGCGCCCAATATGTCGAACAATGCCGCGCCATCCTGGCGCAGATCGCCGCTGCCGAAACCGGCGCCGAAGCGATGCGCAGCGTGCCGCGTGGACGGCTGCGCATCACCGCGCCCGTCTCCTTCGGCAGCGAATGGCTGGCGCCCGCGATCAGCGATTACCTGCGCCTGCATCCGGAAGTGAGCGTGGACCTGAGCCTCAACGACCGCATGGTCGACATGGTGGAGGAAGGCTACGACGCCGCCGTGCGCATCGGCGCGCTGGACGATTCCGCCATGATCGCGCGGCCGCTGTTCAACTATGGCATGGCGATCTGCGCCTCACCGGCCTACCTGAAAAAACACGGCACGCCGCAAACGCCGGACGATCTGGCGCACCACGAGTGCCTGGATTTCATGGTGGGGTCGGTGGGGGTGCGCTGGCGTTTGCAATCGGTGCACGAGGTGCACCATGGACGCAGCAAGCGCGCGCTGCCGGCCAGCCGCTTCCGCACCAACAGCGGACAGGCGTTGCGCGTGGCCGCGCTGAAGGATTTCGGGATCTTGATGCAGGCGGAGGTGCTGCTGGCGCAGGATATCGCGGCCGGACGGCTGGTGCCCATCCTGTGCGACTATCTGCCGCCGGCGCGGCCGATGAACCTGGTCTACTCGCGAGACCGCAGGGCCACGCCCAAGCTGACCACCTTCATCGACTTCGTGGTGGAACGCTTCGGACCAGCGGCAGCACTGCCGCTGGCCTCTTCCGCGTAAGGGGGACTAATTTATTGCTGCGCCAACGGCTTAATGGCGCCGTTCTGCGCCACCGACGCCAGTTGCGCCGACGGCTGCCAACCCGCGCCCAACGCACGCGCCACCGACACCGCAGCCAACAGGCGCTGCGTGTTGATCTGCACCGCGGCGCGGTCGGCCGCCAGCGAGCTACGCTGCGCGTCGGTCACGTCCAGATAAGTCGACACGCCACGCTCGTAACGCGCGCGCGCCACCAGGTAGCCGCGTGCGGCCGCCACTTGCGAGACCGACTGCGCCTCGCCTTGCAGCTGGCGTTCCTGCACGTCGGACAACGCGTCTTCCACTTCGCGCAGCGCCGTCAGCAGCTTGCTCTCGTGGTTGGCGATCGCCTCTTCATAGCGCGCCTTGGAGATAGCCAGATTGGCCTTGTTGCGGCCACCGTCGAAGATCGGCAGCGACAGCGCCAAAGGACCAACGCTGAACTGGCGCGAACCGCCCTTGCCCAGTTCACGCAGGCTTTCCGACGCGTAGCCGAAATTGCTGGTCAGCGTCAGCGAAGGATAGAACGCGCCTTCGGCCACGCCGATCTGCGCGTTGGCCGACCGCAGGTTGGCCACGCTGCCCGCCAGGTCCGGACGCTGCGCCAGCAAGCTGGCAGGCAGGCCGACCGGGATCGCCGGCGGCTGTGGCAGCACGGCGGCGTTGGCCTTCGGCGCGGTCAGCATTGCCGACGGCGAAGCGCCGGTCAGCGTCGCCAGGCTGTGCTCCAGCAGATTGCGCTGACGCTGCACTTCATGCAGGTCGGCCTGGGCGTTGGCGCGTTCGATGCGGGCACGCGAGACGTCCAGCTCATTCGACAGGCCGGCGTTGAAGCGCGCCGTGACCAGTTCTTCGGTTTCGCGGCGGGTGTCGAGCGCGCCGTTAAGGATAGCCATCTCGGCGTCCAGGCCACGCAGCTGCCAATAGGTGGTCGCCACTTGCGACGACAACAGCAGCAGCACGCCATCGCGGTCGGCTTCGGCCGCCAGCGCCTGCGCGTCGGAAGCTTCGACCAGGCGGCGCACGCGGCCCAGCAGATCGACTTCATACGACAGCGACGCGCCTACCGTGTAGTTGTTGCCCTTGATCGAACGACCGCCCAGCGCCAGGCCTTGCGAGGTCTCGGCCGAGGTGCGCGAGTTCGACACCGAAGTGCTGACGCTCAGCGACGGCTGCTGGCTGGCGCGCGACACGCCGGCCTGTTCCAGCGCCACCACCAGCCGCTGCGCGGCAGCCTTGATGCTTGGGTTATCGCGCAGCGCGGTTTGCTCCAGGCGGTTCAGGGTGTCGTCGTTAAACACGGTCCACCATTGCGCAGGCAGGTGTGCCGCGTTGGTCCCGGCTTGCGGCAGGTGGCGGAACGAAGCGTCGGCGACGTTCTTCGGTGCGGAGAAATCGCTGCCGACGGTGGCGCAACCCGTCACGGCCAGCGTTACGGAAACAGCGAGCGTCAGGCGCTTCAAAGCTGAATTCAACATGGTGTTACCTCACTTAAAATTAGATTGAAACGACGCTTAGTGCGCGCCGCCGCCACCGCCAGCCGAAGGGGCTTTGACCTTGTCCGAGAACCACAGCACGCCGATGCAGCCGAACAGCACCGCCGCGACCAGGAAGAAGCCGTCGTTGTAGGCCATCACATACGCCTCGCGCCGCACGATGCCGTCGACCGCCTTGAGCGCCATGTCCGAAGCGCTGGTGGCGTCGAAGCCCTTGCTCATGAACGACTGCGTCAATGCCGCCAGGCGTTCCTGGGTAGCGGCCGCAAAGCCGGTAACGGATTCGCCGATGCGCTGCGAATGGAAATGCTCACGCGACGTCAGCGCGGTAGCCAGCAACGCGATACCGATCGAACCGCCCAGGTTACGGGTCATGTTGATCAGGCTCGAAGCCGACGGCATATCTTTCGGCGAGATGCCGTTCATCGCGAAGTTCGACAAGGTCAGCATCACGAACGGCTGGCCCAGGGCCCGCACCACTTGCGACAACAGCAGCTGGTCGTAGCCGGTGGTGGCGTCCATGTAGGCGTTCATCAGGCAGGAGCCGCCGAACAGCAGCAGGCCGAAGCTGCACAGGATGCGGTTGTCGATCTTGGACGACAGCTTGGCCACGAACGGCATGATGAACAGCTGCGGCAAGCCGGCCCACATGATGACTTCACCGATCTGCATCGGCGAGTAGCCGGCGATCTGGCCCAGGTACAGCGGCAGCAGGAACGACGAGCCATACAGGCCCATGCCCATCGCCATCGACAGCGCGGTGGCGGCGAAGAAGTTGCGCTGGCCGTACAGCGCCAGGTTGACGAAGGGCTGCTTGCGCATCGCACCCGTCACCGCCCAGCCCAGCAGGCCAACGATGGCCATCGCCGCGAAGGTGATGATGAACGAGGAATCGAACCAGTCCTTGCTGTTGCCCTCTTCCAGGAAGATGGTCAGGCTGCCCAGGCCCATGGCCATGAGGCCGATGCCCAGCCAGTCGGCGTTGAGCAGCAGGCTTGGTTGGGCCTTCTCCTTGTCCAGGCCCAGCGCGATGCCGCCGATCAGCAGCAGGCCCGGTACCCAGTTGATGTAGAAGATAGACGGCCAGCCATACAGCTCGCTCAGATAGCCGCCGAAGGTCGGGCCCATCGAAGGCGCCAGCGTGGCGGTCAGGCCGAAGATGGCCATGCCGGTGGCGCGCTTCGATGGGGGCAGCTTGGCCATCACCAGCGTCATCGCCATCGGGATCAGCGCGCCGCCGGTAAAGCCCTGCAGCATGCGGAACACGATCATGCTCGGCAGGTTCCATGCGAAGCCGCACAGCGTGGAGAAGCACAGGAACAGCGCGGTGGTGCCCATCATGTAGGCGCGCATGCCGAACACGCGGGTCAACAGCCCGGTCATCGGAATGACGATGATCTCGGCCACCAGGTAGGCGGTGGCGATCCACGAGCCCTCTTCCTGCGTGGCGGACAGCGTGCCGAGGATGTCCTTCAGCGACGAGTTGGTGATCTGGATGTCGAGCACCGCCATGAAGGCGCCCAGCATGCCGGCGGCCACCGCCATCCAGGTGCGGCCGGAGACCTTCTCGCTCGGCATGATCGGCGCGAGCGCAGGTTTCCCCACGCCGCCGGCCGGCGTATCGATTGTGGTGCTAGCCATGACAGGGCTCCTTAGTGCGCGGCTTTGGCTTCGGATTGGTTCACCGCGACTTCGGCGATCGCCGACATGCCCGGCACCAGGCGGCCGCTCAGGGCCTTCACGTCTTCCGGCTTGAAGGTGATCTTGACCGGCACGCGCTGGACGATCTTGGTGAAGTTGCCGGTGGCGTTATCGGCCGGCAGCAGCGCGAACTGGGCGCCGGAGGCTGGCGCGAAGCTGTCTACTTTGCCGATCAGTTCACGGCCCGGGATCGCATCGATGGAGACTTTGACTTCCTGGCCCGGCTTCAGGTCAGCCAGCTGGGTTTCCTTGAAGTTGGCGGTCAGCCAGACGTTTTCCTGCACGATGGCGGTCAGCTGCTGGCCGGCCGTCACGCGCTGGCCCACCTCGATGGTGCGCTTGCCGATACGGCCGCCGACTGGCGCCAGGATGCGGTTGTACGCCAGCTGCTGCTGCGCGTCTTTCAGCTGCACGCGCAGCACGTTCACCTGCGCCTTGAGCACGTCGCGCGCCGAGTGGGCGGCGCTGATCTGGGCCTTGGCGGCGGCGGCGCTGTCCTTGCGGGCGGCCAGGTCGGCCACGGCGCTGGCGCGGCCGGCGACGGCGGCGTCCAGTTCCGCTTTCGAGACGGCTTTCATCTGGCTGTTATACAGCTGGCCATAACGTTCGGCGTCCTGCTTGGCGCGCACCAGCTGCGCTTCCGACTGCGCCACCTGGGCGGCGGCGGCGCTGGCCTGGGCCTGGGTCTGGGCGATCTGCGCGTCCGACTGCGCCACTTGCTGCTCGGCGGTGGCGATCTGCGCCTGGATCTGCTCTACCTTGACGTGCTGGTCGAACGGATCCAGTTCGGCGATGACATCGCCTTCCTTGACGATCTGGTTATCGTCGATGAACACCTTGGTGACGACGCCGGCGATACGGGCCGATACCGGATGCACGTGGCCGGCCACATAGGCGTTTTCCGTCTCGACGAAATAATGGCTGCGATACCACATGCGGCCACCGGCGGCCAGCGCGGCCAGCGCGATGACGGCGGCGATCACCAGGACGCGGCGGTTGGACTTGGCCGGGCCTGCCGGCGCAGCGGCGGCGGGCGCCGCAGGCTGGGCAGCGGGAACGGCGCTGAGCACTTTTTGTTCTTGGGTGTGCTGGGTGGACATGTGCAGCTCCAAATAAAATGAAATGGGAGAAGTGCATTATTGGCCCGATTTTCGGCAAAGTCAAGAAATGAAACGATTGCATTTCATTTTATTTTGGACTACGATGGCGGCATCCATTAACATGTCAGCCCATGAAGATATCCGCCAACCTCGCACTGGACGAACCGGATTGCCCCGGGGATGCCGCCAGCTACGCCCCTGATTCGCCCTGCTTCGGCAAGGCGGCTGGCCGCCCGCGCGCGGCAGACAAGGAAGCCCGTCAACAGGCGCTGCTGCACACGGCAGCCCAGCTATTCCTGGAAAAGGGTTATAGCAAGGTCAGTCTGGAGATGATCGCCCGCGAAGCCCACGTGGCCGTGCGCACGATCTATGTCAAGTTTGGCGGCAAGGCAGGGCTGCTGAATGCCGTGATCACCACCGGCCGCGCGCGCTTCTTCGCCGGCATGACCGATATGGAAGCCGACCTGCGGCCGTTGAGGGAAGTGATGGAGGATTTCGCTTTGCGCTTCCTGGAATTGGTGACGGCGCCCTCCTTCGCCAGCCTGCACCGCATGGTGGTGGCCGAGGCGCGCACCACGCCGGAGCTGGCCGAAACCTTTTACAAGGCCGGCCCGCTGCGCACCCGCGAGGAGCTGATGCGCTTTTTCGCCCGCCCCGACATCCGCGCCCAGCTGCGTCCGGAAATTCCGCTGGAAACGCTGGCCGTGCACATGATCACCTGCATCATGGGCGACACCATGGTGCGCATGCTGTTCCCGTCCGATAAGCAGCCGTCGGTCGACGAGCTGCGCGCCCGCGCCACCCAGGGGCTGGACCTGTTCTTCCGCGCCGTGCTGCGTTAGAAGCTGTGCATTTTTGTCATTTGCTCTATACTGTTTTTTTACCCACGGAGCACACATGAGCAAAACGAATCGACTGGACTGGAGCAGGCAAGTAACGCTCATGAACGAGCGTATCAAGAGCTTCCAGGCCAACCCCGGCCAAGAACAACTCGACGCCGTCATCCAGGAAATGCAAGCCTACGCCGAAGCCGCGCGTACCGGCGGCATCGAAATCCCGACGCGCTTCACCGTCAACTAAGTCGTCAAGCAAGTCATCAACTGAGCTGCTGATGCCGCGCTAACCAGCGCGGCCGGCCGCGTCTATCGCCTTGCGCGCCCAGACCAGCATCTGCTCGGGATCGTCCAGCAGGAACTCGGGCGCCGTATAGAATTTGCGGACCAGCACCGTCCCCTTTTTGGTTTCGTAGGAAAACGGCGCCGCGCCCTCGGCCTCGAACTCGGCACGCGTGCCGTCGTCGACGCGCAGGTACAGCGTGCTGCCGATCACCCACGCAAACTGCTGGCCGTGATATCTGAAATCGCGGCCGCCGAAGAACACCGAGTCCGACACGGCCGCGCCGAGCGGCGCGAACTGCTCGCGCATCCAGCTCACAAACTCGGCGCTGGCTCCCATCTTATTTGTGCGACATCGCCACCAGCGCGTCCAGCACCTGCAAGGTCGCCTGGTCCAGCTGCTGGCGCGGGATGCCTGGATTGCTGGCGTCCACCATCGAAGGGTTGGTCAGGTAGCGGCCGTTGACGATCAGCGTCGGCGTGCTGTTGACTTCATACGTGCCCGCCACGCGGCCGGCGTTTTTCAGCTTGGTGATGACCGAGAACGAGTTGTACGTGGCCAGGTATTTATCCTTGTCGACGCCGTTCTTGACTGCCCAATCGAGGTTGTCCGCATCGCTCTTCAAGCGGCGGCGCTCGACGTGCCAGGTGGTCAGCAGCTTGGCGTGCAGCGACTCTTCCAGCTTCATCGCCTCCAGCGTCAGGAACATATGCGCTTCCGGATCGTTCTCGCCCGTCAGCGGCAGGTGGATGCGGCGGAACACGATCTTGTCGCCCTGCTTCTTCACCCACGCCAGCATGGCCGGCTCCAGCGCGTAGCACGCCGGGCAGTGGTACATGAAGAACTCGATCACCTCCACCTTCTTGCCGTCGGCGAGCACCGGCTGCGGCGTCTTCAGGGTGGTGTACTCGGCGCCGTTTTTCGGCGCGGTGGGCGAGGCGAAAGCGGCGCCGGCCAGCAAGGCGGCGGCAGCGACAGCGAGTTTCAGGCGAAGCATGGTTATCCTTTATGAAAAAATCTGCACAGCGAATATACCAGCTTCCCACGCGCAGCGGCACGGACATTAAGTCTGAGCTAAGTCTCCACCGGCCGCGCCTCCAGGCCGGCGATGTCCTTCATCAGCGCGATCAGGCGCTGCGCACCCAGGCCCAGCGGCCTGTCGTTGAGCCACACCACGTCCACCCACAGGCGCACCTGGTTGCTCATGTGGGCGAAGCCTATGCCCAGCAGCTCGCCGGAATCGAGCAGCGGCGCGGCCAGCCGGCGCGGCAGATAGGCCCAGCCGACACCGGCGCGCACCAGGCTCAGTGTTGCCAGGTGGGTGTCGGTGCGCCACAGCTTGCGCGAGATGAGCACCCGCTCATCCTCGATCCGCGCATCGCGGCTGACGATGGCGACCTGCCGCATGTCGACCAGATCCTCCAGCCGGAACTGGCCGTTGCGCTCGCGCGCCTGCGGATGCTGCGGCGAGATCACCGCCACCAGCACCTCGCTGCCCAGCTCCTGGAAGCTCTCGCGCTGGTCGATCTGCGGCCGCTCGTAGATCAGCGCCAGTTGCGCCGCGCCGTCGTGCAGCATGCGCAGCGCATCGTTCTGCGGGGCCGACACCACATCCACTTCCAGCGACGGGAACTCCTCCGCCAGCCGCGCCAGCGGATCGCTCCACGGCGCCGACAGCAGCTCCGGTGCGATGGCCAGCGTCAGGCGCCGCTCCAGGCCCTGATGCAGCGACAGCGCGTGCGCCTGCAGGCGGCGCAACTGGCCGGCCATCTGCCGCGCCTCCGCCTCCAGCGCGCGCGCCGACTCGGTGGGCCGCACCTCGCGCGAGCTGCGGTCGAACAACTGCAGATCGAGTTCCGCCTCCAGGTTGGCGATCGCCATGCTGACGGCCGACGGCACCCGCCCCAGCGCCCGCGCCGCTGCGGAAAAAGAACCGTGATCCAGCACGGCGAGAAAGATGGCGATGTTATCGCTGGAGAAGGCCATGGCCTCATGCTGTCAGAAAAACTGATAGCTGTCGACTTTTTCAATCAGAAAATTGCTATTACCATGGTCGCATCGTACTAAGGAGGAAACAACATGCAAGGATTAAAACGCAAAGTCGTCTACGTATCGTTATTTGAATTGATCGCCGTGGGTTTGACCAGCAGCGTGCTGGTACTGCTGATGGGCCATGACGCCGGCCATGCCAGCGTGGCCGCCGTCGCCTCGTCGCTGGTCGCGGTGGTCTGGAACTTCGCCTACAACAGCGTGTTCGAAGCGTGGGAGGCGCGTCAGGCCAAGCGTGGCCGCAGCTGGGCGCGCCGCGCCGCGCACGCATTGGGCTTTGAGGGCGGCCTGGTGGTGATCCTGGTGCCGCTGTTCGCGTGGTGGCTGGATATCTCGCTGTGGGACGCTTTTGTGCTGGACTTGGGCCTGGTGTTATTCTTTATGTTTTACACCTTCCTGTTCAGCCTCGCCTTCGACCGCATCTTCGGATTGCCGGCGTCGGCTCAGGCTTGAGACACGCGACGTTCCGTGGGATGACTTACAAATCGTAGCAAACGGCCGCTTGCCGTTTATCGATAAGCGATATACGATAAAGGCAATCACCCAAGGAAGCGGATTATCATGATTCGAACTTTTGCCTGCCAAGACACCCAAGACCTCTATCAAGGTATAAGGGTTGCCAGATTTGCCAACATTGAAATGGCGGCTCAGCGAAAACTTCAAATGCTGGAATCTGCAGTTCTACTCGGGGACTTGAAATCACCACCCGGAAACCGACTGGAGCAATTGCGCGGCAATCGAACAGGGCAACACAGTATTCGGATTAACGATCAATGGAGGGTTTGCTTTCGCTGGACCACCACCGGCCCAGAAGATGTTGAAATTACCGACTACCACTAGGAGTACATGATGTTTACGAATCGGATGCGCCCGATCCACCCCGGTGAGATCTTGAGGGAAGAGTATCTCATTCCTATGGACATGACCCCAAACGCATTGGCTAGCGCATTGGGCTTAACCGCAACCAGAGTAAATGAAATCGCCAAGGGCGAGCGAGGGGTTACGCCGGAAACGGCTCTGCGTCTTGCGCGCTACTTCAATACCACGCCAGAGTTTTGGCTTCACCTTCAAATCGCTTACGAATTGCGCAAAGCCGAACAAGAGATTGGCGCCAAGGTCGAGCAGGAAGTTCAACCGTTACCTACCTACGCTTAAGTAGGCAGAATTCAGAACACCCACAGGAGTCCACATGGCATTGAAACCGTTCGCGTTCGCAGCACTGGTGATGGCAATGAGTACCGCAGGCGCCGCGGCGCTGTCGCCGGTAGAGCAGAAAATCGTCGACGAGGTCAAGGCCCATTCGGAACAAGGCTTGCAGTTGCTGGAGCGCTCGGTGAACATCAACAGCGGCACCATGAACCACGAGGGTGTGCGCGAAGTGGGCAAGCTGTTTCGCGAGCAGTTCGACCAGCTGGGTTTCAGCACCCGCTGGATCGACATGCCGCCCGCCGTCAAGCGCGCCGGCCATCTGCTCGCCACGCGCGAAGGCAAGCAAGGCAAGCGCCTGCTGCTGATCGGCCATCTGGATACCGTGTTTGAAAAAGACAGCCCGGTGCAGCTGTGGAAGCGCGATGGCGCCCGCGTGCGCGGCCAGGGCGTCAACGACATGAAGGGCGGCGACGTCATCATCGTCGAGGCACTGCGCGCCTTGCAGCGCGTGGGTGCGCTGGATAACACCACCATCACCGTGATCTTCAGCGGCGACGAGGAAAACGCCGGCGACCCGGTCGATATCTCCCGCGCCGACATGGTCGCAGCCGCCAAGCGCAGCGACATCGCGCTGGCCTTCGAGGCCACGGTGCGAGACAAGCAAGGCAAGGACACCGGCACCATCGGCCGCCGCGCCTCGTCGTCGTGGGATCTGGAAGTCAAAGGCAAGCAAGGCCACTCCAGCGGCATCTTCACCGAGAGCGCAGGCTATGGCGCCGTGTACGAAGCGGCGCGCATCGTCGACAGCTTCCGCCAGCAGGTGATCGAGCCCGACCTGACCTTCAGCCCGGGATTGATATTGGGCGGCACCGACGCCAGCGTCGACGCCACCGGTTCGAAGGGACAAGCCGCCGGCAAAGGCAATGTGATCGCGCGTACCGCAACGGTCCACGGCGACCTGCGCTACCTGAGCTACGAACAGCGCGACCGCGCGCACGCGAAGATGAAGGCCATCGTCGCGCAGAACCTGCCGGGCACCAGCGCCAGCATCAGCTTCCACGAATCGTATCCGCCGATGTCGCCGACGGCCGGCAACCTGGCGGTGTTGAAGACCTACTCGCAAGCCAGCAGCGACGCCGGCCTGGGCGAGATCCCCGCCCTGCCGCCAGGCCAGCGCGGCGCCGGCGACGTGCAGTTCGTAGCCCCGCTGATCGACAGCCTGGACGGGCTGGGCGCCACCGGCAGCGGCTCGCATTCGCCGGACGAGGATCTGGAAATCGCCTCCATCGAACGCGCCACCATCCGCACGGCGATCCTGCTGTACCGCCTCACGCGCTAATGATTAAACTGGGCCGTAGCGCAAAGTTGCCCATGCTCGCGAGCCAATTACCTCAAGCTCGAACCGGCTAGTCGCAGGGTATGCACGGGTCGGCGCATTGAGCTAGGCCACAGTCCGGCTATCGATTATGGTGAAAGCTTTCGCACCTCGGGGTTTTCCATGCGCGTTCAACACTGACCCGGCATGATGCAGCCATGCGCACGGAGCCTCGATTCGATAGTGCTCCCAGGGCTGCGTCACGCGCATTTTTTCACATAGCTATCAATCAATGAGTAGTTCAACTGGAGTCAGGTATGTCGGGTAAGAAGAAGTTTATCGCAAGCGTGGTACTAAGTATTCTGTTGTCGGTTCCCGCGTTCGCGGCGGAGGACGCCCCCTTGAACGCATCCAGTCGCGCTGTGATCGTGCAGACACTGGTGGCGAAAATGAACGCGATTTACATCGAGCCAGCAGTGGCTGAACGGGTCGGCCGTGCGATCGCCAGGAAAAATACCGAAGGAGGCTATGCCTCCGCCACCAGTGCGCAGGCGTTCAGTGCTGCGTTGGAGAAGGACTTGCGCGAATTCAGCGGCGACTTGCATTTCGGCGCCAGGCTTGACGAACGTTTTCGTGAGCGCAGCGACACCTACGTACCCACCCGAGTCGAGATGGATGAAGCGCGCGACCAGGTCGAGCGGCGAGGCTATGGCATCGAGAAGATCGAACGCCTTCCCGGCAATGTTGGCTACATCGAGCTGCGCGGCTTTGGACTTACGGAATTCGTCGGCCCGGCCTACACGGCAGCGATGTCTCTCATGGTGGGAACGGATGCGCTGATCCTCGACCTGCGCCGCAACGGCGGCGGGAGCCCGGCCAGCGTGGCTTATTTGATGAGTCATTTCTTCCCGCTTGGTGACTTGCGGCACCTGAACGACCTCTACGATCGCTCGACCAATACGACGTGGCAGTCCTGGACCGTGGCGACGGTCGCCCAGCGTTACGACAAGCCCGTTTACGTGCTGACATCGGCCCGCACGTTTTCCGCCGGGGAGGAATGCGCCTATGACTTCCAGACTCAGAAGCGCGGGACGTTGGTCGGCGAGACCACCGGCGGCGGCGCCAATACCGTAAGCCCTTTCAGCGTGGGGCACGGCATCGTGGTGGCGATTCCATTCGGGCGAGCTATAAATCCCATCACCAAAACCAGCTGGGAGCATGTCGGAGTAAAACCGGACATCGCCGTGCCCGCTGCACAGGCGCTGCAGGCGGCGCATGTCGCCATCCTGCGCAACCTGGTGTCATCCGCAAAAGATGAGACCGAACGCACGAAACTTCAGCGCCTGCTTGCGATGGTGGAGAATGCGGAATCCGAGAAGCCGGTTTACACGCTCAGGGAGCAGCGTTAATCGAACCCTTGCGCATGCAGGTTACGCCTGACCTCCGACTTCAGCCGACCAGTGCGCCCATCGCCAAGGCGGCCAGCAGGCCAAGTGCGGCGATCAATCCATAGGCAATCAGCGCCAGCATGGCGGCGCCTTTCGCTGCCAACGGCTCGCCGCCAGCCGTGCGCGCACGCGGGGCCAGGTACCACGCACCAATGCCGATCTGGATCACCATGCCGGCGGCGATCGACACCACCAGCGGAATCGCATTGCCCGACAAGCGGTTGAGCAGCGTGCCGGCGCCCAGCACCGCCGCCAGGCCAGCGCGGCACCGGCGACGTGCAGTTCGTGGCCCCGCTGATCGACAGCCTGGACGGCCTGGGCGTCACCGGCACCGGCTCGCATTCGCCGGACGAGGATCTGGAAATCGCCTCCATCGAACGCGCCACCATCCGCACTGCGATCCTGCTTTACCGCCTCACGCGCTAAAGATCAAACTGTGCCGACAAACTGAGTGCTACCATGGTCAAATTCTTCGGGAGGACGCTATGGAGATATCGACAGTAGTCAACAGCGACGGCACGATCACCATCCCTGCGGAAATAAGGGAAACCTTTGGCATCCAGGAAGGTGCCAAAGTTGAATGCATCATGAACGGGATACGCTTGGAAATGCGGGTTCTGGGTACCAAGCTGCCCACGCCAAAATCCAAGCCGGTCAGCGGCTACGGCATGATAAAGAGCAACCGGCCGTCTGTGCCGGCAGACTTGAATATCGGCGATCTCAGGCCTCGCCCCACCTGCGCCCCCACCGCACTCTTGATCTATCGCCTCACTCGATGAGGCTATACCTTCGCCCCAAGAAAAGTGACTGCAATCAACTATTTCTTGAGGTTCTACAAGTACTTACCCGAACGTAGCGGCCATCATGTAACGACGGCCGGGTGAAATCATTTTGATCCAGTCACTGACCAAGCAGGCACCGTCAAATAATTGCTACGTCATTCTCGGAGGAAAACATGAGATACCTGCGTGATTTGGATAACTTAATTGTCAAGGCGATAAAATCTGACGTGTCGAAAATTCCTTCATTTTTCATTGGATTAATAGTTACATTCACGGCAGGTTCAGTTTTCATGATGATGAATATTGGCGAAACCCCAGATATCGCTAACCAAGGCGTAATTGCGCTGATGATTGCCACCGAATTGTTGTGCTATGTGGCGATCTGGATTTACGTCAAAAAAATACCTTCACGTCGTTCGTAGGTATTCCTTGGCCGGATAAGATTCTGCTGCAGCCACAACACTCAACCGCGCAACGCAGCGACCGCAACGCCGGCTAGTACGCCAAGGATCGCGATCAGACCATATGCGATCAACGCCAGCATGGCAGCGCCCTTCGCAGCAAGCGGCTCACCACCGGCCGTACGCGCACGCGGGGCCAGGTACCACGCGCCGATGCCGACCTGGATCACCATGCCGGCGGCGATCGACACCACCAGCGGAATCGCATTGCCCGACAAGCGGTTGAGCAGCGTGCCGGCGCCCAGCACCATCAACAAAATCAGGCTGAAGATGCAGGCATCGCGCCAACTCAGGAGCGCGCGCTTGTAGAGGAAGGCCGCGAGCTTGACGAGGCTGGTGTACAGCGCGATCGACAGCAACAGAGGGATAAACGACAGTATTGAAGACATCTTGAAAGCCTATAAAAAAAACCGGGAACAAGTCCCGGTTTTGTGATGCTGCTTTGCTTAGCGCTTGCGTGGCGGAGGCAGGTCGGTGCAGACGCCTTCGTACACTTCGGCGGCCATGCCGATCGACTCGCCCAAGGTCGGGTGCGGGTGGATCGTCTTGCCGATGTCGGTGCCGTCGCAACCCATCTCGATCGCCAGCGCGATCTCGCCGATCATGTCGCCAGCGTGCGTGCCGACGATGGTGCCGCCGATGATGCGGTGCGTTTCAGCGTCGAACAGCAGCTTGGTGAAGCCCTCTGCGCGGCCATTGGCCACGGCGCGGCCGCTCGCTGCCCAAGGGAAGTGGCCCTTCTCGACCTTGATGCCCTTGGCTTTCGCTTCGTCTTCGGTGATGCCGGCCCATGCCACTTCCGGATCGGTGTAGGCCACCGACGGAATCACCTTCACATCGAAGTGCGACTTCTGGCCCGCAGCAGCTTCCGCCGCCACGTGGCCTTCGTGCACCGCCTTGTGCGCCAGCATAGGCTGGCCCACCAGGTCGCCGATGGCGAAGATGTTCGGCACGTTGGTGCGCATCTGGCTGTCGACAGGGATGAAGCCGCGATCGGACACGATCACGCCTGCCTTGTCGGCGGCGATCTTCTTGCCGTTCGGGCTGCGGCCCACTGCGACCAGTACCAGGTCGTAGATCTGCGGTGCTGGCGCGGCAGCGCCGGCTTCCGCCGCTTCGAAGGTGACTTTGATCCCTTCCGGCAGCGCTTCAACGCCTACCGTTTTGGTCTTGGTCATGATGTTGTCGAAGCGCTTCTCGTTGAACTTCTGCCAGACCTTGACCGCGTCGCGATCAGCGCCTTGCATCAGGCCGTCCATCATTTCGACCACGTCGATGCGCGCGCCGAAGGTCGAGTACACGGTGGCCATTTCCAGGCCGATGATGCCGCCGCCGATGACCAGCATGCGTTTCGGGATCTGGCGCAGTTCCAGCGCGCCGGTCGAATCGACGATGCGCGGATCTTCAGGCACGAACGGCAGCTTCACCACGGCCGAACCGGCTGCGATGATGGCCTGCTTGAACTGCACCACTTTCTTGGTGCCGTCGGCGGCCGTGACTTCGATGTGGTTCGCGCTCAGGAACTGGCCGACACCGGTGACAACCTGCGTCTTGCGTGCCTTGGCCATGCCGGCCAGGCCGCCGGTCATGTTCTTGATGACGCCTTCCTTGTACTTGCGTACCTGGTCGATGTCGATGGTCGGCTTGGCGAAGGTGACGCCGGTGTTGGACATGTGCGAGGTTTCGTCGATCACGGATGCCACGTGCAGCAGCGCTTTCGACGGGATGCAACCAACGTTCAGGCACACACCGCCCAGCGTTTCGTAACGCTCGACGATCACGGTGTTCAAGCCCAGGTCCGCGGCGCGGAACGCGGCGGAGTAACCGCCAGGACCGCCACCGAGCACCATCATGTCGCAGTCGATGTCGACCTGGCCGGCGTAGCTGCCGCCTGCTGGCGCGGCGATCGGAGCGGCAGGTGCAGGCGCTGCGGCTGGCGCAGGTGCTGCAGCTGCAGCAGCAGGCGCCGGCGCGGCGGCAGGAGCCGCAGCAACCTCACCGGCGGAGGCTTCAACCACCAGCATCAACGAGCCTTCCTTGACCTTGTCGCCAACCTTGACCTTGACCTCCTTCACCACACCTGCGTGCGACGAAGGAACTTCCATGCTGGCCTTGTCCGATTCAACGGTGATCAGCGACTGGTCGGCCTTGATCGTATCGCCAACCTTGACCATCACCTCGATCACTTCAACTTCTGCGAAGTCGCCGATGTTCGGCACTTTCACTTCTGTGCTCATAGTCGCTCCTTACAGCAGAATTTTGCGCATGTCGCCGAGCACTTCGCTCAGGTACACGGAGAAGCGAGCACCCATCGCGCCGTCGACCACGCGGTGGTCGTAGGACAGCGAGGTACCCATCATCAGGCGAGGCTGGAAGGCCTTGCCGTCCCACACCGGCTTGATCGATGCCTTGGACAGGCCAAGGATCGCCACTTCCGGCGCGTTGACGATAGGCGTGAAGTGCGTGCCGCCGATGCCACCCAGCGACGAGATGGTGAAGCTGGCGCCTTGCATATCGGTCGGTTTCAGCTTGCCTTCGCGCGCTTGCAGCGACAGCTCGGTCATTTCGCGGGCGATCTGCGATACCGATTTCTGGTCGGCGTTTTTGATCACTGGTACAACCAGGCCGTTAGGCGTGTCGGCTGCGAAGCCTATGTTGTAGTACTGCTTGAGGATCAGGTTTTCACCCTTCTCATCCAGCGACGCGTTAAACGCCGGGAATTTCTTCAGCGCGGCGACCGATGCCTTGATGACGAAGGCCAGCATGGTCAGCTTGGCCGCGTCCTTGTTCTTGGCATTGGCGTTGTTGGTCTCGACGCGGAACGCTTCCAGGTCGGTGATGTCGGCATCGTCGAACTGCGTGACGTGCGGGATCATGACCCAGTTGCGGTGCAGGTTGGGACCGGAGATTTTCTTGATGCGCGACAGCGGCAGCAGTTCGGTAGGACCGAATTTGCTGAAGTCGATCACCGGCCATGGCAGCACGCTCATGCCGCCGTTGCCGCCTGCTGGCGACGATGCGCCGGCAGGTGCAGCGGTGGTACCAGCCATCACGCCCTTGACGTAGTTCTGCACGTCCAGCTGGGTGATGCGGCCTTTAGGACCGGAGCCAGGCACCTTCAGCAGATCCACGCCCAGTTCGCGGGCGAACTTGCGGATCGACGGCGATGCGTGCGCCAGCTTGCCGGTTTGGACCGAGCCTTGCGACGCGGCCGGTGCGGCAGCTGCGGCGGCAGGCGCCGGCGAAGGCGCAGCAGCGGCTGGAGCGGCTGCGGCGGCAGGTGCCGCAGCGGCAGCGGCTGGAGCAGGAGCCGCAGCGCCGCCGGTGGCTTCAACCACCAGCACGACGGAACCCATCGCAACCTTGTCGCCAACCTTGATCTTCACTTCCTTCACCACACCTGCGTGCGACGAAGGGATTTCCATGCTGGCTTTGTCCGATTCAACGGTCAGCAGCGATTGATCGACCTTGATCGTGTCGCCAACCTTGACCATCACTTCGATGACTTCAACTTCCTTGAAGTCGCCGATGTCCGGCACTTTGACTTCTACCGGGCCGGCCGAAACGGCGGCAGCCGGTGCAGGTGCTGGCGCGGCAGCAGCGGCAGGCGCCGGTGCTGGAGCCGCAGCGGCTGGTGCAGGTGCGGCAGCGGCAGGTGCGGCGCCAGCGCCATCAGCTTCCAGCAACAGCAGCAGCGAGCCCATCGCCACCTTGTCGCCGACCTTGACCTTGATTTCCTTGACCACGCCAGCGGCGGACGAAGGAATCTCCATGCTGGCCTTGTCCGATTCAACGGTAATCAGCGACTGGTCCACCTTGATGGTGTCGCCGACTTTGATCATCAACTCGATGATTTCAACTTCCTTGAAATCACCGATATCCGGGACTTTAACTTCCACAATGCTCATAGCGTCTGCTCCGTTCTAATTATTGAGTCACCGGATTTGGCTTGTTGGCGTTCAGGCCGTACTTGACGACTGCCTGTTCCACCACCTTCGCGTCGATCTTGCCTTCTTCCGCCAGCGATTTCAGCGCAGCGACCGTGATGTAGTAACGGTTCACTTCGAAGAACTCGCGCAGTGCGGCGCGGGTGTCCGAACGGCCGAAACCATCGGTGCCCAGCACGCGGTAGGTGCGGTCTTTCGGGATGAAGGCGCGGATCTGCTCAGCAAACGCACGCATGTAATCGGTCGTCGCAACGATAGGGCCGGTCGTATCCTTCAGCAGCTGCGCCACGTAAGGTACGCGTTGTTCCTTGGTCGGGTTGACCAGGTTCCAGCGCTCTGCGTCCTGGCCGTCGCGGGCCACCAGCGTCAGCGACGGCGCGGACCACACGTCGGCGGCGATGTTCCAGTCGTTCTTCAGCAGTTCGGCGGCGAAGATCGATTCGCGCAGGATGGTGCCGGAGCCGATCAGCTGCACGCGCTGCTTGGCTTTCTCGTCGCCCTTCTGCAGCAGGTACATACCCTTCAGGATGCCCTCTTCCTGGCCCGGCTTGATGCCTGGGTGCGGGTAGTTCTCGTTCATGATGGTGATGTAATAGAACACATCTTCCTGATTTTCCACCATGCGGCGCAGGCCATCCTGAACGATCACGGCGATTTCGTGGCCGAAGGTCGGATCGTAAGGCATGCAGTTCGGCACAGCCGCTGCGAACAGATGGCTATGGCCGTCTTCGTGCTGCAGGCCTTCGCCGTTCAGCGTCGTACGGCCGGCGGTGCCGCCCATCAGGAAGCCACGGGCGCGCATGTCGGCGGCGGCCCATACCAGGTCGCCGATACGCTGCATGCCGAACATCGAGTAGTACGTGTAGAACGGGATCATCACGCGGTTGTTGGTCGAGTACGAAGTCGCCGCAGCGATCCACGAGCTCATGCCACCGGCTTCGTTGATACCCTCTTGCAGGATCTGGCCGGCCTTGTCTTCGCGGTAGTACATGACCTGGTCTTTATCGACCGGCTCATACAACTGGCCTTGCTGGTTGAAGATACCAACTTGGCGGAACAGGCCTTCCATACCGAAGGTGCGCGACTCATCGACCAGCACCGGCACGATACGCTGGCCCAGGCTAGGATCTTTCAGCAGCGTGGTCAGGATACGCACGAAGGTCTGGGTGCTCGATACTTCGCGGCCTTCGGCGGTCGCATCCAGCACGTTCTGGAAGGCGCTCAGTGGCGGCACCACCAGCTTCTCGTCGGCTTGCATGCGGCGGGCCGGCAGGTAGCCGCCCAGCGCGGCGCGGCGCTCGTGCAGGTACTTGATTTCCGGCGCGTCGTCGGCAGGCTTGTAGAACGGGATGTCGGCCAGCTGGTCGTCCGGGATAGGGATCGAGTAGCGGTCGCGCATTTCGCGCACGGCTTCGTCGGTCAGCTTCTTGGTGTTGTGCGCGGTGTTGCGTGCTTCGCCGTGCTTGCCCATGCCGAAACCCTTGATGGTTTTCACCAGCAGGACGGTCGGTTGGCCTTTGTGTTCCTGTGCGACCTTGAAGGCGGCGTAGATCTTGTGCGGATCGTGGCCGCCGCGGGTCAGGCGCCAGATGTCGTCGTCGGTCATGTTGGCGACCATCTCCAGCAGCTTGGGGTGCTTGCCGAAGAAGTGTTTGCGCACGTAGGCGCCGTCTTTGGCCTTGTAGTTCTGGTATTCGCCGTCGATGGTTTCCATCATCACTTTGCGCAGGATGCCGTCTTTGTCCTGCTTCAGCAGCGCGTCCCAACCCGGGCCCCAGATGACTTTGACGACGTTCCAGCCGGCGCCGCGGAAGTCCGCTTCCAGCTCTTGAATGATCTTGCCGTTGCCGCGCACCGGACCGTCCAGGCGCTGCAGGTTGCAGTTGACGACGATGACCAGGTTGTCCAGGTTTTCGCGCGCGGCCATGCCGATCGCGCCCAGCGATTCCGGTTCGTCCATCTCGCCGTCGCCGCAGAATGCCCAGACTTTACGGTCGGTGGTGTCGGCGATCGAGCGCGCGTGCAGGTACTTCAGGAAGCGCGCCTGGTAGATCGCCATCAACGGGCCCAGGCCCATCGACACGGTCGGGAACTGCCAGAAGTTCGGCATCAGTTTCGGGTGCGGGTACGAGGACAGGCCCTTGCCGTCGACTTCGCGACGGTAATGGGTCAGCTGCTCTTCGGTCAGGCGGCCTTCGAGGAAAGCGCGGGCGTACACGCCTGGCGAGGAGTGGCCCTGGATGTACAGCAGGTCGCCGCCGTGGCTTTCGCTAGGCGCTTTCCAGAAGTGGTTGAAGCCGATGCCCAGCATGTTGGCCAGCGAGGCGAACGAAGACAGGTGGCCACCGAGGTCGCCGTCGACGCGGTTGGCCTTGACGACCATCGCCATGGCGTTCCAGCGCATCCACGAGCGCAGCTTCTCTTCGTATTCCAGGTTGCCGGGGCAATGGGTTTCGAGGTGGGCGGGGATGGTGTTGACGTAGGCGGTATTGGCGGAGAACGGGATGTCCGAGCCGCTTTGGCGGGCCAGGTCGATCAGGCGTTCCATCAGGTAGTGAGCGCGTTCAGGGCCCTCTTGTTCCAGCACTGCGGCCAGTGCGTCCAACCATTCTTTGGTTTCTTGCGAATCAGGGTCGGGGTTTGCCGTTACCTGGTCAAGTTGAGCTGACATGTATTAAGTCTCCTGAGTTTGAGTGCTGAACTAACGCTGATTATTTACCAATACTTCGATGCCGTGTGCGATTCTAACAGCAGTTTTCCGCTTTTTCAAATTACGATACGTCATTTCGTATTATGAAATCACCCCATGGAAATCTTGTGCGCCGCAGCATCACTAAACCACGGGAAACGAGGCGGAGTGCGCGCTGCGGCTTTATAATCCTGCTTTCCTCTCCAACCTGGTTAAATCATGCCTGCTCAACTGATCGACGGAATCGCCCTCTCCCAAAAACTGCGCGCGGAAATTGCTGCACGTGCTGCCGCCCTCACCGCCCAAGGCAAACAGCCCGGCCTGGCCGTCATCATCGTCGGCGACGACCCGGCCAGCCATGTGTACGTGCGCAACAAGGTCAAGGCTTGCGAGGACGCCGGTTTCTATTCGTTGAAGGATCAGTACCCTGCCGACCTGAGCGAAGCCGCGCTGCTGGAGCGCATCGCCGCGCTGAACGCCGATCCGGCCATCCACGGCATCCTGGTGCAAATGCCGCTGCCTAAGCACATCGACCCGCACAAGGTCATCGAAGCGATCTCCACCAAGAAAGACGTGGACGGCTACTCGGTGCTGAGCGCCGGTGAGCTGATGGCCGGCCTGGACGGTTTCCGTCCTTGCACGCCGTACGGCTGCATGAAGCTGATCGAAAGCACCGGCGTCAACCTGCGCGGCAAGCACGCGGTCGTCATCGGCCGCAGCAACACCGTCGGCAAGCCGATGGCGCTGCTGCTCTTGCAAGCCAACGCCACCGTCACCATCTGCCATAGTGCGACGCCGGACCTGGGCCTGTACACCCGCCAGGCCGACGTTGTGGTGGCCGCAACCGGCCGCCGCAATACGCTGACCGCTGATATGGTGAAGCCGGGCGCGATCGTCATCGACGTCGGCATCAACCGTGACGACGCGGGCAAGCTGTGCGGCGACGTCGATTTCGCCGGCATCAAGGAAGTGGCATCGCACATCACGCCAGTACCAGGCGGCGTGGGCCCGATGACCATCACCATGCTGCTGATGAACACCGTCGAAGCGGCCGAGCGCACTTAATACAACCGTATCGAACTTATTGGACTCAAGATGACTGACCAAAATCCCCTGCTGGACTTTAGCGGCCTGCCGCGTTTCGATGCGATCAAGCCCGAGCACGTCACCCCGGCCATCGACGAGCTGCTGGCCAAGAGCCGCGCCGTGGTCGAGCAACTGGAAGCGCCGTCCGAGCAAGTGACGTGGGATAACTTCGTCACTCCGCTGGAAAACGCCACCGAGCTGCTGGGCCGCGCATGGGGCATCGTCAGCCATCTGAACAATGTGGTCGATACGCCAGAGCTGCGCGCCACCTACAACGACAACCAACCGAAAGTGACCGAGTTCTGGACCGCGCTGGCCCAGAACGAGGCGCTGTTCGGCAAGTACAAGGCGCTGCGCGCATCGGCCGGCTTCGATAGCCTGTCGCCGGCCCGCAAGCGCATCATCGACAACGCCGTGCGCGATTTCCGCATGGGCGGCGCCGAACTGCCTGCCGATAAAAAAGAACGCTTTGCCGACATCCAGGAAGAACATGCTTCGGTCTCGACCCGCTTCTCCGAAAACGTGCTCGACGCCACCAACGATTACAAGCTGCTGGTGGCCGACGAAGCCGACCTGGCCGGCCTGCCTGCCGACGTGAAAGCCGCCGCGCGCGCCGCCGCCGAAAAGGAAAACAAGGAAGGCTACGAATTCTCGCTGCACTTCCCGTCCTACTTCCCCATCCTGCAATTCGCCGACAAGCGCGAACTGCGCGAGACCATCTACCGCGCCAACGCCACCAAGGCTTCCGAGCAGGGCGAAGTGTTCAGCAAGAAGGAAGACTGGGACAACACACAAAACATCGTCACGCTACTGAAGCTGCGCGACGAGGAAGCCAAACTGCTGGGCTATAAAAACTTCGCCGAAGTCTCGCTGGTGCCGAAGATGGCGCAATCGCCGGACCAGGTGATCGCCTTCCTCGAAGACCTGGCCAAGCGTGCCCGTCCGTTCGCCGAGCAGGACCTGGCCGAACTGAAAAAATTCGCACAGGAAGAACTGGGCATAGCTGAACTGAAAGCCTGGGACATTCCCTACGCTTCCGAAAAACTGCAGGAGCGCCGCTACGCCTTCTCCGCGCAGGAAGTGAAGCAGTACTTCCCTGAACACAAAGTGGTCGACGGCCTGTTCCGCCTGATCCAGAACCTGTTCACCGTCGAGATCAAGCCGGACGACGCGCCGGTATGGCACAAGGACGTGCGCTTCTTCCGCATCGAGCGCAACGGCAAGCTGATCGGCCAGTTCTACCTGGACCTGTACGCGCGCGCCGGCAAGAGCGGCGGCGCCTGGATGGACGACGCCCGCGGCCGCCGCGCCGAGGAAGAGAAAGTACAAACCCCGGTCGCCTACCTGACCTGCAACTTCACCGAGCCTGCCGTGGCCGACGGCGTGGTGCAGCCATCGCTGTTCACGCACGATGAAGTGATCACGTTGTTCCATGAATTCGGCCACGGCCTGCACCACATGCTGACGCAGGTGGACGAGCTGGGCGTGTCCGGCATCTCCGGCGTTGAATGGGATGCGGTGGAACTGCCATCGCAGTTCATGGAGAACTTCTGCTGGGAATGGGAAGTGCTCGAACACATGACCTCGCACGTGACGACCGGCGAACCGCTGCCGCGCGCGCTGTACGACAAGATGCTGGCCGCGAAGAATTTCCAGTCCGGCCTGCAGACCTTGCGCCAGGTGGAGTTCTCGCTGCTCGACATGCACCTGCACTACGACTACGACGCCAGCACCGGCAAGACCGTGCAGCAAGTGATCGACGAAGTGCGCGCCAAGTTCGCTCTGATCGTGCCGCCTGCGTTCAACCGTTTCCAGAACTCCTTCGGCCACATCTTCGCCGGCGGCTACGCGGCCGGCTACTACAGCTACAAGTGGGCCGAGGTGCTGTCCGCCGACGCCTACGCCGCGTTCGAGGAAGCCAAGGCACTGGGCCCGGACGCCACCACCGAAACCGGCAAGCGCTACCTGCAGGAGATCCTGTCGGTAGGCGGCTCGCGTCCTGCGCTGGAATCGTTCACGGCCTTCCGTGGCCGCGAGCCCAGCATCGACGCGCTGCTGCGTCACAGCGGCATGGCGGCCTGATCATGAAGCGGCTGGCCATGTTCACCGTCGCGCTGCTGTGCTTCGGCACGGCCAGCGCCCAGGTGTACAAGTGGGTCGACGCCAAGGGCGTCACCCACTACAGCGACCAGCCGCCACCGCCATCCACGCCGGCCAAAACAAAAGTCGAAGTGAAATCGTTTTCCACCGGCGGAGCTTCGGTGGAGCTGCCGCAGGAACTGGCCGACGCCGTACGCAACCGTCCCGTCACGCTGTACACCACGGCACAATGCGACGGTTGCAGCAACGGCCGCGCCATGCTGATGGCGCGCGGCATTCCCTTCCATGAAAAAACCATTACCTCGGTGGACGATCAGTTGGCGCTGAAGAAGGCCGGAGGCAACGGTCAGCTGCCATTGTTGCTGGTGGGTCGCAGCAAACTGACCGGCTTCGAGCAGAACAGCTGGGACGTGTTGCTGAGCGACGCAGGCTATCCGCTGGAGAAGCGCCTGCCGCCGAATTACCAGTACCCTGCGCCGGTTTCCGCCGCGCCACCGCCGCCACCAGTGCCCGAGGCGCCGCGCCCGGTGGAGGAGCTGCCCAAGCCCCTGCCGCCGATCAATGCACCGCCCGGTTTCCAATTCTAAAATTCGCACGCGGTAGCAACATCGGTGCCAGCGGCAAAAATAATTTTCGAATAAACTGGAATCTCGCAGCGGCTTGCTGCGGGCATTCCTCCTCTATAGAACAGATCAAACAGCTATGACACGCATCGATTTCCACACCAACGTGCCGGACAAGATCGCCTATGCCTGCCGCCTCGTGCGCAAGGCCAGCGCGGCCAACACGCGCGTAGTACTGATGGCAGACGATGAGGCGCAACTGGCGGAACTTAACGCGGCGATGTGGACATTTTCCCCTGTCGACTTCCTGCCCCACGTGCTGGCCGGCGATGCGCTCGCCCCGCACACGCCAATCATTCTTACCGACAACGATGAGGCGGAATTACCACACAAAGAATTATTGATTAATTTGTCGCGCCGCGCGCCTTCCGGGGTCGCGCAATTCGAGCGCATGATCGAAGTCATTTCCTCCGACGAGGATGATGCGGCCGCAGGCCGCAAGCGCTACGTCGCATACAAGCAGCAAGACTATCCACTTACTCACTTTGTCACAGGAAAATCATGAGCCAAGCCCAATCGTTTGACGCCAGTATCCCTGTCCTGACGGAAGTCCTGAAGGCCGAGCCCCTGGGCGATGAACTGCTGCCCGGCGAAGCGGCCAACGGCGCCCGTTCCATCCTGTCCAAGCGCGCCGAAATGGCGGCGGATCTGGAAGCCGACGCCATCGACAACTGGGGCGATGCGGAATGGGCGATGATGGAGCATCGCCTGTCCGAGCGCATCATGCACCAGCTGCAGTCGCGCGTGGACTTCGTGCTGGAGCAGCGCATCAAGGACTGCATGGCCGAAGTGCTGACCCATGCCCTGCATGGCCTGACCAACGAAATCCGTATCGGCCTACACGACACCATCGAGAAAATCGTCGCCCGCGCCGTCTCGCAAGAACTGACGCATCTGCAAGCCAAAAAGTAAGAATTTCCCACCCGGTCCGTTCCCACTTCTGGTGCGCGGACCGCCCCCTCCCAGCGCAGCGCGCATCAAAACAGGGAAATGCCACTTAAAAGTGCGAAACCCTGCGAATCTCCCTTTGCGTTAAGAATAATTTGTTGTACCTTTTGGCCTTGCAGAAAAAATTCTGCGGCGCTCACGAGACACCGTCGCTTATTCAACCATTGGAGAATGCATATGCTGTTCAAGACCAAATTCATTCCACTCGCCATCGCCCTGGCTTTCGCTGGCAGCGCCGGCGCGCAAGAAGTGATCAAGATCGGCCACGTGGCGCCGGTTTCCGGTCCATCCGCGCACCTTGGCAAGGACAATGAAAACGGCGCCAAAATGGCCGTCGAAGAATTGAACGCCAAAGGCATCAAGATCGGCGGCAAGCCGGTCAAATTCGTGCTCGTGCTGGAAGACGACGGCGGCGATCCGAAACAGGGTACGGCCGTTGCACAGAAACTGGTCGACGCCAAAGTCAACGGCGTGATCGGCCACCTGAACTCGGGCACCACCATCCCTGCTTCGAAGATTTACTTCGACGCCGGCATCCCGGAAATTTCGCCAGCCACCACCCAGACCAAATATACGCAACAAGGCTTCAACTCGGCCTTCCGCGTGGTCGCCAATGACGCCAAGCTGGGCGGCACGCTGGGCGCCTACGCCGTCAACAAGATGGGCGTGAAGAAGATCGCCGTCATCGACGACCGTACCTCCTACGGCCAGGGCGTGGCGGAAGAATTCGTCAAGGGCGCGAAGAAGGCGATGCCTGGCGTGCAAATCGTCGGCAAGGAATTCACCACCGACAAGGCCACCGACTTCAACGCCATCCTGACCACCATCAAGGCCAAGAATCCCGACGTCATCTTCTTCGGCGGCATGGACTCGGTAGGCGGCCCGCTGCTGCGCCAGATGAAGGCGCTGGGCATCAAGGCCAAGTACATGGGCGGCGACGGCCTGTGCACCGAATCCCTGCCTAAGCTGGCTGGCGAAGCCGCCGTACCGGTCGTCACCTGCGCCGAAGCCGGCGGTGTGCCGCCTGAGCTGCAAAAGAACATGGACGACTTCCACGCCCGCTACAAGAAGAAGTACAACATGGACGTGCAGCTGTACGCGCCATACGTGTACGACTCGGTCATGACCATGGCTGCCGCCATGCAGCAGGCTAACTCGGCCGAGCCGGCCAAGTACCTGCCAGTGCTGCAGAAGATCAAGTACCAGGGCGTTACCGGCCTGATCGAGTTCGATGCCAAGGGCGACATCAAGGATGGCTCGCTGACGCTGTACAACTACAACAACGGCACCAAGACCATTACTTCGGTCATCAAGTAAGTTTCAGCAGCACCCAAAAAAAAGCCCCGTCAGCCTGAACGCGCTCAAGATCGCGCTCAGTGCTGACGGGGCTTTTTATTCAGCTAGAGCAAAGCTCATTTCTGCGCCAGCACCCATTTCACCAGGGTTTTCGCTTCGGCTTCGCTCACTTGCGGGTTGGCAGGCATAGGGATCGCGCCCCAGGCGCCGGTGCCGCCCTTGATCACTTTCGTCACCAGCTTGGCTTCCGCATCTTTCTGGCCGGCGTATTTGGCGGCGACATCCTTGTAGGCAGGGCCAACGAGCTTGGTGCTCACGGCGTGGCAAGCCAGGCAGTTCTTCGCTTTCGCCAGGTCCATACCCGCGTCGGCCATGGCCGACTGCGATGCGAATGCCGAAGCGACCACCATACCAACCATCATCAAATTGCGTTTCATTGTCTTCTCCAGGTAAGTGCTACTCAATTCTGCCAACAATTCTACCGTGTTTTCCCAGTGAACAATAAACGCCATACCGCTTATGCTCGTTGACCAATAATAGAATATTGCTGCACGTAAAACCGTTTTCTTTGTAAGATGAGGTAACTGGAGGAGAACGTCATGCCTATGATTTTGCTAATCCTCGCCCTGTGCGGGTTACGTTATTTCGAAGTGTGGAAGTTCGCCCTGCTGTCCTGGTGGTGGATTATCGGGCTGATGGTGTTCGCCTTCGTGTGGTTCGAGTTCCTGGAGCCGATGCTGGGCCTGGACAAGCGCAAGGCCCACGACGAAGACGAAAAGCGCCGCAAGGCGCGCGTGAAGCAGAATTTCGACAAGAAATAATCACTCCCGCTCCGGGTGGAGCGGGAATACGGCAAGCAATTAGCGCTTGATCTGCGACAGATCGCGCACGGCGCCACGGTCGGCCGACGTGGTCAGCGCCGCGTAGGCTTGCAGCGCCTGCGACACATAACGCTGGCGGTTCACCGGCTTCCAGGCCGCCGAACCCTTGGCCTCCATCGCCGCGCGACGCGCCGCCAGGTCCGCATCGCTGATGCGCAGGCTGATGGTGCGGTTCGGGATATCGATATCGATCATATCGCCCTCTTCCACCAGGCCGATCGCGCCGCCCTCCGCCGCTTCCGGCGAAGCATGGCCGATCACCAGCCCCGACGAACCACCCGAGAAGCGGCCATCGGTCAGCAGCGCGCAAGCCTTGCCCAGGCCCTTGGACTTGATGTACGAAGTCGGATACAGCATCTCCTGCATGCCCGGCCCACCCTTCGGACCTTCGTAGCGGATGATGACCACATCGCCCTCATGCACCGTATCGCCCAGGATGCCCTCGACCGCCGCATCCTGGCTCTCGAACACGCGCGCCTTGCCGCTGAATTTCAAAATGCTTTCATCCACGCCCGCAGTCTTCACGATGCAGCCGTTCTCCGCCAGGTTGCCGTACAAGACAGCCAGGCCGCCATCCTGCGAATAGGCGTGCGCCTTGTCGCGGATGCAGCCGGTGCTGCGGTCCGTATCCAGCGCATCGTAGCGCTCCGATTGCGAGAACGCCACCTGCGTAGGCACGCCGCCAGGCGCGGCGCGGAACAGCTGGTGCACGGCCGGATCGTCGCTGCGCTTGATGTCGTTGCGTTCGATCGCATCGCCCAGCGTCGGCGCGTGGATGGTCGGCAGCGAGGTATCCAGCAAACCGGCGCGCGCCAGTTCGCCCAGGATCGCCACGATGCCGCCGGCGCGGTGGACGTCTTCGATGTGGTACTTGTCGGTCATCGGCGCGACCTTGCACAGGCACGGCACTTTGCGCGAGATGCGGTCGATGTCCTTCATGTCGAAGTCCACTTCCGCCTCATGCGCGGCGGCCAGCAAGTGCAGCACGGTGTTGGTGGAACCACCCATCGACACATCCAGCGCCATCGCGTTTTCAAAAGCGGCCTTGGTGGCGATGGAGCGCGGCAGCACCGAGTAGTCGTCCTGCTCGTAGTGGCGCTTGGCCAGTTCGACGATCAAACGGCCGGCGCGCAGGAACAGCTGCTCGCGGTCGGCGTGGGTGGCGACGATGGTACCGTTGCCCGGCAGCGCCAGACCCAGCGCCTCGGTCAGGCAGTTCATCGAGTTCGCGGTGAACATGCCTGAGCACGAACCGCAGGTAGGGCAGGCGGAACGCTCGATCTCGGCCACGTCGGCATCGCTGACCGACTGGTCGCCGGCCTTGATCATGGCGTCGACCAGATCGAGCTTGATGATCTTCTGCTTGCCGTCGACCACCTTGATCACCTTGCCCGCTTCCATCGGGCCGCCGGAGATGAACACCACCGGAATGTTGAGGCGCATCGCGGCCATCAGCATGCCCGGCGTGATCTTGTCGCAGTTGGAGATGCAGACCATGGCATCGGCGCAATGGGCGTTGACCATGTACTCGACCGAGTCGGCGATCAGGTCGCGCGACGGCAGCGAGTACAGCATGCCGCCGTGGCCCATGGCGATGCCATCGTCGACCGCGATGGTGTTGAATTCCTTGGCGACGCCGCCGGCCTTCTCGATCTCGCGCGCCACCAGCTGGCCCAGGTCCTTCAGGTGCACGTGGCCGGGCACGAACTGCGTGAAGGAGTTCACCACGGCGACGATAGGCTTGTCGAAATCGCCGTCCTTCATGCCGGTCGCGCGCCACAGGGCGCGGGCGCCGGCCATGTTGCGGCCGTGGGTGGTGGTGCGGGAACGGTATTGCGGCATGATGTTTCTCCAATGATAAAGGCGGGCTTAAGACCGCTGGCTTAGTATGAGAGATTGCCTTCCCCCTGCCCCGGTGTCAAATATAGTATTTTCGACTCTGTGAGTCGTATAAAATATCACCGGGACAAATTTCAATAGTAAACAATATGAACCTGGAACTGCGGCAATTGCGCTATTTCGTCACCGTTGCCGAGGAGCTCCACTTCGGCAAGGCGGCGCTGCGCCTGCACATGACGCAGCCGCCCTTGTCGCAAACGATACAGGCGTTGGAAGAGCTGCTGGGCGCCGCGCTGTTCGAGCGCAACCGGCGCGGCGTGGCGCTGACGCCGGCCGGCGCCGCCCTGCTGCCGGAAGCGCGCCGCATGCTGGCGCAATCGCAGGAACTGCCGCAGCTGGTGCAGCGCGCCGCCACCGGCGAAGTCGGGCGGCTGACGCTGGCCTTCGTCTCGTCGGCCGACTACAGCGTGCTGCCGCCCTTCCTGCGCGCCTACCGCGCCGCCTGGCCGCAGGTGCAGATCACGCTGCAGGAAGCCACCTCGGACCTGCAACTGGACGACCTGCTGCACAACCGCATCGACGCCGGCCTGCTGATCCCGCCGCTGCCGGACAAGGCCAGGCTGGAACTGGACTATCTGCCGGTGTTGAGCGAGCCGCTGGTGGTGGCGCTGCCGGCCGGTCTGGTAAAGAAGAAAGGCAGGCTGGCATTGGCTTCCCTGCCCAAGTTGCCGTTGATTGTCTTCCCGCGCGCGATCTCCCCGGCGCTGTACGACGCCATCCTGTCGGTGTTCCGCGAGGCCGACATCACGCCGGAGATAGGCCAGCAGGCGATCCAGATGCAGACCATCGTCAGCCTGGTATCGGCCGGCATGGGCATGGCGCTGGTGCCGCAGTCCGTGTCCAACCTGATGCGGCCCGGGGTAGAATACCGGGCGCTGCGCGACGCCACGCCGCTGGTCGAAACCGGCCTGGCCTGGCGGCGCGACAATGCCTCACCGGTACTGCGCGGCTTTTTGGAATTATTAAGGAAGAACACCCTATGCTGATACACCCGATGCCCGACCCGATCGCCCTGCAACTGGGGCCGGTGGCGATCCACTGGTACGGATTGATGTACGTGCTCGCCTTCGCCATGTTCATCGCGCTGGGCCGCGTGCGCATCAAGCAGCCGCACATCGCCGCGCAGGGCTGGAAGAAGGAAGACCTGGACGACATGCTGTTCTACGGCATGCTGGGCGTGGTGATCGGCGGGCGCATGGGCGAGGTGCTGTTCTACCGTCCCGGCTACTTCTTCGCCAATCCGGTCGAGATCCTCAAGGTGTGGCATGGCGGCATGTCCTTCCACGGCGGCTTCCTCGGCGTGCTGATCGCGATGGCGGTGTGGGCGCGCAAGAGCGGCCGCAATCTGCTGGACGTGTACGACTTCATCGCGCCGCTGGTGCCGCTGGGCTACGCCGCCGGGCGCCTGGGCAACTTCATCAACGCCGAGCTGCCGGGCCGCGTGGTGAGCGATCAAACGCTGCCATGGGCGATGCTGTGGCCGGACACGAACTATCCGCTGTGGCCGAATCCCGTGTTCCTGCAAGGCTTGCGCCATCCGTCGCCGTTGTATCAGCTGCTGATCGATGGCTTGCTGGTGTTCGCGATCCTGTGGCTGTATGCACGCAAGGAACGTCCACGCCTGGCAGTGGGCGCGACGTACACGCTGCTGTATGGCTGCGCGCGCTTCTTCACCGAATACTTCCGCACGCCGGATTGGGAGACCACCGTGCTCGGCATGCCGATCACTTCGGGCCAGGTGCTGTCGCTGCCGATGGTCGCCGGTGCGCTGGCGATGCTGGCGTGGGCCTACAGCACCTCATCAGGCTCGAAGAAAGTACGGTAAAATTTCTTATGAGCCCCTTCACGCCCACTCTTTTTTAGCGGCAGGCCTATGAATCAGCGAATCGACAGCTGGCTAAATTATGTGTTTTCTCATTTGAAGGATGAGAGCGATCCTGACTTCGCAGGGTTAGGCTTGATCTTCTACAATCAACCACTTGATCTGCCGGTTCGCCCATTAGGGCTTGATCGCTGCCCGCCTGGACTGCCAAGCAAGGGGCACTTGGAATGTACTGCATTGCTCAAGGAAGTGAGCAAAATACACTCACCTTATCATGACGGTTTTCATCTGGTCGATGCGGCCAGCCTGAACATTACGCATGTCAGTCAATTCTTCGCGCCTCCGATCTTACACAGTGAACCTCAACGCGTTCCCGATCACCCGGTAGGAGCTCGCTTCATGGCAGCATACCTGGGTTCTTTTTTGCCGGGCGTTGAATTAATCGCGACCCTCAGTAACCGTGAGGGTGCGTTGACATTTAAGAAGGGATCAATTCAAAAAAAGAGCATCAAAAAAGAGAAAATTCCATGCTGACCACGACTACAAAATTAGAGCAACAAAAAAAATCACTCTACATCAGCGCGGTTCTAATCGCTCTTTCGCTGACATTGATTCTATTTTTGAGCCACGTTTTCTCCCGAGGAGAATGGCACCTCGCCAGCATTTCCGAGGTTTTGCAGAAGCTGCCGACCGCAGTTACCTTAACCTTCTTCGCTTGGGTAGCCATCAATAAGTGGCTGTGGAAATATAAGCCCTTCAGTTCGTCGCTTGCCTTGGGAATTCCCATTTTAGAAGGCACATGGACGGGACATTTGGAATCCGATTGGTCACCGGGCAAAGTGCCATCTGCCTCCCCGCAGCTTTTCCCTATCGTATTTTGCATACGACAAACAGCATTGGCGCTCACAGTGACGAGCTTCACTAAAGATCGGACAGGAAGGTCCAATGCGGCCGAACTGATCGGCAACGAGTCCGCCGCAACTTTGCACATGGCATACATGTACACTTTGGCTGATTCGTTTTCACCCGGACTAGGCGCTCAGCACGGCGCAGGATACGTCGAAATAACATCAGCGAACCCACGCGAACTTCGCGGCACTTATTGGACATCAACCAAGACGCACGGCCGCATCATCCTGGTCCATCGCACCAAAAAATGCTTCGACTCGTATACCTCAGCGATCGCCAGTTTTCCCGTCGCTCAATGGAAGAAGTTTTAATCCGGTGCTTTTACCGAGCCTTCAGCAGCTTGACGATGGCGTTCCACTGCGCCGCCGTCACCGGCGTGATCGACAGGCGGCTGCCTTTTTGCAGCACCACCATGTCCTCCAGCGCCGGGATGGTGCGCATCTCCGCCAGCGGCAGCAAGCGCGTTTTCTGCGTGCCGCGCACGTCAACCGAAATCCAGCGCGGCTGTTCCTGCGTGGCCTTGGGGTCGTAGTACTTGCTGTCCTTGTCGAACTGCGTGGCGTCGGGATACGGCCCGCCCACCACTTTCGCCAGCCCGGCGATGCCGGGTTCCGGACAGCTGGAGTGATAGAACAACACGCCGTCGCCGTCCTGCATACCGTCGCGCATGAAGTTGCGGGCCTGGTAGTTGCGCACGCCGAACCACGGCGTGGTCTGATCGGGCGACGCCATCACATCGTCGATGCTCACTTCATCGGGCTCGGATTTCATCAACCAATATTGCATGGATTTTCTCCAGACGAAAAAAAGCGGCTGCGCACTCACATGCTTGCAACCGCTTCTTTAGATGATAGGCCCCGCCTGTGCCGTCTTTGCCGGCATCCCGAACCAAACGGTTCAAGGTGGTCACAGTTAGTTCAATTTCGGGTTCATCGGACTAGCGACGCTCACGCCCATCGAACAAAATTCCGCAACCGGTGCACATAAATGGTTCAAGGAATATATGGCAATCGCGAACACCGCAGGGTGAAACGAAGTTTACTCTTTTGTCCGCCGCAAAGGAAGGAGTTTAGCGAATTAAAACAGGGTTTCTTGCGGCGTCAGTGCGCTGTCGAGTACTTTGTGCATGGCGCTGATCTTGGTTTGCACTTCCAGTATAGACATGTCCGACAGCGGCCCCACCGGCGATTTCACCGACAGGAACTCCGCCGCCATGCCCAGCGCAGCCATCACGGCGATGCGGTCGTTGCCTTTGACCTTGCCCGCATCGCGGATCGCGGTCATCTTCTTGTCCAGGAAAGCAGCGGCCTCGCGCAGCGCGCGCTCCTCGCCCTCCTTGACGACCAGTCGATACGGCGAACCCATGATGGTAACGTCCAGCTGTATCATCGTGCATCCTCGTTTTCAGGCTGTTCTTCCTGTTCGGCGTCGCCGTCCAGCGCAGGTATTTTCTCCAGCAAGGCTTCCACCCGGCCGGCCGCTTCACTCAGCTTGCGCTGATAGCTCATGTTCTCGATCACCAGGGCGGCATTCGCCTGGCGCAGTTGGGCATTTTCCCGGCGCAGGGCCTGGGTCATCTCGGCCAGCTGGTCGATTTTGTCGGATAGTTCTTCGAATTCTGAAATCATCCCGCCACTATAGGCAGCGCGCGTTACGCCGTCAACAGAATCGCACGCTTGCCCGCATATTTGGCGGGCAAGCGCATGATTTATTTCCTCGACGTCAATGTCGCGATGAATATTGCTATTTTGCCAGCAAGCGTGGCGCAATACTCACATGGCCTTCGATGCCGCTGGCCTGCCCCGCCTCCGCTTCGATGAGGACATTGATCTCGCGCGTTCCGGCACCGGCCGGCAGCGCCAGCTCGAACGCTGCCGGCGAGTAGTTTTCCTTCCTGCCGATCAACTGTCCGTTCAGCCAGACCTCCGCCTTGCCGCGCACGCTGGCGAAACGTATCACGCCGCTGCCATCGGCCAGGTTCTTGCGCGGCGTGAAGCTGGCGCGGTACAGATGGTATTTCGCGGCGGCCGGCGCGATCATCGGCGGCGAGCCCCAGCCCCAGGTGTTCATGTCGAAGCTGGCCAGTTGCTGGTTGGGGTCGGGCCGCTGGGCGCTGTCCGGCGCGATGCGCCAGCTGCGCACCAGCGTCAACGGCGCCTCCGCCGATTCCACGTAAGGCTGCGCCGGAACCGCCCGCACCGGAATATCGATGCGCGCCGGCGCCAGCCCCGCTGCGGTGGCGGTCACGCTGATGGCCTCCGCGCTGTCGTAGCGGCTCTGCACGATCAGCTGCGCCAGGCCGTTGAACAGACGGCGCGTCGCGCCCTTCTCGTCCTCGTGCGAATTCGGATCGCCGTTGCCGTGGCCGATGGAGCGGCCGCCGCCCGTTACCGCAAACGTCACCTGCGCATCGGCCAGCGGCACAGCGCGGCCCTGCGCATCCAGCGCGCGCACCGTGATCGGCATGGCATCGCGGCCGTCACCGGCCAACTGCGCGCGGTCGGGCACCAGCTCCAGCGCGACAGCGGCGCCGGTGGTTTCCACCGCCGTGCGAGCGACCTCCTTGCCGCCGTTGTAGCCTATCGCCTCCAGCTTGCCGGGCGCGTAGGCGACGTTGAAGTTGTTCATGCGGTACTGATCCACCTTCTGCTCGCCCAGCAGGCGGCCGTTCAGCAGCAGCTGCACGCGCTCCACGTTGGCCATCACCATGACGCGGATCTCCTTGCCCTCGCTGCCGCTCCAGTTCCAGTGCGGCGCGATGTGGATCAGCGGACGGTCCTTGATCCACTGCACCTGGTGGATGTAGTAAGCGTTCTTCGGGAAGCCGTTCAGGTCCATGATGCCGAACACCGAACTGACCGAAGGCCATTCATTGGGCGTAGGCTCGCCGCGATAATCGAAGCCGGTCCAGACGAAACCGCCCGCCACATAAGGCCGCGTGGCGATCGCCTGCCATGCGTCGCGATGGGTATTGCCCCACTCCGCCGCATCGTCGTCGTAGCTGGCGATCAGGTTCTTCTCGCGCACGGTCTTGAACTCGCCGCGCGTCATGTAGGCCGAGGTGTCCTCCGAACTGGTGAACGGCTTGTCCGGATTGGCCTTGTGATAGCGGTCGTAGTCCGGCACCTGATAGTTGGAACCCACCACGTCCACCGCATGCGACACGTTCAGCTCCGTCAGGAAGCCGCCGTTCATCGCCGCCGTCACCGGCCGCGTATCGTCCAGCGCCTTCACGGCGGCCGACATGCGACGTACCATTTCGTAGCCAACTTCCGTGGCCTGCTCCGGCTCCTCATTGAACACCGACCACAGGATCACGCCCGGATGATGGCGGTCGCGCTTGACCATCCACTCCAGCTGCTTCAGATAATCCGGCGAGGGATTGAAGTTGCGGTTCTCGTCCATGACGACAAAGCCCATGCGGTCCACCAGATCCAGCACCTCGGCCGCCGGCGCATTGTGCGAGAAGCGGATGGCGTTCACGCCCAGCTCCTTCAAGCGCCGCAGTCGATACTCCCACACAGAATCCGGCACGGCCACGCCGACGCCCGCGTGATCCTGGTGGATGCATACACCCTGCAGCTTCACATGCACGCCGTTGAGGAAGAAGCCCTGTGCCGCGTCGAAGCGTATGGTGCGGAAGCCGGTATGCAGCGACACCTCGTCCAGCGCCTTGCCGTCCTGCAGAACGCGCGTCGTGACGCGATACAGATTGGTTTTCTCCAGCGACCACAATGCCGGGGCGTCGACGGCCAGCGGAAGCTGCACCGTGCTCGCGCCCAGCGCCGCCACGCGCGCGGTGGCGCTACGGCGCAGCACCTGCTTGCCGGCCGGGTCAAACAGCGTTACTTCCACCGTCACGCCGCCGGCCTGCTTGCCGCTGTTGTTCAGAGTGACTTCGACAGGTATCGTCCACTGGCCACCCTTGCCAGAAGGCGGCACAGGCGTGGCATGCACGCCGTCCGTCGCCACATGCACCGGATCGCGCTTGACCAACCACGCGTGGCGATACATGCCGGCGCCCTCGTACCACCAGCCTTCCATAGCCTCGGCATCGGCACGGATGGCGATGGTGTTCATCGCATCGCCGTAGCGCAGGTAAGGCGTGATGTCGATATAGCTGGCGTTGTAGCCGGACCAGTTGCGGTTGACCACATTGCCGTTCACCCAAACGGTGGCGTGGGTGGCGATGGCGTCGAACTGCAGTTCGAAATGACGGCCGCGATCGGCGGCATCCACCCGCAGATAGCGCCGATACCAGCCGATGCCGCGTGGACGGTAGCCCTGCGACACATTCGCGCTGGGATCGAACGGACCTTCGACCGCCCAATCATGCGGCAGGTCCAGGTGGCGCCAGTCGGAATCGTCGAACTCCGTGCCGGCCGCGCCGGCGGCGTTGCCCGCCTTGGCGTTGCCGTAGGATTCGCCGTGCCCCTTGATCGGCGGCTGGACGATATCGCCCAGGTGGAACAGCCAGCCCCGATCCAGCGACAGCTTCTCGCGGCCCGGCGTCGCCGCGTGGGCGGACACGCCGGCCACCAATAAAACCAGGGCGCCGCATAAACGTCGCCAGTTCATCGTCATCATTTTCAAGTCACGCTCCCGGAAAAAAAAACGGAACGGCGCCATCACGCACCGTTCCGCCAAACCACAATCGGAGGCCCGATGTCAGAACTTGTACGAGAGGCCCAGATTGAAGCGACGTCCAAACTCGGTCACTTCCTGCTGCTGCGGAATATTGGCGCTGGTGTAGACCACCTTCTGGTTCGTCAGGTTGTCGATACCAAAGCGCACCTGCAGTTGCTTGGTCAGTTGCTGCGCCACGTTCAGGGTCAGATAAGTCTCGGCGCCGTTTTCGATCAGCTGGCCCGCGCCCCAGGTAGGGTTGCGCACAAACTTGCTGTGATAGTTGGCCGATGTCCGCGCCTCGAAGCCGTTCTTCTCGTACCACAGCGTCACGCCGCCGTTGTGCTTCATCAGGCCCTCGATCGGGAATGGATTCGCAGTAGGGAAGCTTTCCTTGATGTCGCTATTGGTGTACGAGTAGTTGCTCGAAACGCCGAAGCCGTTATCGAATGCCTGTTGGTAGATGAACTCCAGGCCGCGCACATTACCGCCTTCGCCGTTGACCGAACGGGTGATCACCGCAGGACGGCCATCGATGATGGTGTTGTCGCTGACAATGCCGATATAGCGCGTGATCTTTTTATAGAACGCGCCTGCCGACAGCAGCGAACCTTTGCCGAAGTACCACTGGTAAGCCAGGTCCACTTGATTGGCCATCATCGGTTTCAATTGCGGATTGCCCGCGCTGCCGGTCAGCGGCATGGCCGGATTCGGATCGACGAAGATATTACGGGAACCACGCATCTCGTCGAGCGGCGCGCGCGACATCGCCCGCGCCACGCTGAAGCGGACCTGATGCTCCTGCTTCTCATCCATATTGAAAATCAGGTTCAGGCTGGGCAGGATCTCGGTGTAGGTGGCGCCGTCGGAAACCGCCGTCGGCGCCGCGTTGTTCAGCGACTGCATGCCCTCGCCCGTCTGCGTGGTGTGCACCACTCGCACGCCCACATTGCCGCGGTAGGACTTGCCGCCCAAGCCGCCCTCAAGGTCGCCCTGTGCGTACAGCGAGGAGCTGCGTTCCTTGACGCGCCAGCCGGACAGCAGGTCGTTCTGCGTTGGCACGCGGCCGGACGCATCGAAGGCCGAAGCACCGAATGCTCTCTTCATCGTGCCCACGAAATCCTTCAACGCGATGAACGGCGCGCCCATCCCGGCAATGTTGACGGTCTCATAGTCCGAGTTCGAGAGGCTGCCGGTCGGCGCAAGACGCGAAATATTCCATGTCGTCTGGTGATAGTCCTTCTCGCGGTCGGTGGCGCGCGCGCCGATTTTCAGCTTGTTGACCGGGCCCCACTCTACTGCGCGCGCTGCGCTCAGGTGCAGCGCGTTGAGGCTGTCGCGCAGATGGCCGTCGGTATCGACGTACAAGGTGGCGGCGCCGAAGTTGGCCGGATTGCCGGTATCCTGGCCGTAGGAGTATACCTGGCGCTCATCGCCGGTGAAGGAGAAGCTGACGGTGGCGCCATTGTTGGAGACCTGGCGCAAGTCGCGCCACTGGCTGTCGCGGCCAGCGCGCGAGGTGGACAGGTCCGATTCGATCTTCCAGTCGCCGACATTGAACTTGCCGTTCACGCCAGTCGCGAAAGTGTCCATATCCTGCGTCCACAAGGTATCGTTGGTGGTCAGGCCGACACCAGTGACGGTGCCGCCGACCACGTAGCCGTTGCGGATATCCAGGTTGCTGTAGGCGGATTTCTGCCAGCCGTCCCAGTTGCCGGTATCGCCGCTCCAGTGGGCGACGCCAGGCTCCTTGATCTTGGCCTGCGCGTAGTAGGCGTCGCCGGTGATGATGGCGTCGCCGCTGGGCTTCCATTCCACCTTGCCCAATACGCTGGAGCGTTTGTCCTTGCCGCGCTTGGCGGAATCGCCCCAGCCCCATGGCGTCTTGTCGATCTTGCCGTCGCCGTTCAAGTCGGCGGAGTGGTCCTCATTGAAACCGAACTGCTTGACGTTCTTTTCAATCGACGGCTGGTCCTGGTAGCTGAACGCCAGCGCGACGCCAAGCTTGCGATTGTCGAACTGGTCGATGTAGACGCCGCCAACGCGCGGCGCAAGTTTGGTGGCGCCGGGGATATCGCGCGCCATCGCGTAGTACAGGGCGTCCGCTTTCAGCGACACCTGGCGGCCGTTGTACTTCAGCGGCGAGACGGTTTGCAGGTCGATGGTGGTGGCTACGCCGCCTTCGACCAGTTCGGCCGATTGCGTTTTGTAGACCGTGGCGCCGCTCAGCGACTCGGACGGGAACTGCTCGAAGCGCACCGCGCGGTTAGGCTCGGACGATGCCAGTTCGCGGCCGTTGAGCGTGGCGCCGATGAAGCGCGGTCCGAGGCCGCGCGCCACGACCTGGCTGGCGTTGCCGCGATCCAGGCCGGACGACATGCCCGGCAGCCGCGCCAGCGATTCGGCGATGGTGGTGTCGGGCAGCTTGCCGATGTCTTCCGACGAAACGACTTCCACGATGCTGTTCGAAGCTTCCTTGGCCGCCAGCGCATTGCGCACCGAGGCGCGGATGCCGGTGACGTTCACTTGCTGGATATCGCCTACCGCTTCCTGGGCAAGCGCTTGTTGGACCAGCAATGGGGAGGTGAAAAGCGTGGCGATGAGCCAGCTCATTTTCTTGTGCTTCATTTGCATCTCCAGTGTTGTTTTGGTTTCGTCTCTGATTTGCGGCTTGGACGAATAGCTGGATGCTAACGAAACGAAGGATGCACTTCCAATAGCTTATTGCATGCGGGGGATACGAAGATCGTATATCTCGCCAACTGGAATGCTTATGCGGGCCTGCGGTAATGAGGGTAGATGCCGGCTGCGGCATCGCGCAGCGCGAGCAGCATCGCGTCGGCGCCGGGCGAGAGCTGGTGTCGCTTGCGCGTCACAATGCCGAAGGAATCCATGCTGACGCCGAGATCGAACGGCAGCACCGTCATCAGGCCGGCCTCCAGATACGGCTGCACGGCATCCGACGGCAATGCCACGATCATGTCGCTGCTCGTCAGCAGGCTTGCCACTACAGGCAAATCGAGGGTCTCGACGGTTTCCGCCGGCTGCTCCAGGCCATGCGAGAGGAACAGGGCGGTCAGGCGGTCGCGCAGGATGCTGCCGGCGGGCGGCAGTATCCAGCACTGCTCCATCAACTCTTCGAGCTGCAGATCGGTGCGGCCCGCCAGCGGATGGCCGGCGCGCGCGATCAGCAGATGCGGCTCGTCGGTCAGCGGTTCGAAATTGAGTTCATCGGCGGCGGCGGTATCGAGGATGCGTCCCACGACCAGATCCAGTTCGCCGCCGCGCAGCCGTTCCACCAGCGCTTTGCTGGTCGACATGCTGACCGATACATGCACCCGCGAGTGCCGCGACTTCAACAAGTTGATCGCCTTGGGCACCAGGCCGGTGGCCGGCGCCAGCACCGTGCCGATGCCAACGCGCCCGCGCAGGCCGGACAGCAGTTCCATCACTTCCTGGTGCGCCGCGTCCATCTCCGCCAGTGCCGCCCCTGCGCGGCGTATCAGCACCTTGCCATACCAGGTCGGGGCGACGCCGCGCGACAGGCGCTCGAACAGCTGCACGCCAAGCGCGTGTTCCAGCTCGCCCAATAATTTGGACGCACCGGGCTGGGTCAGATTGGCAGCTTGCGCCGCATGGGCGATGGAGCCATGGCGGCCCAGTTCGACCAGCAGGACCAGATGGCGGGTTTTCAGGTGGGAGCGGACGAAACGGTCGGAGCTTGAATCGGTCATAGGGGCGATTTTCTGGATCGCCCATCATAAGGGCGTGCTGTTGCAGCGTCAATCATCGTATCTCATACGTTGGGAAACGGCTACGCCTGCCCCGGGCGTGTCGCCGAACGGCGTATCGGCCACGCCGGAGGCCTGCTCCCCGGCCTGGCCGGGCGGCAGGCGATACAGGCCGCCGCGCGCGCCCAGCAGCAGCAACTGCGTCAAATCGGCGCCGCCGAAAGCCACGCCGGCCATCGCCTCGCGCGCCAGCACGACCTGCCGGCGCACCTGGCCGCCTGCATCGTACTGCACCAGCGAGCCGCCCTGCACGCTCCACAGCATGTCGTCGCTATCGACCGTGGCAGCGCCCCGCTCCGCAGCCTGCGCGTACTCGCGAACGTCACCGGTCTTGGCGCGTTCCGCGTCGTAGCTGCATTGCATGATGGCGCCACTGGCCGCATCCGCAAAATACATGCGCGTGCCGTCCACGCTGAACGCGATGCTGCACGCCGCGACCACCGCCGGCAAGGCCAGGCGCCGCAGTCCATGGCGCGTCGAATACTGATAGAAGCTGCCGATGGGCCGCCGGTCGGCGCCGGTGTTGGCGGTGCCGAAGACAAAATAGCCATCGCGGTCGGTACAGCCATCGCTGATGACGGTGCGCGCTTCGGCGGCGTCGATGGTCGCCAGGACCTGCGCCTGGAGCGGGCGGGCAGGCTGCCCGGGCTCGGGCAGCTCCACCATGCCGAGGCGCTTGCCCAGGCCTAGCAACATGCGTCCGGAACGGCAGCAGGCGATTACACCGGCGCTTTCCAGCAGGCGCACGCCGGCCGGGACCTCCTCGCCCCCAGTCCAAGCGTACAGCTGGCCGCCTTGCGGGTCCGGCCAACGCCAGCAGGCCGCGTTGGCGTCCCAGCGCAACGCACAGCCGGCCAGGCCGACGCGTATCAACAGGATGCCGGGCGTGGGCGCGACGGCCGTACTGTGTGGACTCATGCTGCGGGAACTCCGGATGGGTGACGTGACCGCGCCAGTCTAAGCCCGCCGCACACCCCGGAGATATGAATAATTCGGCGCCTGCCATGCCGATATCGCATACCTGCACCGGGCCGCGTCAGCTATCCGATATTGATATGGCTCCTTGCGAATTTATCATATTTCCAGTCTAGCAGCCGGGCTTAGACTGGGCACTGTTCCCGAACTTACTTCCCACACCTATGAAAATCATCAAACTGACCACCTACCGTGTACCTCCGCGCTGGATGCTGCTGAAGATCGAAACCGATGAAGGCGTTGTCGGTTGGGGCGAACCGGTCATCGAAGGCCGCGCGCGCACCGTGGAGACTGCGGTACAGGAAATGGAACCCTACCTGATCGGCCAGGATCCGGCCCGCATCAACGACCTGTGGCAAACCATGTACCGTGCCGGCTTCTATCGCGGTGGCGCCATCCTGATGAGCGCCATCGCCGGCATCGACCAGGCGCTGTGGGACATCAAGGGCAAGGTGATGGGCAAGCCGGTCTACGAGCTGCTGGGCGGCCTGGTACGCGACCGCATGAAGATGTACAGCTGGGTGGGCGGCGACCGTCCTTCCGACATCATTGACCACATCCGCACGCTGCGCGAAGGCGGCTTCGACACCTTCAAGATGAACGGCACCGAGGAACTGGGCATGCTGGACACCGCCGCCGCCGTCGACAAGGCCGTCGAACGCGTCGCCGAGATCCGCGCCGCCTTCGGCAACAGCATCGAGTTCGGCCTGGACTTCCACGGCCGCGTGGCCGCGCCGATGGCCAAGGTGCTGCTGCGCGAGCTGGAACCGTATCGCCCGCTGTTCGTGGAGGAGCCGGTGCTGGCCGAGCAGGCCGAGTACTATCCGCGCCTGGCCGAGACCACGTCGATACCGCTGGCGGCCGGTGAGCGCATGTACTCGCGCTTCGAATTCAAGAACGTGTTCCACGCCGGTGGTCTGTCCATCGTGCAGCCGGACCTTTCGCATGCCGGCGGCATCACCGAATGCCTGAAGATCGCCTCGATGGCGGAGGCCTACGACATCGCGCTGGCGCCGCACTGCCCGCTCGGCCCTGTCGCGCTGGCGGCCTGCCTGCAGGTGGACTTCGTGTCGTACAACGCCGTGCTGCAGGAGCAGAGCATGGGCATCCACTACAATCGTGGCGGCGAGTTGCTCGACTATGTACTCAATAAGGAAGACTTCCGCATCACCGACGGTTATATGAAGCCGCTGTCCAAGCCCGGCCTGGGCGTGGAAATCGACGAAGCGCGCGTGATCGAAGCAAGCCGCAACGCGCCGGACTGGCGCAACCCGGTGTGGCGTCACGCGGATGGCAGCGTCGCTGAGTGGTAAAAAACAAAAAAAATACTGGAGACCTCATGTCATTTCTGTTACGCCGCCATTCGGGCGCCGCGCTGATCGCGGGCGTCCTGGCAGGCAGCACCGCGAGCGCCGACACGATGCTGTCCATCGACGCCAGCGCGGCCACGCCTGCACCGAAAGCGGCGGCGCTGCGCATGGGCAGTTCGGTCGCGCCCAACGGCGACAAGCTGGGCGCCAATGCGCGCTACCTCACCCGCAACGGCGCTCCGTGGCTGCCGGTGGCGGGCGAGTTCCACTACAGCCGCACGCCCGCGTCGCAATGGGAAGCGGAGCTGCGCAAGATGAAGGCCGCCGGCATCGACATCGTCACCAGCTACGTGATGTGGAACCACCACGAAGAGGTGGCGGGCAAGTTCGACTGGCGCGGCAACCGCGACCTGCGCCGCTTTGTGCGGCTCGCCGCCAAGGCGGGGCTGGACGTGGTGGTGCGCGTGGGTCCATGGGCGCATGCGGAAGTGCGCTACGGCGGCGTGCCGGATTGGGTGGTCAACGCCATGCCGACGCGCTCCAACGATCCGCAGTACATGGCGCTGGTGGAGAAGCTGTATGCGCAGATCGGCGCGCAGCTCAAGGGCCAGTTGTGGAAGGATGGCGGTCCCGTGATCGGCATTCAGCTGGAAAACGAGTACAACATCGATGGTCCCGGCAAGGGCGCGGCGCACATCGCCGCGCTGAAACAGCTGGCGCTGAAGGCGGGCATGGATGTGCCCTACTACACCGTGACCGGTTGGGACGGCACCATCTATCCTGGCGGTGAAGTCACGCCGGTGTTCGGCGGCTACCCCGACGAGCCTTGGGGCACCAGCACAGCCGAGCTGCCACCGAAGGAGACCTATGCCTTCCGCTTCGACACCCGCGTCAGCGGCGACCTGGGCGCGCAGACCGCAGCCCACGCGCCCGGCACGGCGGAGACGGACAAGGACGTGACGCCCTTCCTCGGCGCGGAATACGGCGCCGGCCTGCCGTTCATGTATCGCCGCCGCACGGTGGTGTCGGCGGACGACATCGCATCCATGTTGCCCGTGCAGCTGGGCTCCGGCGTGAACCTGATGGGCTACTACATGTTCCACGGCGGCCGCAATCCGGCCGGCTTGGGTGGCACGTCGATGGAGGAAAGTACGCTCAGCGGCGGCTACAACGACACCACCATGATCAGCTACGACTTCCAGGCGCCGCTCGGCCCGGACGGCCAGCAGCGCAAGGTGCTGGAGAAGCTGCGTCCCTTCCATTTGTTCCTGCATGATTTCGGTGCGCGACTGGCGCCGATGACGGTGCGCAAACCGGATGCGTCGCCTGCCACGCCGGACGATCTGAAGACGCCGCGCTTCGCTGTGCGCAGCGAAGGCGATCGCGGTTTCCTCTTTGTGAACAACCACGTTCGCCAGTATGCGATGGCGGCGCAGCAGGCCACGCAGTTCTCGGTCAAGCTGCCTGGCCAGGCGATCACCTTGCCGGCCACGCCGGTCGATATCGCCGATGGCGCGTACTTCATCTGGCCGCTGAACCTTGATCTCGACGGCGTGAACCTGGCCTACGCAACCGCGCAGCCATTGGCCTTGCTGGATCAGGGCAAGGCCGGCGTGGTGGCGGTGTTCGGCGCCAGCAGCGGCGTGCCGGTGGAGCTGGCGTTCGACGCTGCGCTAGCGCCGCAGATCCGCACCGGCGGCAGCGGGCAGCTAGCCGTAGCCGCCGGCCGGGCGCTGGTCAGCGGCGTGCAGCCTGGCGCCGGTGCGGCAGTGACCGTGCAGCGCGCAGGCAAGCGGCCGTTGACCATCGTCGTGCTGACTGCCGAACAATCGCAGCAACTGAGCGTGGCGGAGTTGGGCGGCCAGCGCCGCCTGATTCTGAGCGGCCAGCAGACTTACGTGGCCGACGGCGCGCTGCAAATGCGTGCGGCAGGCAGCAACAAGTTCCGTTTCGGCGTCTACCCTCCACTGAGCGGCAAGCCGAAGGCAAGCACCTCGGCCCAGGCTTGGACTGCCGCCGGAGCCGCGGCCAGCGCAAACGTCCCCCTACGTGCCGTCGGCAACGATGGCATCTTCCAGTCCTTCGAAGCCGAACTTCCTGCCCGCGATCTGAAAGCCAGCATCACGCAGACCCGCGCAGCACAGGAAGCGGCACCGGTCGTTATCGGAGGCGGCGCCAAAGCGGCCGTGCAACCGCTGCCGGAAAACTTCAAGGCCGCCGGCGCCTGGCAGATCAACGTCCCACGCGAACAACTGCGCGGGCTGGACGACGCCCTGCTGCAGATCGACTTCGTCGGCGACATCGGCCGCCTGTACTCCGGCACCCAAATGCTGGACGACTGGTACTACAGCGGCTACCAATGGCAGTTCGGCCTGCGCCAGGCCAGCGCCCTGCTCGACCAGCCGCTGACCGTATCCGTACTGCCGCTGCGCGCGGACGCACCAATCTACTTGCCCAAAGAGGCGAGACCAAACTTTGCAGGACAGGCCCAAATGGCCGCCGTGCGTGGCGTCAGCCTGATACCCGTGTATCAGCTGCGCGTTACGCCGTAAATAAAAATATCAACACTGGAGATTCACAATGAAACGTACCCTACTGGCAGCAGCAAGCCTGCTCCTGATGACCGCAACCTACGCCGCCGAACCTGTCAAGATCGGCTTCCTCGTCAAACAGGCCGAGGAGCCATGGTTCCAGGACGAGTGGCGCTACGCCGAACAGGCGGCGAAAGAAAAAGGCTTTGCACTGGTGAAGATCGGCGTGCCGAACGGCGAGAAGATGATCGCCGCCATCGACAACCTGGCCGCGCAAAAAGCGCAGGGCTTCGTCATCTGCGCGCCGGACGTCAAGCTGGGCACCGCCGTCGAACGCGCCGCCAAGCGCAACAACATGAAAGTGATCTCGGTCGACGACCGCCTGGTCGACGGCGGCGGCAAGCCTATCGCCTCGATCCCGCACATGGGCATCTCCGGATACGCCATCGGCAAGCAGGTGGGCGAAGGCATCGCCGCCGAAATCAAGGCGCGCAAGTGGAACATGGCCGAAGTGGGCGCGATCCGCGTCGCCTACGACCAGCTGCCGACCGCAAAGGAGCGCACCATGGGCGCGGTCGATGCGCTGAAGGCGGCAGGCTTCCCGGTCGCGAACATCGTCGATGCGCCGCAGGCGAAGACCGATACCGAAAGCGCCTTCAACGCCGCCAACATCGCGCTGACCAAGAACGCCCGCTTCAAGCACTGGGTCGCGGTAGGCTTGAATGACGAAGCGGTGCTGGGCGCGGTGCGCGCCGCCGAAGGCCGCGGCATCAAGGCGGACAACATGGTCGGCGTGGGCATCGGCGGCGCCAAGGCTGCCGAAAACGAATTGAGCAAGCCCGCTGCGACGGGCTTCTTCGGCTCCGTGATGATCAGCGCCAAGGAGCACGGCTATCAAACCTCGGTCAATATGTACAACTGGATCACCGGCAAAGCCGTACCGCCGGCCGAAGTGCTGACCAAGGGCATGCTGATGACCCGCGCCAACCAGGCCGACGTGCGCAAGCAAATGGGCCAGTGACATGACCGCGTATCTTCAATTCGACCAGGTCAGCAAGGTCTTCCCGGGCGTGAAGGCGCTCAACGGCGTCAGCTTCGCCGCGCACGCCGGGCAGGTGCACGGCCTGCTGGGCGAGAACGGCGCCGGCAAATCCACGCTGCTGAAAATCCTCGGCGGTCAGTACAAGCCGGATGGCGGACGCCTGCTGGTCGACGGCAAGGAGTGCCGCTTCACCAGCGCCAAGGATGCCATCGGCGCCGGCATCGCCGTGATCCACCAGGAGCTGCAATACGTGCCCGAGCTGACCGTGGCGGAGAACGTGCTGCTGGGCCGCATGCCCACCCGTTTCGGCCTGCTGGACAAGCCGAAGGCCTACAAGATGGTGGCCGAGAAGCTGGCCGCCATCGGCGTCGACCTGGCGCCGGACGCCAGGCTGGCCGACCTGTCGATCGCGCAGCGCCAGATGGTCGAGATCTGCAAGGCCATCATGCAGGACGCGCAGGTTATCGCCTTCGATGAGCCGACGTCCAGCCTGTCGCACCGCGAAACCGAAATCCTGTTCCGCCTCGTGAAGGAGCTGCGCGCCGACGGCCGCACGCTGATCTACATCTCGCACCGGCTGGAAGAGCTGTACGAACTGTGCGACGCCTGCACCATCTTCCGCGACGGCCGCAAGATCGTCACCCACGACGTGATGGCCGACGTGCCGCGCGATCGCCTGATCAGCGACATGGTGGGCCGTGAACTGAGCGACATCTACGACTACCGTACCCGCCCGCTCGGCGAAGAACGCCTGAAGATACAAGGCCTGAACGGCAAACACGTGAAAGGCCCGCAAAGCTTTTCCGTGCGCGGCGGCGAGGTGCTGGGCTTCTTCGGCCTGGTCGGCGCAGGCCGCAGCGAATTGATGCGCCTCCTGTACAACGCCGACGCGCGCAGCGCCGGCAGCGTGACGCTCGACGGCGCAACCGTGTCGACCGCCGGCCCGGCCGCCGCGATTGCGGCCGGCATCGTGCTGTGCCCCGAAGACCGCAAGGAGCAAGGCATCCTGGCCACGGCCTCGGTGGCGGAGAACATCAACATCAGCGTGCGCCGCAACGACCTGCTGGGCGGCCTGTTCCTGCGCCACAAGCGCGAAGCGGCGCTGGCCGAGGACTTCATCGCCCGCCTGCGCATCAAGACGCCCAGCCGCCAGCAGGAGATCCGCCTGCTCTCCGGCGGCAACCAGCAGAAGGTGATCCTGGCGCGCTGGCTGGCGGAACCCGGCCTGAAGGTGCTGATCCTCGACGAGCCCACGCGCGGCATCGACGTCGGCGCCAAGAACGATATCTACCGCATCATCCACGAAGTCGCGGAGCGCGGCTGCTGCGTGATCGTGGTGTCGAGCGAGCTGCCGGAGGTGCTGGGCATCTCGGACCGCGTGATCGTCATGCGCGAAGGCGAAATCTGCGGCGAACTGTCGCGCGCCGACGCCAGCGAAACCGAGGTGCTGCGCCTGGCCCTGCCCGACTCCACCGCCGCCACTAACATTAAAACGCCCGCACTACCAACACGGAGCATCGCATGAACGTCTCACAACTGAATCCTGCCGCAGCGCCTGCGGTGTCCCAAGCCCAGCGCGTATGGCTGGTTGAATACAGCATGCCGCTGGCGTACGTGGTGCTGTTCGCCGTGCTGGCCGCCACCGTCGAAAACTTTTTCTCGCTGACCAACGTGGTCGGCCTGATGCTGTCGGTGGCGCAGATCGGCATGGTCGCCTGCACCATGATGCTATGCCTGGCTTCGCGCGATTTCGACCTGTCGATCGGCTCCACCATCGCCTTCGCCGGCGTGCTCGGCGCCATCGTGCTGGAACAGAGCGGTAGCGTGCTGCTGGCGGTGGGCGCCGGCCTGGCTGCCGGTGCGCTGATCGGCGCTTTCAACGGCGTGCTGATCGCCTACCTGCGCGTCAACGCGCTGATCGCCACGCTGGCGACGATGCTGATGGTGCGCGGCCTGGCCTTCATCGTCTCCAAGGGCCAGGCGGTCGGCATCAGCAACGACGCTTTCATCAACTTCGGCGACACCCGCATCTTCGGCCTGCCGCTGCCGGTGCTGGTGTGCGCCTGCTGCTTCCTGGTGTTCGGCGTGCTGCTGAACCAGACCGTCTTCGGCCGCAATACGCTGGCCATCGGCGGCAATCCGGAGGCGGCGCGGCTGGCCGGCGTGCGCGTCGAGCGGCTGCGCGTGTGGATCTTCCTGTTGCAAGGCCTGGTGACGGCGATGGCCGGTTTGATACTGGCGTCGCGCATCACCAGCGGCCAGCCGAATGCGGCGCAGGGTTTTGAGCTGGATGTGATTTCGGCCTGCGTGCTGGGCGGCGTGTCGCTCCAGGGCGGCAAGGCGCGCATGTTCGGCGTGCTGATTGGTGTGCTGATCATGGGAACGGTAGAAAACGTCATGAACCTGCTGGACGTCGACGCCTTCTACCAGTATTTGATGCGCGGCGTGATCCTGCTTGCCGCAGTACTGCTGGACCAGCTGAAGACCCGCGGCGAGCGCCGTTGATCCTCAACCCCAAACCACTGGGGTCGGACCCCGTCCGGGGTCCGACCCCGCTCTGCCGGGGTTAGGTGGCTACGCCCACCAACTGCACTCCTGCGCTGCCGCCCGTGATGGACGCGGTCAGCAAATCGGCGAAGGTGTGCATGCGATCCGCCGTCCACGTCGCAGCCATGTCGTACGGGCTGCTGCCATGGTCGGCATGCGCCACCAGGTCGGCGATGCTGATCGCGGCCACCTGCTTGCCGCTGGCGTCGACCAGATCCAGCTCCGTGACATTGACCTTGGCGTAGTCCGCCACCGTGAACTGGGCGTAGGACTTGCCGCCATCGACATAGTTGATGATCAGGTCGGAGCCGTCGATATTGGCCTTGACGTGATCGGCCGAGATGGCGACGTTGAACAGCTTGTTGCCGGTGAACTTCAGCACGTCGTTGCCGCCGGCCACTTCATGCACCGTATCCTTGCCGTCGCCCATGGACATCACATAGGTGTCCTTGCCCGCACCGCCATTGAGCGAATCGTTGCCCATGCCGCTGTACAGCGTGTCGTCGCCGGCGCCGCCGAACAAGCGGTTGTTGCCGGCGTACTTGTAGCCCAGCGTATAGGCCAGCATGCCGGCGATGAAGAAGTCGGCGCCCTTGTACTCGCTCAGGTGCAGATTGACGCCCAGGTATTTGCCCAGCCAGTTCACGCCGTCGCCGCTGGCGTTGGACGCCGTCTTCAGCGCGCTGCCCATCCAGTCCGTGGCGTCGGACAACGCCGTGCCGACATCCGCGTCGGCCACGTAGTTGACGCCGCTGCTGATGCCGTTGACGGCCGTGGTCAGGCCGCTCTTGCCGCTGTCGAGCGCGGACTTGAGCGGCGTGGCGACGTCGATGCCGGACGTGGACAGGCCGGTGGTGCTGGAGATACCCGCCAGCGCATCGTTGACGACGCTGTTCAAGCCGTCGGCCAGCTTGCCGCCGCTGGCCGTGGCCTTGGCGAGTTCGGCCTTGATGCTGTCGGCCACGCCGCCCCACCCTTTGCTGATCTCGTCCGTGAAGGTCGTGTTCAGATACTTGGTGATGGCGTCGAAGCCCTTGCCCGCATCGCTCCAGGCCGCGTTCAGCGCGTTGGCCTTGCCCACCAGCAGGTGGTCGATCACGCCCCAGCCCAGGCCCATCATGGTGTCGTTGCCGTTGCCGCCGCCGACATAGCTGCCGGCGTTGGTGGCGAAGATGGTGTCGTCGCCTTCGCCGCCGACGATCACATTGCCCACCAGGTTGAGCTTGCCCAGCTCGCCCTTGGACAGCGCGCCGTACTGCGAGCGGATGAAGTTGGCGTTCATGGCCGCGCCCACCCAGTCGCCGGCCGACTCGTAGTCGTTTTCGACGATGGCTTCGGCCGCGTTGAACACGGTGATCTCGGCCAGGCCGATGATGGTGTCGTTGCCGGCGCCGCCGATGGCGACGTTGTTCTGGCCGGATGAGACGATCAAGTCGTTGCCGTTGCCGCCCATGCCGATGGTGGTGGTGCCGGCCAGGATCAGCGTGTCGTTGCCGTCGCCGGCGTGCACGAAGTTCATGCCGGTGTCGATGCTGACCTTGGTGGAGCTGGTGGTCTGCGCCTTGTCCGAACCTTCGACCGCCTCGGTGGTCACGCTGGAGTAGCTCAGCTTGCTGCCGCCGTTGAGCACGACCAGGAAGTCGTCGCCCGCGTCCGACAGCACCACGTTGTGGTCGCCGTAGACGACGGCGGTGTCGTTGCCGGCGCCGGTCCAGCCCAGGTTGAACTGGGTGCTGCCCTTGGTGGTGCTGGTGGTGGTCTGGTTCGTGCCTTCGGCTTCGTTGGTGGTGGTGCTGGTGTTGCCGCCGCCGTAGCTGACCATCACCAGCACGTCCTTGCCGCTGCCGCCGATGACGGCGTTGTCCTTGCCGACCACGGTTTCGACGTTGTTGCCGTCGCCGGCCACGATCAGGTTGCCGTTGACGTTGACGGCCTTGGCCGCCGTGCCGAAGGCCAGCGCCGTGAGCACGTCGTCGCCGCTGCCGCCCTCGATCAGGTTGCCCTTGCCCAGCGCGGTCACGACGTTGTTGCCGTTGCCGGCCGATACCGCGTTGTAGGTGCCGATCACGGTGACGACGTCGTTGCCGGCGCCGGTGGCGATGCCGGACTTGCTGCCGACGGCGCTGACCACGTCGTTGCCGGCGCCGGTCGCCACCAGGTTGTTGACGCCCAGCGCGGTGGCCACGGTGTCGGCGCTGCCGCCGATCAGCACGTTGTTCTTGCCGAAGGCCGTCATCACGTCGCGGCCGTTCTGGCTGGACGCCAGGCCCGACAGGCCGGCCTTGGCCACCAGGTCGGTGGCGGCCACGCCGGAGGCCAGCGAATCGACCAGGCCGACGGCGGTGGCGCCGATTTCAGCGTAGTTGCCGGTGGCCAGCAGGTTGTTGGCGCCGACGGCCGTGACCGTATCCGCACCGGCGTCGCCCCACACCACATTGCGCGCGCCGAACACCGTCACGGTGTCGTTGCCGGTTCCGCTCCACACCACGTTGTTGGCGCCGATGCCGGTGACGACGTCGTTGCCGCTGCCGGTGTAGACCACATTGGTCGAGCCGATGGCGCTGACCACGTCGTTGCCGTCGCCATGCGCCAGGTTGCTGCCGATGAAGGCGGCCACGGCCTTGGTGGCGCCGCCGGCCGCGCTGCCCAGCTTGGCGCTGACGTCGGCCAGGCCATCGCCCAGGCCGGTCACGATGACGTTGACCGAACCGGCCGCCGTCACCACGTTGTTGCCCGCCGTGTTGACGACGATGTTGTTGGCGCCCAGCGCGGTGGTGACGTTGTCGCCGCCGTTGGCCAGCACGATGTTGTTGCCGCCGGCGGCAGTGACCACGTCCTTGCCCGCGCCCGTGTAGATGACGTTGTTGCCGCCCACGGCCACCACAACATCGTTGCCGGCGCCGCTGTTGAGGGCGGAAGCCAGCTTGGCGCTGGCGTTGTTGATGGCAGTGGCGGCCGCCTTGCTCGGCATGGCGTCGGCCAGCACTTTACCCAGCCCGCCGGTGGCGGCCTTGACCATGCCGCCCAGTTCGGTCAGCACCACGTTGGCGCCGCCCAGCGCCACCACGGTGTCGCCGCCGACGGTGGTGGCCACCAGATTGGCGCCGCCCGCGCCGACCAGCGTGTTGCCGCTGCCGTTGGCCAGCAGCACGTTGTTGACGCCGACCGCCACTTCGGTGTTGCCGCCCTGGTTGCTGACCAGCGCGTTGCTGTCGCCCAGCGCCGCCACCTTGTTGCCGGCGCCGCCGGTATAGGCGATGTTGAGCAGGCCGCCCAGCACGATGTTGCTGCCGCCGCCGTCGTCGATGACCACGTTGGCGCCGCCGCCGGCGACGATGTTGTCCTTGCCGTCGCTGGCGGTGATGCCGTTGGCGCCACCCAGGGCGACCACCACGTCGTCGCCGCTGCCGGCGTTGATGACGTTGGCGCCGCCTACGGCCTGCACCTTGTCGTTGCCGGCGCCGGTGCTGATGATGTTGGCGCCGCCGGAGGCGTTGACCGTGTCCGAGCCGGTGCCGGTAGTCGCCACGTTGGCCGCGCCGTTCAGCGTGACCTTGTTGTTGCCGTTGCCGGCCTTGACTTCGTTAGCGGCGCCGTTGGCCGTCACGGTGTCGTCGCCGGCGCCGGCCGTGATGTGGTTGTTGCCGCCGTCGGCTGTCACCGTGTTGGTGCCCTCGCCGGCGTCGATCACGTTGCTGGCGGCCTTGACGGTGATGCGGTCGTCGCCGCCGTTGGTGTTGATGACGTTGCTGGCGCCGTCGGCCGTCACCACGTCGGCGTCCTTGCCGGTGTTGATGATGTTGGACGCGCCGCCGGCGTTGATGACGTTCCAGCCGTCGCCCGCGTTGACCTTGTTGGCGCCGCCGTTGACGGTGATGTTGTCGTTGCCGCCGTCGGTGCTGATGGTGTTGGCGCCGCCGTTGGCAGTGATGGTGTTGTCGCCGCCGTCGACGTCGATCGCGTTCCAGCCGCCGTTGGCCGTGACGCGGTCGTTGCCGTTGCCGCCGGTGATCTCGTTGTAGGCGCTGTTGATGGACAGGCTGTTGTTGCCGTCGCCCAGGTCGACGTCGGCCGCCGCGCCGGCCGCCACCGTCACGGTGTCGTTGCCGGCGCCGCCGGTGATCTTGTTGTAGACGCCGACATCGACGCGGATGGTGTCGTCGCCGTTGCCGCCGTCGATGCGGTTGTAGCCGCCCACGCGCACGATGATGGTGTCGTTGCCGTCGTCGCCGTACAGGTTGTTGTAGGCGCCGGCGTTGACGGTGATGGTGTCGTTGCCGCCGTCGCCATGGATGACGTTGGCGCCCAGCGAGCTGGCCGTGTAATTATTGTCGCCGTTGCCCAGGCTTTTCTTGGTATAGCCCAGTTCGCTGATCTTCTTGGCGGCCGCCGCGATGTCGTTGCCCACCGCATCGAAGGCATCACCGATGCCGTTCAGGTCGCTGCCCAGGTCCTTGACGGTGTCGCCGACCTTGTCGACCACCTTGACGATGGGTTTCACCACATTTTTCTTCAACCAGCTACCGATACTCATCTTTACCCCTTGTTATGGTTTGACACACTTGCATTAAATCAAGACCAAATGACAGCTTGGCAAACCGGAAAATTACAATGTTGTAATTTAGGACCAGCATTGACGGCGGCCGGGCCAGCGCCGACAATGCCGCCATGAAAGCGCTTTTAGTAGAAGATGAACAACGCATCGCCAGTTTTGTGTGCGCCGGCCTGCGCGAACACGGCTTCCTGGTCGACCATTGCGAAGATGGCAACCTTGGCTACGATTACGCGCTGTCGCGCGACTACGACGTGGTCTTGCTGGACGTGATGGTGCCCGGCCGCGACGGCCTGTCCATCCTCAAGGCCATGCGGCGCGAGGGGCGCAACGTGCCGGTCATCCTGCTGACCGCACGCAACGAGCTGGACGACCGCCTGACCGGCCTCAACCTGGGCGCCGACGATTACCTGGCCAAGCCCTTCTACGTGGAAGAACTGGTGGCCCGCATCCACGCGCTGCTGCGGCGCGTGAGCGGCGAGCGGCAGAATGTGCTGACGCTGGGGCCGCTGCGGCTGGACCGCCTGAGCCGGGTGGCCGAGGTCGACGGCCGCGCCGTCGAGCTGACCGCGCGCGAAATCAACCTGCTGGAATACCTGCTGCGCTCGCCCGGCCGGGTCTACACCCGCACCCAGATCCTCGAACATGTGTGGGGCTACGACTTCAAGCCACAGACCAATATGGTCGATGTGTGCATCCAGCGCCTGCGCAAGAAGCTGGAACTGCCCGACCAAGTAGCCATCGAAGCGGTGCGCGGCGTCGGCTACCGCCTGCGCAAGCCGGACGAGCCGGCGTGACAGCGCACTGGCCGCGCCTGCGCTCGTTCCGGCTGCGCATCGCCCTCGGCTCCACCCTGACCGCGCTGGCCGCCATCATCCTGCTGTACGCGATGGCCAGCTACACCATCATCCACCGCCGCGCCGACATCATCGACCGCATGCTGTCGGCCCACCTGGCCGGCCCCGGCTTCCAGGCCACGCCGCTGGCCCTGTGGCCGGCCACCGACGCCCAGCTCAACGCCAGCTTCAGCGGCTTCGCCCCGGCCGCCAGCGGTCCGGAGACGTATGCCCTGCTGCTGGTGGAGGATGCCGCCAACGGCCCGCTGTACCGCAGCCCGGCCTGGCAGCGCTGGCTCGGCGGCGCCGAGCTGCCGCGCGGCCCCGGCCTGCACACCGTCGACGGCGCCGGTCAGAGCTGGCGCATAGGCAGCGCCGTGCAAGGCTCGGTGACGATCTGGGTGGCCGTCAACCGCAGCCTGTCGGATGCCCAGGTGCGCGCCAGCCTGACCCGTTTCGCGGCCGCCATCGGCGTGCTGGCCGTGGCCATGGGCGCGCTGGCCTGGTATCTGGCCGGGCGCGCGATGCGGCCGGTGGAGCACCTGACCGGCGTCATGGTGGGGCTGACCGCGAGCGAGCTGGACCAGCGGGTCTCGGCCGCCGAGGAAGACCTGGAATTCGCCCAGATGATCAGCGTCTACAACGCCATGCTGGAGCGGCTGCAGCGCAGCTTCCTGCAATCGGCGCGCTTTTCCGGCGACGCCGCCCACGAACTGCGCACGCCGCTGACCATCCTGCAGGGCGAGCTGGAACGCAGCTTCGCCCGCGCCAGCGCCGCAGCCGATCCGGTGCTGGAGGAAGGTCTGGCCAATATGCTGGATGAAGTGCGGCGGCTGGACAGCATCGTGCGCAAGCTGCTGCTGTTGGCGCGCGCCGACGCCGGCCAATTGGCCATCCCCCCTTGCCCGCTCGACCTGCGCCCGACGCTGGACGAGCTGGCCGAAGACATCGGCCTGCTGGACGCGGAACGGGCCGTCCGCCTGGACCTGCCCGAACACATCGCCGTGCGCGGCGACGCCGACCTGTTGCGCCAGGTGTTACAAAACCTGGTCAGCAATGCCATCAAGTACGGGCTGCCGGGCGGCTGGATCGCGCTGTCGGTCCGGCGCCAGGGCGAGCAATGGCGGATCGACGTCGCCAATGCATCGCACGGCATTGCCCCAGAGCATCATCACCGCCTGTTCGACCGCTTCTACCGGGCCGACCACGCCCACCAGCGCCGCGTCGACGGGGTCGGGCTGGGTTTGTCGCTGGCGCGCGACATCGCCGTCGCCCACGGCGGCAGCCTCTCCCTGGCCGATGCGGAGCCGGGCCAGGTACGTTTCAGCCTGACCCTGCCCGCCGCCTGAGCCAGGCCAATCACATCAATTCAGCAAGTATGTCTTGAAATAGGCTAATACCGTCCCTATAATTGGCACTCGTTCCAAGGGAGTGCTAACAGCGCTCTCGGCCAAACTTTCCGCCGCAGCAATCTTGTTGATGCGGCAACAAACAGTACCATTGTTAATTTTAAGGAGTTTTGTATGAACCTTCGCCCTTTGAACGATCGCGTAATCGTCAAACGCCTCGACCAGGAAACCAAAACTGCGTCCGGCCTGATCATCCCTGATGCGGCCGCTGAAAAACCGGATCAAGGCGAAGTGCTCGCCGTCGGCAATGGCAAGATTCTGGAAGACGGCAAAGTCCGTCCTCTGGATGTCAAAGTAGGCGACCGCGTTCTGTTCGGCAAATACGCCGGCCAGACCGTCAAAGTTGACGGTCAAGAACTGATGGTCATGCGCGAAGAAGACATCATGGCAATCGTCGTCAAGTAATTGACACGCACGTTTGCACTCATCACCTAATTCTGGAGAAACAACATGGCAGCTAAAGAAGTAATTTTCGGCGACGCAGCGCGCGCCAAAATGGTTGAAGGCGTCAACGTCCTGGCCAACGCAGTGAAAGTCACCCTGGGCCCTAAAGGCCGCAACGTCGTGCTGGAGCGTTCCTTCGGCGCCCCTACCGTCACCAAGGACGGCGTGTCGGTCGCTAAAGAAGTCGAACTGAAAGACAAGCTGCAGAACATGGGCGCGCAAATGGTCAAGGAAGTTGCTTCCCGCACCAGCGACAACGCCGGCGACGGCACCACCACCGCGACCGTGCTGGCACAAGCCATCGTGCGCGAAGGCATGAAGTTCGTGGCCGCCGGCATGAACCCGATGGACCTGAAGCGCGGCATCGACAAGGCCGTTGCTGCCACCGTCGAGCAGATCGCCATCATCGCCCGTCCATGCACCACCACCAAGGAAATCGCCCAGGTTGGCTCGATCTCCGCCAACTCGGATTCGTCGATCGGCGACCGCATCGCTGAAGCGATGGAAAAAGTCGGCAAGGAAGGCGTCATCACCGTGGAAGACGGCAAGTCGCTGAACGACGAGCTGGACATCGTTGAAGGTATGCAGTTCGACCGCGGCTACCTGTCGCCATACTTCATCAACAACCAAGAGAAGCAAGTTGCCATCCTGGACAATCCATTCGTCCTGCTGTGCGACAAGAAAATCTCGAACATCCGCGATCTGCTGCCGGTACTGGAACAAGTCGCTAAAGCCGGCCGTCCACTGCTGATCATCGCTGAAGACATCGAAGGCGAAGCACTGGCGACCCTGGTTGTGAACAACATCCGCGGCATCCTGAAAACCTGCGCAGTCAAAGCCCCAGGCTTCGGCGACCGTCGCAAGGCCATGCTGGAAGACATCGCAATCCTGACCGGCGGTCAAGTGGTTGCTGAAGAAGTCGGCATGACCCTGGAAAAAATCACCCTGGAAGAACTGGGCCAGGCCAAGCGTATCGAAATCGGCAAGGAAAACACCATCGTCATCGACGGTGCTGGCCGCGCTGAAGGCATCGAAGGCCGCGTCAAGCAAATCCGCGTGCAGATCGAAGAAGCGACCTCGGACTACGACCGTGAAAAACTGCAAGAGCGCGTGGCCAAGCTGGCCGGCGGCGTTGCAGTGATCAAAGTCGGTGCAGCCACCGAAGTTGAAATGAAAGAGAAGAAAGCCCGCGTTGAAGATGCACTGCACGCTACCCGCGCTGCCGTGGAAGAAGGCATCGTGCCAGGCGGCGGCGTAGCCCTGCTGCGCGCTCGTGCTGCTCTGAACGTCAAAGGCGACAACCCGGACCAGGACGCAGGTATCAAGATCGTTCTGCGCGCCATGGAAGAGCCACTGCGCATGATCGTTCAAAACGCCGGCGAAGAAGCTTCGGTGGTGGTTGCAGCGGTTCTGGCCGGCAAAGGTAACTACGGTTACAACGCCGCCAACGGCACCTATGGCGACATGGTTGAAATGGGCGTTCTGGACCCAGCTAAAGTCACCCGCTCGGCACTGCAAAACGCAGCATCGATCGCTGGCCTGATGCTGACCACCGATTGCATGATCGCTGAAGTCACCGAAGACAAAGCTGCCGGCGGCATGGGCGGTATGGGTGGCATGGGCGGCATGGGTGGCATGGACGGCATGATGTAATTGCCGGCATAAGCCTCGCTGTACAGAAAAGCCAGCTTCTTCGGAAGCTGGCTTTTTTTATTTGCAGGTGGCCGTCACGTTGATGAAGTCGGTGAAGCCGGCGCCGGCGTTATTCGTTCCCGCATTGTTCGTCAACGTGCAGGTCTGCCCGGCCGGGTTAAGCGATACCGTCACGTCATAGCTGGCGCCGTGCAGCGACTGCGGCGAATACGATAACGCAAACACGCTCAGGCCGTTGGCGCCCGCCCTCAGCAGATTGCCCTGGGCGTCGGCGAAACTGACCGAGCCGCCAGCCGCCAAGCCCGACACCGTCACCCCTACGTTGTATGTCAACAGCGCGATCACAGCGGGCTGGCAAGTCACGGCCACGTTGCCGATGTCGACCGCATTCTGGGCAACCGTGCCCGATCCGTTGGCGACGGTACAGGCATTGCCGTTTGGATCGGCAAACAACGCAACACTGTATGGCGCACCGGATGCCACCGGATGGGCAAATTTAAACGCGCCATTCGCCTTGACAGCGATGGTCTCCGCATTGTTGTTGACCAGCAGCAGGGTGCTGTTGCCCGACAGTCCCGCTACGCTGCCCGAGATGACGGCCGCCTTTTGTACCGGCGGAACCGAAGGCGCCGTCGATCCACCGCCGCCGCAACCGGCCAGCGCAAGCGCTCCGATCAACGCGATTACCTTGAATTGACTCATATAGTCTCCGAGAATTTTCTGAACTTGCATCGAGAAATATTATTTACGCAAGATGCAAAGTACATCAACTGCCGGGCAGGGGGCGATTCGATTGAAAAGTTGAAATTGATCTAAATACAAGTTATCCCTACAATCGACGTTCTTCAACTATCTTCAGACGGGACCGACATGCGTGCTTATCGCCTTCTTCCATTGCTGCTGTGCGCCGGCGTCGTCCACGCCCAGATGCCGGCGAAGGACACTGTCAAGAACGGCAAGGACCATCCGCTGCTGTCGCGGTTTGAAGGGTCGAAGATGGTCGGCTACGGCCTCAAGGAGTTCGACGAAGTGGTGCTGCCCGCCGGCAAACGCGTCGAGAGCAAGGACGGCCAGATGGCGTTCGACAGCAAGCTGGTGTTGGAAGGCAAATACACCCGCATGGCCTACAACTACCCGCGCGACCGCTCGGCGCTGGAAGTGATGCGCAATTACCAGGCGGCGCTGGAAAAGGCCGGCCTGAAATCCGTGTTCGCCTGCGCCAAGGAAAGCTGCGGCAATAACTTCGGCGAATTCTTCCTCAAGCGCGTCGGCGATCACTTCATCCAGGGTGGCGAAGCCAGCTGGGACCCGTTCAACTACGGCCGCAACGACGAGCGCTACCTGCTGGCCAAAGGCACGCGGCCGGACGGCTCGCTGGTCCATGTCGGCGTGTATTCGGTGGCGCCGGTGCAGGACAAGCTCGGCGGCATCTATGTCGAGATCGTTGAAGCCAAGGCGATGGAAGGCGGCAAGGTGTCCGCCAACCTGAACGCGGCGGACATGGCCAAGGGTATCGCGGCCGATGGCAAGGTGGCCGTGTACGGCGTGTTCTTCGACACCGACAAGACCGACGTCAAACCGGAGTCGAAGGATGCGCTGGCCGAGATGGCCAAGCTGTTGCAGCAGGATGCCAAGCTGAAGCTGTACGTGGTCGGCCATACCGACAGCCAGGGCGCGCTGGCGCACAACCTGGAGCTGTCGCAGAAACGGGCGGAATCGGTGATCAAGGTGCTGGCGGCGGACTACAAGGTCGACGCCAAACGCCTGAGCGCCAAGGGCGTGGCATCGTATGCGCCGGCGGCGTCGAACGATGCCGAAGCGGGACGCGAGAAGAACCGCCGGGTCGAACTGGTGAAACAGTAGACGCTTAGCGCCGCTGCTTGCTGTAGGTCTCGTAGTCGGTGGAGGAGGCTACAACCCGATCAGCGACGCGGCCTCCATTCTCCGCAATAATTCCTTGCCTCTGGCCTCGTCGTATCCTTCCATACGCGTAATCAGCGTATCCATTGCATTCCCAGCATTGCGGATATAGGCGTCGGCAGTCTTGCGGTCCAGATCGTCAATGCCCATATGCTCTGCTTCTTCGATGGCCGCCAGAATTGTATAGGTAAGCTCGATGCTTCCCGGCGGTGGCGGACTGGATGGCCCCTCGAAAAAAATATCCCTCTGCTGCTCTTCCGGTAATCCTGCTTGCTCCAAAGCTCGAATGCAGTAATAGACTACAGCGATCGCAGTATCTAAAGTCACCGATTCGATATAGGTAAGAATGTCCATGACTCACTCCGATTCATAACTCACGGGCTGAGCCGACCTCACCAGTTCTTGAATTTCCTTGAACTGGCAAACATTGATCATACCCTTGTTTAGCCGACTGATAGCGCCTCGTCGAATGCCCGCCCGGACTTTTTCTATCCTGCTTGAATGCAGATCCAACGCATCCACATCCTTCATCAGACTCCAATACAGCGCACGTGGGACTGGAGCTTGGCGGTACCGAGTTATACGGATTCAATCTCGATGGCGGGTCGAAGTAAGGCGTACACCAGGCATAGTGGATCTCGCCGTAGAACCACTGGCTGATTTCGTAGGCGATCCACGTAGAGCATGACTAATAGATGTCTTTGTTGTTCATTCCAGCACCCCTACTATCGAGTGCAGCAATCCCTGGATGGCAGATGTAGCATGGGGCAGAGGGATAAGGTCTGAGCGCACTCAAAGGTGCGCTCGCCTGATCAGGCGTCGCGATACTCCGCTTCCAGTTCCTCGCGGCGCGGGGTGTCGGCGATGTGCAGGATCAGCGTTTCACGCAGTTCGTGTGCGGGATGCACGGCGCGGTGCCGGGCGAACCAGAATGCTTCGCTCAGCTCTTCATCCTCGTGCGCGGTGACGACCACTAGCTGCTCGTCCGGCACGTCTTCGTAGTTGACCGCTTCAAGGCTGGCGTCCTCGATGGCTTCGCGCCAGGCCTCGCACTCCTTGCCCCATGCCAGCGCATACGCGCAACCGGCGGCGACCAGCGCGCGGCTGGTGTCCCACATCGTCATCTCCGCCACGTCGGCCTCGACCACCAGCACGGCTTTGAATTGCGACAGGCCTTCCAGCGCGGGAAGGTCGCTGTCGGGAGTGAGGTGTAAATAGCGGATGACTGGTTTCTGCATGATGGGACCATTGATATCGAGTCCCGGATTCTAACAGGCGGGAACGCTGCTAGCCGAAGCGCGCGGCGGGCACGCCGGCCACGTCCACCCGCACGGCGAACAGTGCGCCGGTCAGTGGGAACTCCTGCAGCTGTTCCGGCGTGTTGTCCTCGCGCGCGGTGGTGACGTACAAGGTCTTCAGGTCGTCGCCGCCGAAGGTGCACGAGGCGGGGTTACGCACCGGCACGCGTATCGTCTCCAGCAGCTCGCCATCGGAAGAGTAGCGGCAGACGCGGCCACCGCCCCACTGCGCGATCCAGACGCAACCCTCACTGTCGACCGTCATGCCATCCGGCGAACCTTCGTCGTCGCCGAACTGGCGCCACAGCCGCGGCGTCCCCGGCGTGCCGTCGGCCGCCAGCGGATAGGCGTAGATGCGGCCTTCGTAGCTGTCGGTGTGGTACATGGTGGCGCCGTCGACGCTGAAGGCCGGGCCGTTGCAGATGTGGTAGCCCTCGTCGGCCACCGTCAGCGACAGGTCGGTGTCCAGGCGGAACAGCTTGCCGATGGCTTGCGCGTAGTCGGTGTTATGCATGGAGCCGGCCCAGATACGGCCGGCCTGATCGACCTTGGCGTCGTTCATGCGCAGGCCGCTGTCTGCCGGGAACGGACGCGCCAGGTATTCGATACGCAGCTCAGGCTCCAGCCACACGCGGGCGATGCCGTCGCGCAGGCCGGCCATGAAACCGTCGCCGTCGCGGCGCGCGACCAGCCAGCAGATGTAGTCCGGCATGGCCCAGCTGCGGCGCTGGCCGCTGGCCACGTCCAGCGCGTGCAGGTTCTGGCTTTTCAGGTCGACAAAGTACAGCCGATTTTGCTCCGCCACCCACAGCGGACCCTCGCCCAGTTGCGCGCGGACTTCCCAGATACATTGCACTTCATGCTGGCTCATCAAATTAACTCCGAATGTCGAATCCGCCATCATACGGCCAATGCGCGCCACTTGCTGACGTAAGCGGCGGCGCGCCGGCCCAGTTCGTCCAGGCTCACGCCCGGCGTGTACAACTGGCCGCCGATGCCAAAGCCGGTGGCGCCGGCGCGCACCCAGCCCTCCATATTGTCCGGCGTGATGCCGCCGACCGGCCACATCGGCGTACCGGCGGGCACCACGCTGTTGAACGCCTTCAGGCCGTTGTGGCCGACCATGTCGGCCGGGAACAGCTTGAGCGCGTGGGCGCCGGCATCGAGCGCGGCAAACGCTTCGGTCGGCGTGGCGACGCCGGGCGCGCAATACATGCCCAGGTCGGCCGCGCGGCGGATCGCGGCGGGATTGCAGTTCGGCGAAACCAGCAGGCGGCCGCCCGCCTCGTACACGGCCTCGACGTGGCCGACGTTGAGCATGGTGCCGCCGCCGATCAGCGTGTCCGGCAATTGCTCCTTGACCAGCGCGGCAATGCACTCAATGGCGCCGGGACGGTTGAGCGGCACTTCCAGCGCGCGGAAGCCAGCCTGGTGCAGCACCTTGCCGACGGCGACCGCCTCCGCAGGTTGCAGGCCGCGCAGGATGGCGACCAGCGGGACGGTGGGATGGGATGGAGTCATGTTCAAGCCTGGTTGATGAATTGGGAAATCGCGGCGCAATACACGCGATGGGGATCGAGCACCTCGCACTGCAAGCCGAAGTGGGCGGCGGCCACGGCATAGCGGGCGGCCAGCGCCGGCGAGCCGATGACGGTGATGCGGGCAGCGCCGCCGGCCCCGGCCTGTTTCAGCGCGCGGGCGGCGGCGGAGAATTCGGCGCCGATCAGCAAGCCGCTGACCACGGCCGGCGCCTGCGCCGCCGGCGCGCTGCGCGAGACCACGCCGGCCCGCACGCGGAACAGCGTATTCGACAGCGGCTCGTCGCGGCCTGCCTGGCTCAGGCCGATGGCATAGCCTTCCGCATCCGAGGCATCGCCGCCCATCATCGACGACAGCGTGCCGCCGGCCGACAACATGGCGAACAGCTCGCCGGTCATGTAGGTGGACAGCGACTGGATCAAGCCGTCGCGCAGCAGCACCCATTTGCTGTGGGTGCCCGGCAGCACCAGCCAGCCGTCGCGGTGGCCGAGCGCCACGGCGCCCAGCAACTGGGTCTCTTCGCCGCGCATGACATCGACGGCGGCGCCGCTGCGGTAGCAATAGCCGGGAACGATGCGGCAGCGGCCGGCCCAGTCGGCGTCGGCCACGGCCACCAGGTGGGCGGGCAGGCGCTGCAGAGGCACGGCGCTGTCCAGATAGGGAACTTCCTGCCAGCCCGACGCGCTGCCGACCATGCCGGACATGATCACCGGCACCTCGGGGCCGGTCTCCATGGTCGCCAGCAACCCGGCCAGCGCAGCGCCGAAGCGCTCGCGGCCGCCGACCGCCAGCATGCCCTGCCCATCCTCATGCTCGGCCAGGCAGGCGCCGTGTTCATCGATCAGATAGGCGCGACGGTTGCTCGTGCCCCAGTCTATCCCCAGTATATTTTTGTCCACTATGCAGTCCTTAGCCGATACTGCCGTCATGGTACGAAAAAGCCGCCCTCGCCTCCAATGAATTATCTCGCCCGACTAATATCAAAAAGATATAGCCAGAGGCCGCCGAGGCCGGTAAAAGTTGCCCCTTAGATGCCTTTGGTTTAGTATGACCGCAACAAAATTGTCCAGGCCTCCCCGTTTATGGAATCTCGCACCCCGTCCACCCGAAATCTGTTCATTGCAGGCGCCGTTGCCGGTGTGTTGCTGCTGGGCGGGGGTGTCTATTTCGCCAACATGACGCCGGCCGAATCGCAGGTCTTGCCGGCCCAGGCCAAGCTGCCTGCCAGCGCCAGCGGATCGGCGTCGGCATCGACCTCCGCTCCGGCGACGGCCGCGCCGCGCGCCGCCGTCAATGCGGCGCAGCCGGCTTCGGCCGAGGCGCAGCACCTGCGCAGCAAGGAACAGGCCGCCGCAGCCCTGATGGCGCTGCCGGAACTGCAAGCCTGGTCGGCCATCGTGGAAAAGAACTCGGGCGGAAAATCGCACGGGGCACTGATCGAGTACGACCCGGCCCCGCGCAAGCTGAACGGCAAGAGCTACTGGCAGTTCAGCTTTGTGGAAAACAGCAGCGATGCGGCGCAGCGCTGGGAAAGCTTCCTGGTCTCGTCGAGCGACGAGGAAATCCTGGTGGAAGACGCCAGCACCGACGAAGTCATCAGCCTGGCGCGCTGGCGCCGTGAAAAACACCCCGCCAAGCGCACCAGCATCGACGGCTAAGCGACGTTACGCTCTCCCACCGGCGCGGCCTTCGCGGCTGCGCCCACCTGCCCTATCCACAGCACCGAGAACAAGGTCAGCCCGGCTGCGATCCAGCCGTTCAGGCCGTAGCCGACGATATGGCCGGCCGCATCGGTATGCAGTGTCAAGCCGCCCAGCAGCGCACCGACGCCGCTGCCCACTTGCTGGATCGCCGAGTTGGAGCTGAGGAAGGCGCCACGCTTGGCCGGATCCGGCACCGTCGTCATCAGGGCCTGCATCGGAATGTTACGTCCCGAGATGGCCGTCATGAAGAACGGGAAGAACAAAATCACCGCCACCAGCGGCATCACCGGCATGTGCGTCATGAACATCATCGGCAGGATCGAGAACAGCGCGATATAGCGATACACGCGGTGCGCGCCGGCGCGGTCCGACCATTTGCCTATCATGCGCGCGCTGAACAGCGTGGCCACGCCGCCGGCCAGATACACAAAGGTGATCTCGGCCGGCTGCACGCCGATGTTACTGACCAGCACAGGCGAGATGAAGGGGATCACCAGCATGCCCGTCATCATGTTGATGCCAGACAGCAGGAAGGCCTTCAGATGGCCGGGCACGCGATACAGGCCGACCAGGTTCGGCAGCACTTCGGACAGCGGCACGCGCCGCGTCAAATGGCCGTCCAGCGACGGCAGCACGCGCCAGGCGGCGAACCAGATCAGCAGCGAGAACACCACCAGCAGATAGAACGGCGAAGCCCAGCCGTAGTGCGCGGCCAGCATCACGCCGGTCGGCACGCCGGCCACGGCGGCCAGGCTGAACGAGGTCATCACGATGCCGGTGGCTGCGCCGCGCCGGTGGACCGGGATCAGGTCGCCGATGATGGCCATGATGATGGAAGCCAGCACGCCGCCGGTCAGGCCGGCAAACGCGCGCGACAGCACCAGCACATGGAAGTTGGGCGCCACCGCGCAAGCCAGATTGGACAGCGTGAACAGCGCGAACATCGCCAGCAGCAGGCGCTTGCGGTCGAAGCGGTCGATATACATGGAGGCCAGCAGGCCGGACAGGCCGGCGCACCAGGCATAGGCCGACACCGCGCCGGACACGGCCGCCGGCTCGATGGAGAAGGCCCGCATCAGCTGCGGCGCCAGCGGCATCATCACCATGAAGTCCATGATGACGGTGAACTGCGTCAGCGCCAGCAGCCACAGCACGATGCGCTCGCGGGCTTCCGGCAGCGGCAGAGTCATAGGGGAATTTGCTTGCATATTATTGTGCTCCCTTCGTGCGGAGCTTAATCCAGCGCCAGGATTTCGGCGGTGGTGCGGCGCAGGATGGCGCGTATCAGCTCCAGCTTGGCTGCGCTGGGATGGTTCTCCTGCCCTTGGGCGATGACGGCGTGCTTGAGCTCATGCATGATGGTGCGCAGGTCGTCGCGCGACTCGGCCGGATCGCTCATGCGGGCCACGATGGCGTCGACGAACTGGCGGTTCTCGGCCAGGAAAGCCTCGCCTTCGGGCGTGATGGTGTGCAGCTTCTTGTTGCCGTCGGCGGTGGCGACCACGTGGCCCATGTCCAGCAGCATCGACAGCAGCGGATAGATCGCGCCCGGGCTGGGCGTGTAGCCGCCGCCGGAACGCTGCTCCAGCTCCTTGATGATTTCATAGCCATGGCGCGGCTTTTCGGCGATCAGTTGCAGCACGATGTAGCGCATGGCGCCGGCGTCGAACATCTTCGGACCACGGCCACGGCCGCCACCGCCGCGATGGTGGTGATGGTCGCCATGCATGGCGTGGTGGCGGTGTTGGTGATGTAAAAATCTAAACATTTTAGAACTCCTTACGATATGATAAGTTAAGATATAACTTATTGAGATATATCTTAACCTGTTTACGGAAGAGTTCAAGGACTTTTTTGTATAATTTTTTTGCTTGACCTTCACGCCACGTCAGAGTTCACCATGCGCCCATGCTCACAGTAAAACAACTTTCCAAGCTGACCGGGGTGACAACCCGGACCCTGCACTACTACGACGAGATCGGCTTGTTGAAGCCATCGCGCGTCGGCGACAACGGATATCGCTACTACGGCGAGGCGGCGCAGCTGCGCCTGCAGCAGATCCTGTTCTACCGGGAGCTGGACGTGCCGCTGGCGGAGATCCGCAGCCTGATGGACCGCGACGATTTCGATGTCATGGCGGCCCTGCTCAGTCACAAGGAAGCGTTGCGCAATCAAAGCGAGCGGCTGCAAGGCCTGATTGCGACTGTGGACAACACCATCCTCCACTTGCAAGGAAAGCAGATCATGAACAGCGAAGGTTTATTCTCGGGCTTGAACAAGCCGGAGCAGCAGGCATATGCGCGGGAAGCGGAGCAGCGTTACGACGCCGCCACCGTCAAGGGGTCCAATAAACAATGGGGTGCGTACAGCAAGGCCAAGCAGGACGCCATCATGGCGGAAGGGAATACTGTTTATACCGATATGGTCGCGGCCATGCCGCAGGGAGCGGACAGCGCGGCGGTGCAGGCCATCGTGCAGCGCTGGCGGGATCATATGGAATATTTCTGGGTGCCGCAGGTGGAGCAGCTGACCAGCCTGGCCGCCATCTACTCCGAGGATCCGCGCTTCAAAGCCAACTTCGACAAGATCCACCCCGGGCTGGCGACGTTCATGCTGCAAGCGGTGCAGCATTACGTCCGGGGTCAAGTCTGACATTTGGACACGAACTCTGCGGTAGCGAGCGCTACGGCAGAGCTCGTGTCCGAATGTCAGACTTGACCCCGGAGTTGCTTTAGCTGTCGAGGTGGGAGATCAGCAGGCGGCGGTTATCGTCGCCGTTGCTGGCCGTCTTGTGTTCGACCACCAGGCGCGAGTTCTGCGTGTCGAGCGAGATGCCGACCGACAGGATGTCGATCAACAGCAGTTGCAGGATGCGCGAGATCATCGACAGGAAGGTCGTGCTGTCCTCGCTGTGATCCACCGCCAGGCACACGCTGGCCTTCTTGGCCAACGGCGAGTTGCTCGACGTGATGGCGATGACATCCGCCCCCGCCGCACGCGCCGCATCCACCGCCGCCAGCAGATCCGGCAGCTTGCCGGAATTGGAAATGGCGATCACCACATCGCCCGGGTTCAACAGCTCGGCCGCCAGCGTCAGCAGGTGCGAATCGCCATACGCCGAAGTCGGAATGCGGAAGCGGAAGAACTTGTGCTGGCCATCCAGCGCCACCACCCGCGAATTGCCCATCGCGTAGAACTCCACCCGCTTCGCCTTGGCCACCAGGGCTATCGCCTTGTCCAGCGAACGCACGTCCAGCTGGTCGCGGAATTTCAGAATCGCGGAAACAGTATTATCGATAACCTTGGCGCTCAGGTCATGCGTGCTGTCGCTGACGCGCACCTGGCTGTGGCGCACGGGAATCGCACCGGTCAGGCTGCTGGCGAACTTCAGCTTGAAATCGGCCAGGCCGAGGAAGCCCAGCGAACGGCAGAAACGGATCACGGTCGGCTGGCTCACTTCGGCCAGGCGCGCGATGTCGGCGATCGGCTCGTTCAACACCAGGCGCGGCTGCTCCAGCACCAGCTGCGCCACGCGCTGCTCGGCCGGCGTCAGCTCATGCTGCAGATGCTGCACGCGCTCCATCAGGGTGTTGGCGCCGCTGCGTCCGCGCAGGTGCTCGGACAGAATCGTCGCCACGCCATAGAACGCCGGGTTCGGCGTGGTGATCACATAGGTCGGAATCTCCGACAGGTAACTGGTGAAACGGCCCTTGGCCTCAAAGCGCGTGCGGAACGGCGACGAGGCGAACCACTCGCCCATGCGCGGCACGATGCCGCCGCCGATGAACATGCCGCCGAAGGCGCCCAGCGTCACGGCCAGGTTGGCGGTGGCGCCGCCCAGCATGGCGCAGAAGCATTCCAGCACTTCCAGGCACAGCGGGTCTTTGTCGGTCAGCGCGCCTGCCATGATCTCCTGCGAGGTCAGGTCGCGCACCTGGCGGCCGTTGCGCTTGGCGATGGCGCGGTAGATGATCTCCATGCCGGGGCCGGAAATCAGGCGCTCGGTCGACACGTGCGACCAGGTCTGCCAGGCGTACTGCAAAATCGAATATTCGCGCTCGTCGGCCGGTGCGAAGTTGGTGTGGCCGCCTTCCGAACCCAGCGTGACGAAACCGTCGACGGTCGGGATCACGCCCGACACACCGAGGCCGGTACCAGGCCCCAGCACGCCGATCACGGAATTGGAAGCCGGCTTGCCGCCGCCGACCTGCATCAGGTCGGCCGGCTTCAGGCCCGGCAGCGACATCGCCAGCGCGGTAAAGTCGTTCACCACCAGCAGCGTGTGCAGGCCCAGCGCGCGGCGCACTTCGTCGGTGGAGAATTCCCAGTCGCGATTGGTCATGCGCACGTGGTCGCCGCTGACCGGATTGGCCACCGCCAGCGCGGCGTGGTTCAGCGTGATATCGGAATGGTCCGACAGATAGGAGCGCAACATCGCGACGATGTCGGTGTAGTCATCGCACTTGAGCACGCGCACTGCGCGGAACTCGCCGGGGGCGGTCTGCAATGCGAAGCGGGCGTGGGTGGCGCCGATGTCGGCCAGCAGGCGCGGGCCGTCGGCGAAGGCGGTACGGTTCAGTTTTTGATCCACTTCAGCTTGTTTCATCATCGATTCAGTCAAAACAGTAGGCGGAAGCATACCCGAAATACCAGATGTTAAGAAGGAAACGATGCGAAAAGGTATCGCTTCCCCCTCACTACGCCTCCCTTAGCGGGCGTAGCCGAACCACGCGCCGAAGGCCGGCAGCTGCACCTGGCCATCCACCACCGTGCCCGGCAGGCCGTAGCCCTCCATCTGCTCGGCGCCCACCGCCTGCGGCAGCGCGCAGCTGACCGGCTCCGCGCCCAGGTTGAACACGGCGATGATGTCGCGTTCGCCCTCGCCTCCTGTACTGCGGCGCAGCGCCAGCACCGGTTCCGGCGTGTCGAAGAACTCGATGGCGCCGCGCGTCAGCTGCGGCAGCTTGCGGCGCCAGGCGATGAACTTGCGCGTGAATTCCAGCGACGATGACTCGTCGCCATCCTGCACGGAAGCCGCCTTGGCCAGGTGGTCCGGCGACACCGGCAGCCACGGCTTGCCTTCGGTGAAGCCGCCGTTGACGCCGGTGGTCCAGGCCATCGGCGTGCGGCAGCCGTCGCGGCCCTTGAACTCCGGCCAGAAGGTGATGCCGTACGGGTCTTGCAGCAGTTCGAACGGCACCTCCGCTTCGGCGAAGGCCAGCTCGTCGCCCTGGAACAGGCACGGCGTGCCCTTCAGCGACAGCTGCATCGCCAGGATCATCTTGGCGAAGGCCACCGGCGCCGACGGGCCGCCCCAGCGGGTCGCCACGCGCTGCACGTCGTGGTTGCCGACCGACCAGGAAGCCCAGCCGCCCTTCACGCGCGCTTCGAAATTCTCGACCTGCTTGCGGATGTAGTGCGACGAGCAGGTCGGCACCAGCAGGTTGAAGCTGTAGGCCATTTGCAGCTTGTCGCCGTCGGCGGTGTACTCGGCCATCACGGCCAGCGAATCGTCGGCGCCCACTTCGCCGATGGCGACCGCCTTGTATTCATCCAGCAGCACGCGCAGCTTCTGCAGGAAAGGCAGGTTCTCCGGGCGGCTCTTGTCGTAGATGTGCGCCTGCATGCCGTAAGGGTTGACGTCCGAAACGGTGGCGGTGTCGCGGTTGACGGCCGGCGGATTGCTGCGCAGCTCCAGGTCGTGGAAGTGGAAGTTGCACGCGTCCAGGCGGATGCCGTCGACGCCGCGCTCCAGCCAGAAACGCAGCGCGTCCAGGTGCGCCTGCTGCACTTCCGGGTTGTGGAAGTTGAGCTGCGGCTGGCTGACGAGGAAATTGTGTAAATAGTATTGACGACGGCGCGTGTCCCACTGCCACGACGAGCCGCCGAACACCGACATCCAGTTGTTCGGCGGATTGCCGTCCGGCGCCGGATCGGACCACACATACCAGTCGGCCTTCGGGTTGTCGCGGCTGGCGCGGCTTTCCTTGAACCAGGCGTGTTCCTCGGCCGTGTGCGCCATCACCTGGTCGATCATGATCTTCAGGCCCAGGCTGTGGGCGCGGGCGACCATGGCGTCGAAGTCGGCCAGCGTGCCGAACATCGGGTCGACGTCGCAGTAATCGGCGATGTCGTAGCCGAAATCCTTCATCGGCGATTTGAAATAAGGCGAGATCCAGACGATGTCCACGCCCAGCGATGCGATATAGTCCAGCTTTGCCGTAATACCAGGTATATCTCCTATGCCGTCACCGTTGGTATCGTTGAAGCTGCGCGGGTAAACCTGGTAAATAATCGCTTCGCGGTACCAATCTTGGGCGTGCGGGGAAACTTGTGTAAGTTGCTTAGTCATAAGAAAATCCTGGGTTGGCAGATCAAGGATGGGTTTTGTAGACAATATACATCACGATAGTAGAAATTTCAATCCAGACAACCACCGCAGATTAATACAATTAATCCTATTAAATCAACTAGTTATGTGTTTTTACAAAAAACATTAGCTAAAAAATAGTAGTCAAACTACACAAACAGGAGAGAGACCAGTGAGCAGTACCACTACCAGCAACGGCAACGGGCCGATGCCTCGGCAAATCCCCTACATCATCGCCAACGAAGGCTGCGAACGATTCAGTTTCTACGGCATGCGCAACATCCTGACGCCGTTCCTGCTCAGCACCCTGCTGCTGTTCGTGCCGATGGCCGACCGCGCCAGCGAGGCCAAGCACGTATTCCACACCTTCGTCATCGGCGTGTACTTCTTCCCGCTGCTGGGCGGCTGGCTGGCCGACCGCTGGTTCGGCAAGTACAACACGGTGTTCTGGTTCAGCCTGATCTACGTGGCCGGGCATGCGTGCCTGGCGATCTTCGAGGACAACCTCAAGGGCTTCTACTTCGGCCTGTTCCTGATCGCGTTCGGCTCGGGCGGCATCAAGCCGCTGGTGGCGGCTTTCGTCGGCGACCAGTTCGACCAGACCAACAAGAACCGCGCCAAGCTGGTGTACGACGCCTTCTACTGGATCATCAACTTCGGCTCCTTCTTCGCTTCGTTGCTGATGCCTGTCTTCCTGCGCGACTACGGCCCGGCCGTCGCCTTCGGCATTCCCGGCATCCTGATGGCGGTCGCCACGCTGGTGTTCTGGCTCGGCAAACGCAAATACATTCACGTACCGCCGGCCGCGCCGAATCCGAACTCCTTCAGCAGCGTGGCCCGCACCGCGCTGATGAGCAAGCAGCCGGGCCAATCGCGCCCGGGCCTGATGATGGCCGGTGTCGGCGCGCTGGGCGCGGTGGCGTCGCTGTGCATGACGCCGCAATGGGGCTTCGTCATCGCCGCCTGCCTGGCGCTGGTGCTGGTGCTGGCGTTCGGCGGCATCGGCGTCTCGATGCAGCTGGACCGCGCGCGCGGCCTGCACAGCGAGGAGGCGGTGGAAGGTGTGCGCTCGGTGCTGCGCATCCTGATCGTGTTCGCGATGGTGACGCCGTTCTGGTCGCTGTTCGACCAGAAGGCCTCGACCTGGATCGTGCAGGCCAACTCGATGGAAAGCCCGCTGCTCAACATCCTGGGCTGGGAATTCAAGCTGCTGCCGGCGCAGATGCAGGCAGTCAATCCGATTCTGGTGATGCTGCTGATCCCGTTCAACAACCTGGCGCTGTTCCCCATCATGCGCGCCATCGGCATCACGCCGACGCCACTGCGCCGCATGGGCCTGGGCATCGCGCTGTCGGCTTCGGCGTGGGTGGTGATCGGCATGATCCAGCTGCACATGGATGGCGGCGACAAGGTGTCCATCCTGTGGCAGCTGCTGCCGTATGCGCTGCTGACCTTGGGCGAGGTGCTGGTGTCGGCGACCGGTTTGGAATTCGCCTACAGCCAGGCGCCGGCGCCGATGAAGGGCATCATCCTGAGCTTCTGGTATCTGGCCGTCACCATCGGCAACCTGTGGGTACTGATCGTCAATTCGGGCGTGAAGAACGATGCGGTCAGCGCGTACATCGCCACCAGTGGCATGGGCGTGATCGCGTTCCAGATGTTCTTCTTCGCCGCCTTCGCACTGCTGGTCGCAGCCGTCTTCGCGCTGTACGCGATCCGCTACAAGATGGTGGACAACTACCGCAGCGAAGGCCCGGCGAGCTTCTGCTATCCGGAGACGGAGAAGGACAAGCCGTAAGCCAAATCCGGGCGTAGGCTTTGAGGTCACAAACTGTGACCTCAAAGCCCCGGATTCACCAGCCGCCCGAGAAAGTATCAAAACTACAGATTTTGGATTACCATAACCGGCAAATTCAAGGGTATCTGCCGGTTTTATGTAGCCGCACTACCTAAATCTATAGTTTTGGAGACGGCAATTATGGGCGGTAAGCATTTTGGAGCGTGGCGGCGTGTGGCTGGAGTTTCTGTCGGTGGTGCGCTTGCGCTGGCCTTCGGGGGCGCCTCGGCCGCCGATAACGCGGCGCTCGCCGCCTGCGACGGGCCGTTCGCCACCGTCCTGCAAGCCAACGTCGCCGCCGATGCGCGGGCTTACTGGCTCAATCGCCAGCTGATCAAGTGGCCGGGCGCAGATGCCGCCGGTGGCGCTTTCAAACTCTATCACTCCGCTTCCGCCTCCCTGCATGCGACGCCGGGTGCGCGGGTGTCCGGTGCGGATGGCTCGCTGGCTTTGGCGCGCTTTGATGGCTCCTTGTCGGCGGATCTCGCGCAACGATTCAAGTTCGTCGGCAATGGCGCCGTGCTGGCGCTGGCGTCTGCGGATGCGGCCCGTCTCGGCGGCGTGCTGACGCAGCAGCTGATGCTGGTCCACGAAGCCGATGACGGCACCGTGCGCGACGCCACCACGCTGCAAATCGCCGGCGTGCTCGATGACTTATATGCCAGCGCCGCCAACGCGCGTGATCTGGGCGTCAGTGTCGGCAAACAATCCGGCTTCAAACTATGGGCGCCGACCGCGCAGCGCGTGGCGCTGTGCACCTACGCCAACGGTTCCGGCAAAGCCACCGCCATCACGGCCATGCAGCGCGACGACGCCACCGGCATCTGGTCCACCCGCCTCGATGGCAACCGCTCCGGCCAGTACTACCAATACCTGGTGGACGTGGTGGCGCCATCGGCGGGCCTGGTGCGCAACCTCGTCACCGATCCCTACTCGATCAGCCTGACCACCGATTCCAAGCGCAGCTACATCGCCGACCTGAACGCCGCCAATCTGAAGCCGGCCGGCTGGGATAAAACCCCTGCCCCGAAAAAGGTCGCCACCCAATCCGACATGACGGTCTACGAACTGCACGTGCGCGACTTCTCGATCAACGACGGCACCGTCAGTGCCGCCAACCGCGGCAAGTACACCGCCTTCACCGAAACCGGCTCCAACGGCATGAAGCACCTGGCCGCGCTGAGCAAGGCCGGCATGACCGATATCCACCTGCTGCCCGTGTTCGACATCGGCAGCGTGCCGGAACAAGGCTGCGTCACGCCCGCCATCCCCGCCGGCCTGCCGACGGACAGCGAAGGGCAGCAGGCGCTGGTCTCCAAGACCCAGGCCACCGACTGCTACAACTGGGGCTATGACCCCTACCACTACAACGCCCCCGAAGGCAGCTATGCCACCGATCCCGCCGACGGCGCCAAGCGCATCGTCGAGTTCCGCCAGATGGTGCAGGCACTGCACAAGACCGGCCTGCGCGTCGGCATGGACGTGGTCTACAACCACACCTTCATCGCCGGCCAGAACGAGAAGTCGATGCTGGACCGCGTGGTCCCCGGCTACTACCACCGCCTGAACGCCAAGGGAGCGGTCGAACGCTCCACCTGCTGCGACAACACCGCCACCGAAAACCTGATGATGGCCAAGCTGATGATCGACTCCGTCGAGCAGTGGGCCGTGCAGTACAAGATCGATTCCTTCCGCTTCGACCTGATGGGCCACCAGCCGCGCGCCGCGATGGAGCAGCTGCAAGCACGCGCCGACCGCGCCACCGGCCGTCACATCAACCTGATCGGCGAAGGCTGGAACTTCGGCGAAGTGGCCGACGGCGCGCGCTTCGTGCAAGCCTCGCAGCTGTCGCTGAACGGCAGCGGCATCGGCACCTTCAGCGACCGTGCACGCGACGCCGTGCGCGGCGGCGGCGCCGGCGACAGCGGCCTGCAGATGGTCACGCAACAAGGCTACATCAACGGCCTGGTGTACGACGCCAACGCGCAGGCAGGCGCACGCCCCGCCAGCGACCTGCTGCAGGCATCGGACCTGGTCAAGGTCGGCCTGGCCGGCTCGATCCGCAGCTACCCGCTGCAAACGCACGACGGCAAGACGCAGCCACTGCAGGACATCGTCTACGGCGGCAACCAGCCGGCCGGCTACGCCAGCGAGCCGGGCGAAGTGGTCAACTACGTCGAGAACCACGACAACCAGACGCTGTACGACATCAACGCCTTCAAGCTGCCACGCGCCACCACCAGCGCCGAACGCGCGCAGGTGCAGATGCTCGGCGCCGCCATCAACGCCTTCAGCCAGGGCGTGGCCTACTTCCACGCGGGCTTCGACATCCTACGTTCCAAATCGCTGGACCGCAACAGCTTCGAATCGGGCGACTGGTTCAACCGCCTGGACTGGACCTACCAGGACAACTACTACGGCACCGGCGTGCCCCGAGAGGAAGACAACGGCAAGGACTATGCCCTCATCAAACCGCTGCTGCGCGACGCCGCCATCAAACCATCGCCGCAGGACATCGCCTACGCACGCGACGCCTTCCGCGACCTGCTGGCGATCCGCTCCAGCAGCACGCTGTTCCGCCTGCGCAGCGCCGCCGACATCAAGCAGCGCCTGCGCTTCCACAACACCGGCAGCGGCCAGGTGCCGACCGTGATCGTCGCCCACATCGACGGCGCGGGCTACGCGGGCGCCAACTTCAAGTCCATCACCTACCTGATCAACGTCGACAAGATCGCGCAGCGCGTCACCGTGGCCGAGGAAAAGAACCGCCGCTACCAGCTGCATCCGGTCCACACCAGCATGGCCTCAGCGGACAAACGCGTGGCCCTGGAAGCCAGATACGACGCCGCCTCCGGAACGTTTGCAATTCCGCCACGCAGCGCCGTCGTATTCGTAGAAAAGAAGTAAAGCGCGTGATATCTTTTCGGCTCCCTATCGATCCGGAAAGAGATCATGATGAGACGCAACCACACCGCAGCACTGCTGCTATCGCTCACGCTGGCCGCCTGCGGTGGCGGCGGCAGCGACCTCGCGCAGGCCAACCGCGCGCCGGTCGCAGTCGCCGGGCCGGCGCAAACCGTCGCCGTCGGCAGTTCCGTCAAGCTGGCCGGCAGCGGCACCGATGCCGACCAGGATATCCTCGGCTATTCATGGACGCTGACCAAGCCGGCCGGCAGCGCGGCATCCCTGCTCAACTACCACGTCGCCGCGCCGACCTTCTTCGCCGACCTGCCGGGCGTGTACGCCGCCACGCTGATCGTCAACGACGGCAAACTCGATAGCGCACCGTCCACCGTCACCGTCACCGCGCAGTAGCCGGGGCCCGCGACTCAGGGCGTGAAGATTTCTTCTATCGTGGTCTCAAAAAGCCGGGCAATCGCAAAGGCCAGCGGCAGGCTGGGATCGTAGCGCCCGGTCTCTATCGCATTGACGGTCTGTCGCGATACCTCCAGTTGTTCGGCCAAGTGGGCTTGGCTCCACCCTCGTTCGGCGCGCAACTCGCGCATGATGTTATTCATCGATCCATGACCCAGCGGCGAAACAGGCCAATGACCAGCCACGAAGCACCCATCACGCCCCAAACAAAGAACATGCTCAGACGCGGATAACCAGCGCTTTCAAGAAATCCATATGTGAACGTGACGCCAGCCGTGACGGCGGCTGCGAGCGTGAAGGTCTCAAGCATGACAATACGCTGGTATTCATCCATGCGGCCGACCTGCCGCGCCACTGCCCATATCATCAGAAAAAATCCGATCACCGGCGTCGCCAGGACGGCGGTCTTCAGGAAACCGAAATCCATCGCCGGACCGTACGTCACGGAAGCCACGAGCAGGACGATATAGACCGCGATACTGCCAAACAGCTCACGCATATACCTTCCGCCAGCCTGACGCTCCGCCGCGGAATATTTCTGCTCCTGTTGAATGTCCATAGGTTCGTCTCCTGTAAAGTATGCTTTACATACTAGGGGCGGATAAATCGCATGTCAAGCAAACTTTACACTCATATCTTCATGCGCCCTTGTTTAGCGTGTCCCCAATAAACATGGCAGCCGTCAGGCCCTGGGGGATTTCCGGCGATGGCATAGCTGCTACACTCATTCGTCGCCAGCCAACACCGCCCAGGACATGAAACTGCACACGCTCGCACTGCCCGCCTTCCTCTTTGCGCTGACCGCTTCCGCCGCGCCCATCACCGATCCGGTCGAATGGATCAATCCCCTGATGGGCACCGCCAGCAAGCCCGAACTCTCGAACGGCAACACCTACCCGACCATCGCGCTGCCGTGGGGGATGAACTTCTGGACGCCGCAGACCGGCAAGATGGGCAACGGCTGGGCCTATACCTACGAAGCCGACAAGATCCGCGGCTTCAAGCAGACGCACCAGCCGTCGCCGTGGATGAACGACTACGGCCAGTTCGCCATCATGCCGGTGACGGGCAAGCTGCGCTTCACGCAGGACGACCGCGCCAGCTGGTTCTCGCACAAGGCCGAAGTGGCCAAGCCTTACTACTACAGCGTCTACCTGGCGGACGCCGACGTCACCACCGAGATCGCGCCGACCGAACGCGCCGCGCAGTTCCGCTTCACCTATCCCAAGACCGACGAGGCCTACGTGGTGGTGGACGCCTACGACAAGGGCTCCTACATCAAGGTAATTCCGTCGGAGCGCAAGATCGTCGGCTACAGCACGCGCTACGCGCGCGGCCCGCTGCCGAAGAATTTCAAGAACTGGTTTGTCATCTACTTCGACAAACCGTTCGCCTCCACCCGCATCTGGAGCGGCAACAAGCTGGCCGAGGGAGTGATGGAACTGGCCAGCGACCATAGCGGCGCCGTGGTCGGCTTCAAGACCGAAAAGGGCGAGAAGGTCGGTATGCGCGTGGCCTCCTCCTTCATCAGCGAAGAACAGGCGGAGCTGAACCTGAAGCGCGAACTGGCGAACGACAGCTTCGACACCACCGCGCAAAAAGGCAAGGACGTATGGAACAAGACGCTGAGCCGCATCAGCGTTGAAGGCGGCAGCGACGAGCAGACGCGCACCTTCTATTCCAGCCTGTATCGCACGCTGTTCTTCCCGAACAAACTGTACGAGATCGACGCCAACAACCAGATCGTCCACTGGAGCCCTTACAACGGCAAGATCCTGCCCGGCTATATGTTCGCCGGCACCGGCTTCTGGGACACCTTCCGCGCGCTGTATCCCTTCCTGAACCTGATGTACCCGTCGATCAACCGCGAGATGCAGGCAGGCCTGGTGAACGACTACAAGGAAGGCGGCTGGCTGCCCGAATGGTCCAGCCCCGGCCTGGCCGATGTCATGATCGGCAATAACTCGGCCTCGGTGGTGGCGGAGGCCTACATCAAAGGCCTGCGCGGCTATGACATCGACACGCTGTGGCAAGCACTGAAGCACGGCGCCGACAACGAAGGACCGATGAGCGCCGTCGGCCGCGCCGGCGTCAAGTACTACAACGAGTTGGGCTACGTGCCCTACGACGTCAAGATCAACGAGAACGCCGCGCGCACGCTGGAATATGCGTACGACGATTTCGCCATCTACCAGTTGGGCAAGGCGCTCGGCAAGCCGCAGTCGGAAATCGGCATCTACGCGAAGCGGGCGATGAACTACAAGAAGCTGTTCGACCCGGAGACGGGCCTGATGCGCGGCAAGAACAAGGACGGCAGCTTCCAGTCGCCGTTCAATCCCTTCAAGTGGGGCGACGCCTTCACGGAGGGGAACAGCTGGCACTACACCTGGTCCGTGTTCCAGGACGTGAACGGCCTGGTGGACCTGATGGGCGGACGCGAGAAGTTTGTCGCCAAGCTGGATCAGGTGTTCTCGCTGCCGCCGACCTTCGACGAAAGCTATTACGGCGAAGTGATACACGAGATCCGCGAGATGCAGATCGCGAACATGGGCCAGTACGCGCACGGCAACCAGCCCATCCAGCACATGATCTACCTGTACGGCTACGCCGGCGCTCCGTGGAAGACCCAGTACTGGGCGCGCGAAACCATGAACCGCTTGTACAAAGCCACGCCGGACGGCTACTGCGGCGACGAGGACAACGGCCAGACCTCGGCATGGTATGTGTTCTCGGCGCTGGGCTTTTACCCGGTCACGCCGGTGGTGCCGCAGTACGTGGTGGGTGCGCCGCTGTTCAAGAAGGTCACGCTGAAACTGGAGAACGGCAAATCGATCGTCATCAATGCCCCGGCCAACAGCGACAGCAAGCGCTACGTGAACGCGCTCAAGGTCAACGGCAAAGCCTACGAGAAGAACTGGCTGAGCCACACAGGCCTGATGCAGGGCGCGGTGCTGGACTTCGACATGTCCGACAAGCCGAACAAGCAGCGCGCCATCGCACCGGCCGACGCGCCCTACTCCTTGTCGACCGATCCGCAACACTAAAAACAGCGGGCGCGGAAACCATGGTATGCTATGGTTTCCATTTAGCAATTATCGATATTTAATTGCAAATCAGGAGCCGCGCCCCGCTCCCCCGCACCACCCTCCCTCCCAGTGCCCAGTCCCGCATTGAATAGCAGCTGACGTTAACCGCCCTCCGGGCATAGACCAGACCATGACTATTTCTTGCCAACTTACTGAATCGCGGCGTCTTGACGCCCTCCACAAACTGAACCTGCTCGACACGCCGCCCAGCGAAGCCTTCGACCGCATCACGCGCATGGCCGCGAGCCTGTTCCGGCTGCCGATCGCCGCCATCTCGCTGACCGACGCCGATCGCCAGTGGTTCAAATCGCGCGTCGGCGTCGAGCACACATCCATCCCACGCATGCGCGCGCCCTGCGGCCGGGTGGCCGACAGCCAGGCGCCGCTGGTGATCGGCGACCTGCTGGAGGACGCGTATTTTTGCGACAGCCCGCTGGCCGCCAGCGGCATCCGCTACTATGCCGGCGCGCCGCTGACCACCGCCGATGGACACTGCCTCGGCGCGATATGCGTGCTGGGCCAAGAGCCGCGCGAGACCTCGCCGCAGGAGCTCAGCGCCCTGCGCGACCTGGCTGCCATGGTCATGGCGCAGATCGAGATGCAGCACGCCATGGGTCGCATCGATCCGCTCAGCGGCCTGCCGAACCGCAACCAGTTTCTGGAGGATTTCCAAGACCTCCAGCGCGACCGCCCCGCCGGCGAACAGCGGCTGGCGGTGCTGATCAACCTGACCACGCCCGAACAGCTGAGCCATGCCGTGCGCGCGATGGACCCGTCCTACGTGGACGAACTGGTTACGGACGCCGCGCGCTGGCTACGCGCGAAGGTGGGCCCGGGGCGCCATGTCTACCATGTCACCACCACGCAGTTCGCGCTGATCGCGCCGCCCGGTGCGATGCTCGCCACCTATCTGCCGCTGCTGGAGGAAAAGATAGCGCTGGCACAGGGCATCGCCAAATCGCGTTACGTCGCCACGCCCACGGTCGGCGTGGCGCCTTTCGAAATCGGCAACGCCGATTGCCTCGGCGTGCTGCGCCAGGCGCAGAGCGCCGCGCACGACGCCATCGATGCGCACACCCATATCGCGGTGTATTCGGCGGCGGCGGACGCGCTGTATCAGCGCCGCTTCACGCTGCTCAACGACTTCGGTTCAGCGCTGGAAAGCCGGGACCAGCTGCAGCTGGTGTACCAGCCGCGCATCGACATCACCACCGGCGACTGCATCGGCGCCGAGGCGCTGCTGCGCTGGAACCACCCGACCTTGGGGCCCATCGGGCCGGGCGAGTTCATGCCCATGATCGAGCGTTCAGGACTGGCGCACGCCGCCACCGCGTGGGTGCTGGAGACGGCGATGCGCCAGCAGCGCCAGTGGCGCGACCGGGGTCTGTGCTTGCAGATATCGGCCAACGTCTCGGCGGCGAACCTGCTGGAACCCGGTTTTGCCGGGTCGCTGGAAGCAAGCCTGAAGCGGCACGGCCTACCGCCCGGCTGCATGGAACTGGAGATTACGGAAAGCGCGATCATGGCGCAGCCGGCCAAGGCCCACGCGATGCTGGACGCGATCGCCGCCACCGGCGTGCGCCTGGCGATAGACGACTTCGGCACCGGCTACAGCAGCCTGTCCTACCTGCAGCGCATGCCGGCCGACGTGGTGAAGATCGACCAGTCCTTCGTCATCGGACTGGAAGACGACACACGCAAGCAGGCGCTGGTGGCCACCATGATCACGCTGTCGCAGGACCTCGGCCACCGCGTGGTCGCCGAGGGGGTGGAGTGCGAGGAAGTGCTGATCTTCCTGCGCCTGGCCGGTTGCGACGAGGCGCAGGGCTTCCTGTTCGCCAGGCCGATGACGGCGGAGGCCTTCGCCGACCGCCATTCCGCTCCCGCCGCTGCCGCTGCTATGCCTATTCCTGTCCGATCAGCACAATCGCACTACGCGTACCAAATGTAACGCTGCCGCCTTTGACCACGGCGGTCTTGCCGGAATAGTAGTCCTTGACCTTCTGGCCGTTGGCAAACACGCCATGCAGATTGACGCTGGCGGGTTTGTCGACCGGCAGGTCCAGCGCGACGACGACCTTGTCGTGCAGCGCGCCCTGGTCGTAAGTGCGCTTGAATACATAAGGCTTGGCTTGCAGCTGCTGGTGCACGCCCGCCCCCACCGCCACGTGGGCCTGGCGGAACAAGCCCACCTTGGCCCAGTGGGCGCGCACGTCGCCGATCTTGTAGCCGTCGCGTTGCGCATTCTGCGCCAGCTCATCCCAGTTCATGAACGACCGCAGCTTGGCGTCGCCGACCGCTTCCGCCACATCGAGCCTGCGCGCGGTTTCGTCGCCGTAGTAGATCTGCGCCGCGCCCGGGGCCAGCAGCAGCTTGTTCGCGCTTTCGAAAGGCTTCTTGCGGGCCGCATCGAAGGGCTTGTCGTAGTCGTGCGAGGCGAGGTAGTTCAGCACGGAGAGGCCTTCCAGCGCGCCGCCGTGCAGGATCTTCGAATAGCTGCTGAACAGCGTTTCGTAATCCTTTTCCGCGTCGTACACCAGGCCGAAATTGATCAGGCTATTGAAGCCGTTCTGGTAGTAGTTGGCGGTCTGCCCGCCGCCCAGGTCGAACGCCTGGCCGTTGGCGATGTTGTAGTTGAAGACTTCCGCTGTCATGTAGAACTTGTCGTCGCTGAGCTTCTTGTCGGGATTCGCGCGCTTCCAGTCCTCGTACGCCGCACTGGCGACGATGCCCAGCTCCTTCCAAGCCTTGGCCTCGACGTGCTTGACGGTGTCGGCGCGGAAGCCGTCCACGCCGTACTTGCGCACCCAGTCCGAATGCCATTTCATCAGGTAGTAGCGCGGTGCGCGCGGATAGCCGGTGCGGGCGAAGAACTCGTTCAGTTCCTTCACCTCGCGCTCGAAGCGGCCTTCGCGCTGCCATTTGGCGGCCAGGTTTTCCGGCAGCTCGACCGGCGTATCGCTGTCGGTGCGGAAGTCCGGCAGGTTCTTCACCAGCGTGCATTCGACGGTGGTCCTGGCGTCCTTGTAGGTGCACTGCGGGCCGGTGCGCACCCAGTCGTCCGGCCACACGTAATCGGTCTCCGTTACGGGGCCGGTCTGGTTCATCACCACGTCCAGCAGCACGCGTATGCCGCGCGCGTGCGCGGCATCGACGAAGTTGCGGAAGTCGTTCTCCGTACCCAGGTTGGCGTCGACGGCGGTGAAATCGGCGGCCCAGTAGCCATGGAAGCCGTAGGACTTGCCGGTGCCTTCGTCGGTGCCTTCATGGATCTGCTCCACCGGCGGCGACACCCAGATCGCATTCACGCCCAGGCTGTCGAAATAGCCTTCGTTGATCTTGTTGGTGATGCCGGCCAGGTCGCCGCCCATGTAGCCGCGCAGCGGCGCGGCATCGGCCTTGCGGCCGTAGGCCAGGTCGTTGCCGATATAAGCGTTGTTGAAACGGTCGGTCAGCAGGAAATAGACAGTGGCGTTCTCCCAGAGGAATGGCTTGCGCGCGGCGGGCTTGGCGGCGGCCGGCGCGGCGATGGCGGTGGTGCAGCTGGTAGCCGCACCGAGCGCCAGGGCCAGGGTCATTGCAAGGGGTGTCAATTTCATGCTGTCGTCCTTTATCGTGGTTTTATGTGGTGACGGTCGGACGCGCGCGTCCTGTCCATCCGGTGATGCCGCCAACCTGCTCGGCGATGAGTATCAATGCGGATAAGGCCTGCTGCGTCGGCAGGTGGTGGTACACGGGGTCGGCTTCGTAGCGCTCCAGGTAGACGCGCAGGGTCGCGCCCTCGGTGCCGGTGCCGGACAGGCGGAACACGATGCGCGAGCCATTGGTCATCACGATGCGTATGCCCTGCTGCGTCGCCACCGAGCCGTCGACCGGATCGGTGTAGGTGAAATCGTCGGCGAAATCGACCACGTAGTGGCCCAGGTCCTGTCCCGCCAGCGTGGCCAGCTTGATGCGCAGGGAAGCCATGAGTTCATTGGCGCCCTTGGGGTCGACGCCTTCGTAGTCGTGGCGCGAGTAGTAGTTGCGGCCGAAGCGCGCCCAGTGCTCGCCGAGCAGCTGCTCCACCGTCTTGCCGCTGACGGCCAGCAGGTTAAGCCAGAACAGCACGGCCCATACGCCGTCCTTTTCGCGCACGTGGTCGGAGCCGGTACCGTAGCTCTCCTCGCCGCACAGCGTGGCCATGCCTGCGTCCAGCAGCGTGCCGAAGAACTTCCAGCCGGTCGGGGTTTCATGGCACGGGATGCCCAGAGCTTGCGCCACGCGGTCGGCCGCCTGCGAGGTCGGCATCGAGCGGGCGATGCCTTTCAGGCCGGCGCGGTAGCCCGGCGCCACGGCGGCGTTTGCGGCCAGCACCGCCAGGCTGTCGGACGGCGTGACATCGAACTTGCGACCGACGATCATATTGCGGTCGCCATCGCCGTCGGAGGCTGCGCCGAAGTCCGGCGCATCGTCCGCCGCCATGATGGCGATCAGCTGCGCGGCGTTGACGGGGTTGGGATCCGGGTGGTGGCCGCCGAAGTCCTCCAGCGGCACGGCGTTGATGACAGTGCCCGCCGGTGCGCCCAGCATGCCTTCCAGGATGGTCTTGGCGTAGGGGCCGGAGACCGCGTGCATGCCGTCGAAGCACATGCGGAAGCCGCGCCCGAACAGAGCCCGGATGGCGTCGAAGTCGAACAGGCGCTGCATCAGTTCCGCATAATCGGCCACGGGGTCGATGACCTCCACCGCCATCTGCTCGATGCTCGCGGGACCCAGGCGGTCGATATCGATGGCCGGGGCGTCGCTGATCCGGTAGCGCGAGATGTCCCCGGTGCGGTGGAAGATCGCTTCGGTCACGCTTTCCGGCGCGGGACCGCCGGCGGCGATGTTGTACTTGATGCCGAAGTCGCCATCCGGGCCGCCGGGATTATGGCTGGCCGACAGCACGATGCCGCCCAGCGCGCCATGCTTGCGGATCACGCAGCTGACGGTGGGCGTTGACAGGATGCCGCCCTGCCCCACCAGCACCCTAGCAAAGCCGTGGGCCGCCGCCATGCGCAGGATGGTCTGCACCGCCTCGCGGTTGTGGAAACGGCCGTCGCCGCCCAGCACCAGCGTTTTGCCGGCGCAGTCGCCCAGCGTGTCGAACACGCTTTGCACGAAGTTTTCGAGATAGGAAGGCTGCTGAAAAACGCTGACTTTTTTTCGCAAGCCGGAAGTCCCCGGCCGCTGGCCAGGGAATGGTTTGGTCGCTACGGTATGTATGCTCATGTTCGCTCCGCTCAGGTAAAGGGCTGTATTCACAGCCACTGTTTTACCTGTTCGGGCAAAAAAGCGGCGCGCGAATACATGGTCACGCGAACAATATTACCTTAGTGGCCGACCGGGTCTGCCTGGTCGCGCACGGCCAGCGTCAATACACCCGCCACCGCCATGCACACGCCGCCCAGCATCAGGGTCTTGATCGGGTGGCCGGCAAACCAGTGCTTGGTGATGAAACCTAGCAGCACGCCGCTGACGATCTGCGGGATAGTGATGAAGAAGTTGAACACGCCCATGTAGTAGCCCATGCGCTTGGCAGGCAGCGCGCCGGCCAGGATCGCGTACGGCATGGTCAGGATGCTGGCCCAGGCGATGCCGACGCCGATCATCGGCACGAACAGCATATTCAGGTCATGGATGGCGTAGATGCTGAACAGGCTTACGCCGCCGATCGTCAGGCAGCTCATGTGCACGAACTTGCGGCTGGTGCGACGCGCGAACATCGGCAGCACGAAGGCGGCCAGCGCCGACACGCCGCTGTACACGGCGAACATCACGCCAACATGGTTGCCCGCGTTCTGGTAGGCCACCGATTGCGCGTCGGTGGTGCCGAACACGTTTTCGCCGATGGCGTTGGTGGTGTAGATCCACATCGCGAACAGCGCGATCCAGCTGAAGAACTGCACGGCCGCCAGCTGCACCATGGTCTTCGGCATGCGGGTGAAGCCGCCCAGGATTTCCTTCAGCGCGTGGACCAGGCCCTTGCCACGGCGCTGGTCGGCGCGGAATGCTTCCATGTCTTCGGGCGGCGTTTCCTTGGCGGCGAGGACGGTCCACAGCACGGCCAGGAAGTAGATCGCGCCGCCGCTGTAGAAGGAGTAGCGTACAGTATCCGGAACGGCGCCGCCGACCGGCAGGTTGCTCACGCCCAGATGGGTGAAGATGGTCGGCAGCAGCGAGGCGATCACCGCGCCCCAGCCGATGAAGAAGGTCTGCATCGCGAAGCCGGCGGTCTGCTGCGATGGTCCGAGCTTGTCGCCGACGAAGGCGCGGAACGGCTCCATCGATACGTTGATGGCGCCGTCGAGCAGCCACAGGACGACGACAGCCATCCACAGCGCGGAGGAATTCGGCATCAGGAACAATGCGATCGACGCCAGCAAGGCGCCGATGAAGAAGAAGGGACGGCGGCGGCCCCAGGTCGGATGCCAGGTGTTGTCGCTCAGGTAGCCGATAATCGGTTGCACCAGCAGGCCAGTGACCGGCGCCGCGAGCCAGAACAGGGAAAGGTCGTCGGGATTGGCGCCCAGCGTGGAGAAGATCCGGCTGACGTTGGCATTTTGCAGCGCGAAGCCGAACTGGATGCCGAAAAAGCCGAAGCTCATATTCCACAACTGCCAGAACGACAGTATGGGCTTGTTGCTGGAAGAATGCATGCTGCTGGTCCCCGACTATTTTGAATTTGTAGCAAAATAACACGCAGCTGCATGCGTGTCAATTGAAAGAGTTTCCCAGTAAAATAAAGGAAACAAGCCATCCCAAGGGGCGGATTTTGTAGTCAAATGTAGCCAAACAACAAAATCAAAACAACCTTAGAGACCAATTACTTACATGAAAAGCAACTCCATCGCCGCCCTCGCGGCCACACTGCCGCTGCTGCTCGCCAGCCAGGCCGGCCAGGCGCAGAACGCCAACCGCCATTTCGACAGCGCCACCCGCCGCGACGGCCTGCTGGAAGTCCGCACCAGCGACGGCAGTTACCTCATCAAGCCCTACTCGGCGCGCATCGTCGAAACCACCTTCGTGCCGAACGGCGAGCAGCTGGACCCGGCCTCGCACGCGGTGGTGCTGGCGCCGGCCGCCGTCAAAACCACGCTGGCGACTAAACCCAACAGCATCGAATATGCCACACCCGGCATCGTCGTCACCATTACCAAGTCGCCGTTCCAGATTTCGTACGCCTACCGGGGCAAGCGCCTGGTCGCGGAAAAACTCGGCTACATCAAGGTCAAGGACGATGCGGCCAGCGGCAGCAAGGATATCAACAAGGGCGAAGCGCGCGAGCTGGAAGGCATCGAGTTCGCGCTGGAGCAGGACGAGGCGCTGTACGGCGCCGGCGAGCGCGCGGTCGGCATGAACCGGCGCGGCCATCGCTTCACGCTGTATAACAAGGCGCACTACGGCTACGGCGACAAGTCGGAGCAGATGGGTTATGCGATTCCGGTGGCGCTGTCGTCGAAGATGTATGCGATCCACTTCGACAATCCGCAAACCGGCTACCTCGATTTCGACAGCAAGCGACGTGGCAGCCTGACCTACGAAACCATCGGCGGCCGCAAGACCTACCAGGTGATCGCGGGCGATAGCTGGGAAGACGTGATCGGCAACTACACCAGCCTGACCGGCAAGCAGCCCTTGCCGCCGCGCTGGGCCTTCGGCAATTTCGCGATGCGCTTCGGCTACCGCAACGAGGCCATCGCGCGCGACACCGTCAACAAATTCATCGCCGAGGATATTCCGCTCGACGCCATCGTGTTCGACCTGTTCTGGTTCGGCAAAGAGGTCAAGGGCACGATGGGCAACCTGGAATGGGACAAGGACAGCTACCCCAACCCCACCGGCATGATCGCCGACTTCCAGAAAAAAGGCGTGCAGACGGTGCTCATCACCGAGCCCTTTGTTCTCGACACCTCCAGCAAATGGCAGGAGGCGGTCGACAAGAAGGTGCTGGGCACGGACGCCGACGGCAAACCGCTGGCCTACGATTTCTACTTCGGCCACACGGGCCTGATCGATATCTTCGGCAAGCCGGGCAAGGACTGGTTCTGGAATATCTACAAGGGCCTGCGCCAGCAAGGCGTGACCGGGGTATGGGGCGACCTGGGCGAACCGGAAGTGCATCCCACCGCCATGCGCCACGCCACCGGCAGCGCCGACCAGGTGCACAACATCTACGGCCACCAGTGGGCGCGGCTGGTGGCGGAAGGCTACCAGCAGGACTTCCCTACCGAGCGTCCCTTCATCCTGATGCGCGCCGGTTACTCGGGCACGCAGCGCTACGGCATCATCCCGTGGTCCGGCGATGTCGACCGGGGCTGGGGCGGTTTGCAGTCGCAGCCCGAGATCTCGCTACAAATGGGCATGCAGGGCCTGGGCTATATGCACTCGGACCTGGGCGGCTTCGCCAACCCGGTGCTGGACAATGAGCTCTACACGCGTTGGCTGCAGTACGGCGTGTTCCAGCCCATCTTCCGCCCGCACGCGCAGGACGACGTGCCGCCGGAGCCGGTCTACCGCGAGGACCGCACCAAGGCGCTGGCGCGCGAGGCGATCCGCCTGCGCTATCGCCTGCTGCCGTATAACTACACGCTGGGCTTCGACAACAACCAGCAAGGCCTGCCGCTGATGCGCCCCATGCTGTACGAGGAGCCGGGCAACGCCAAGGTGCGCGCCATGTCGTCAACCTATTTGTGGGGCAAGGACTTCCTGGTGACGCCGGTGCTCAAGCAGGGCGCCACCACGGCGGAGGTCTACTTCCCCGCCCGCAGCGCGTGGTTCGATTTCTACAACGGCGAGAAGCACGCCGGCGGCGCCACCGAAACGGTGAAGCTGAGCGCCGACCACGTGCCGGTCTATGTGCGCGCAGGCGCCTTTATCCCGATGGCGAAGGTGGTCCAGACCACGCGCGATTATTCGACCAAGCATATCGACCTACACTACTACCACGACGCCTCGGTGAGCGCCGGCGCGGGCAAGCTGTACGACGACGACGGCCTCACCGCGCAAGCTTACGAACAGGGCAAGTACGAGCTGCTGAACTTCACCAGCAAGCTACAGGGCCGCAGCCTGACGCTGCGCGTGGAATCGGCAGTGGGCACGCAGTACCAGCGCCCGGAACGCAGCATCGCGCTGCAAGTGCATAACATCACGGCCCACCCGTCGCTGGTGCGCGTGGACGGCAAGCCGGTCATCTTCGTCTGGGACGAAGCGGCCAAGGTGTTGAACATCACGCTGCCGGCCAGCAGCCAGCCTGGCCGAAGCGTCGCCATCACCCTGTAAGCGTGTATCATTGTCGGCCATCGAATCGACCGGTTCGATGGCCTGACAAGACCATATACGGAGATAGGGAGATGCCTGTGTCATCAAAAATCATCAGCACGCTGTTCGCGCTTGGCGCCATGACAGCCGCCAGCACCACCGTGCTGGCCGCCCCCGCAAAAAAACCCACCGTCGCGGAAGCCGAGCGCTTCCTGGCCGACACCGAGGAACGCCTCAATAAGCTGAACAACGAACAGGCCAAGGGCGCCTGGGTCGGTTCCAACTTCATCACCGACGACACGGAAGCCATCGCCTCCTTCTTCGCCGAACGCTATCTGACGGCGGCCGGCGAGGCGGCGATCGCGGCCCGCCGCTTCAACGGCTTGAAGCTGCCGGCGGAATCGGCGCGCAAGATGATGCTGTTGCAGCAGACGCTGGTCTTCGCCGACGCCAAGGAGCGCGAACAGTACGCGCAGCTGCAGGCGGCGATGAACGGCGCCTACGGCAAAGCCAAATACTGCCCGAAAAAACCGGACGGCACGGCCGGCGCCTGCATGCCGCTGGGCGAGATGGAAAAAGTCCTGGCCAACAGCCGCGACGAGGCCAAGCTGAAGGAAATGTGGACCGGCTGGCACGCGCAATCGCCGGCCTATAAACAGAAGTACACCGAATACGTCGCCCTGTCGAACAAGGGCGCCAAGCAGATGGGCTTTGTCGATACCGGCGCGATGTGGCGCTCGCAGTACGACATGCCGCCGGAAGCCTTCTCCGCCGAGATGGAGCGCCTGTGGCAGCAGGTCAAGCCGCTGTACGACGCGCTGCACACCTACACCCGCTACAAGCTGCGCCAGACCTACGGCCCGGACGTGGTGCCGCTGACCGGCCCTATTCCATCCCACCTGTTCGGGAATATGTGGAGCCAGAACTGGAACAACCTGTATCCGCTGCTGAAGCCCGCCACCGGCGCCAGCAGCTTCGACCTGACCAAGGTGCTGGAAGAGCGCAAGACCGACGCCAAGCAGATGACGCAGTACGCCGAGCGCTTCTACACCTCGCTGGGGATGCAGAAGCTGCCGGAGACCTTCTGGGAACGCTCGCTGCTGACCAAGCCGCGCGACCGCGACGTGGTATGCCACGCCTCGGCCTGGCCGCTGAACGAGAAGGATGACGTCCGCATCAAGATGTGCATCACGCCGACGGCGGAAGACTTCACCGTGATCCACCATGAGCTGGGCCACGTCTACTACTTCCTCGGCTACACCAAGCAGCCCTACCTGTTCCGCAATGGCGCCAACGACGGCTTCCATGAAGCCATCGGCGACACCGTCGCCCTGTCGATCACGCCGAGCTATCTGCAGAAGGTCGGCCTGATGGACCAGGCGCCGGACGCCAACGCCGACATCGGCCAGTTGCTGGAGCGCGCGCTGAGCAAGGTCGCGATCCTGCCGTTCGCCTACTCGGTCGATAAATGGCGCTGGGATGTCTACTCCGGCAAGACCAAGCCGGCCGACTACGACAAGAGCTGGTGGCAGCTGCGCGAGCAGTACATGGGCATGAAGCGCCCTGCCGCCGCCGATGCCAGCGGCGCGGGCTTCGACGCCGGCGCCAAGTACCACGTGGCGGCGGACGTGCCGTATGCGCGCTACTTCCTGGCCGACATGCTGCAGTTCCAGTTCCACCGCGCGCTGTGCCGCGAAGCCGGCTACACCGGTCCGCTGCACCGCTGCTCGGTGTACGACAACGCCAAGGCCGGCGCCAAGCTGCAGCAGATGCTGGCGATGGGTGCGAGCAAGCCGTGGCCTGAAGCGCTGAAGGCGATTTCGGGCGAGGACAAGATCGACGGCGGCGCATTGCTGGACTACTTCGCGCCGCTGAAATCCTGGCTCGATACGCAGAACGCAGCCTTCGCAGCGGCCGAGAAAAAGTAAGCCGGAACGCTGTATTTAAGCCACAGTCCCCCGATTCGCAGACGCTCCAAAGTGTATGCGCCGTGTATGATTAAGCACCCCGTCAGAGGGTGCACATCATAACGATAATGGAGAGAATATGAGTCTGGGACTGGTTAAGAATATCGTCATCGTCGGTGGCGGCACCGCAGGCTGGATGACCGCCGCCGCGATGTCGGCGCTGATTTCAAACGGCTGCAAGATACGCCTGGTCGAATCGGACGAGATATCGACCATCGGCGTCGGCGAAGCCACCATTCCCGTCATACGCGGCTTCAACCAGCTGATCGGCGTCGACGAAAACGAGTTCCTGCGCCAGACGCAAGGCACCTTCAAACTCGGCATCGAATTCGTCAACTGGAGCAAGCAGGGCGAATCCTACATCCACGGCTTCGGCGTGATCGGCCGCGACCAGCTGCTCGCCAAGTTCTACCAGTACTGGCTCAAGCTGTACCAGGCCGGCAAGGCGCCCGGCGTCGAGCACTACTCGATCAACACCATGGCCGCCAGCATGAACAAATTCATGCGCGCCGCCAGCGACAGCGGCGATTCCCCGCTATCCGACATCTCCCACGCCTTCCACTTCGACGCCGGCCTGTATGCCAAATACCTGCGCGGCCTGAGCGAAGGTCGCGGCGTGCGGCGCACCGAAGGCCGCATCGTCGACACCGTGCTGCGCGCGGACGACGGCTTCGTCGAAGCCATCGTCATGGAGAGCGGCGAACGCATCGAGGGCGATCTGTTTGTCGACTGCTCGGGCTTCCGCGGCCTGCTGATCGAAGGCGCGCTGAAGACCGGCTACGAGGACTGGTCGCACTGGCTGCCGTGCGACCGCGCCATCGCTGTGCCGTGCGAATCGGTCAGCCCTCTGCTGCCCTACACCCGCGCCACCGCGCACGACGCCGGCTGGCAATGGCGCATCCCGCTGCAGCACCGCATCGGCAACGGCCATGTCTACAGCAGCAAGTTCATGGAGCCGGAACAGGCCGAGTCCATCCTGATGAATAACCTGGACGGCAAGCCGCTGGCGCAGCCGCGCCACCTGAAGTTCACCACCGGGAAGCGCAAGCGCGCATGGAATAAAAACGTAGTCGCCATCGGCCTGGCCGGCGGTTTCATGGAGCCGCTGGAATCGACCAGCATCCACCTGGTGCAGACCGGGATCACGCGCTTGCTGATGATGTTCCCACACCTGGGCTACGACCAGGCCGACATCGATTCCTTCAACGAGGCCACCGACAACGAGTACGCCGCCATCCGCGACTTCCTGATCCTGCACTACAAGCTCAATGCGCGCGAGGGCAAGCCGTTCTGGGACTACTGCCGCAACATGGAGATACCGGCGACGCTGCAGCGGCGCATGGACCTGTACCGCAGCAACGGCCGCATCGTGCGCGCCAGCGACGAGCTGTTCACCGAAACCAGCTGGCTACAGGTGATGCATGGCCAGGGCCTGCGCGCCAAGGGCTACCACCCGCTGGTGGACCAGCGCTCGGAGGCGGATATCGCCGCCTTCCTGGCCAACGTCAAGGATGTGGTGCTGCGCTGCGCCGAACACATGCCGACGCACGAGGAATACATCGCCTCCTGCTGCGCAGCGCCGAAGATGTAAGCGCGATCAGCGCCGGGTCGCCGCGCAGTGCTGCGCGATGTACTCGGCGTGGTCCGGCATGTGCTGGACGCACTGGCCGATGACGTCGCGGATGCTCTCCAAATACTTCTCCGCCTCTTCCACCGGCAGCAGGTCCACCAGCGGATCGTAGCCTTCGGGCTTCAGGTTCTGGCCGTGCATCACCTGCAACCACCCCGCTTCCGCGAACAGCTCGTTATCGAAGCGCACCACGCGGCCGCGCGCGCGGAACAAGTCCAGCTTGTGCTGCAGCGAGTCCGGCACCGGCATCGCCGCGCACTGCTTCCAGAAATCGGAATCGTCGCGCTGATTCAGCTTGTAGTGCAGGATCACGAAATCGCGGATGCGTTCATATTCGAAGCGGCTCTGGCGGTTGTACTCGTCCACCTCCAGTTGGTTGAAGCCGCGGTCCGGGAAGAACTGCACCAGCCGCGCGATCGACGACTGGATCAGGTGGATGCTGGTCGATTCCAGCGGCTCCAGGAAGCCGCTCGCCAGACCCATCGCCACCACGTTCTTGTTCCAGCCCAGCTTGCGCATGCCGGTGCGGAACTTGACCATGCGCGGCTCGGCCAGCGGCTTGCCATCCAGGTTGGCCAGCAGGATGCGCTGCGCCTCGTCGTCTTCCATGAAGGCGCTGCTGTAAACATGGCCGTTGCCGGTGCGGTGCTGAAGCGGAATGCGCCACTGCCAGCCGGCGCGGTGCGCGGTGGCGCGCGTGTAGGGCGTCAGCGGGCTGACCGACTCGCATGGCACGGCCAGCGCGCGGTCGCACGGCAGCCAGTGGTTCCAGTCCTCGTAGCCGGTCTTGAGCGCGCCCTCGATCAGCAGGGCGCGGAAGCCGGAGCAGTCGATGAACAGATCGCCCTCGATACGCTCGCCCGATTCCATCACCACCGCATCGACGTAACCGTCGTCGGCACGCTGCGACACCTGCGCGATCTTGCCCTCGGTGCGGCGCACGCCGCGCTGCTCGCTCACCGTGCGCAGATAGCGCGCATACAGGCTGGCGTCGAAGTGATAGGCGTAGGCGATGTCGGACAACGGCGAGTTGGCCAGGTCGCGGCGCGGCGGCATGAACTTGTTGTGGCGAGCGGCCATGCGCGTGATCGAGTACTCATCCAGTTCGCGCGCCTTGCCCAGGCCGCGCAGGCGCTGCCAGTACTGGTCGAAGCGCACGGTCCACAAATCCTGCCCCAGGACGCCGAAGCCGTGGATGTAGCGGTCGCCCACCCGGCCCCAGTTGACGAACTCGATGCCCAGTTTGTAGCTGCCCTGGGTGGCCTTCATGAATTCCGCTTCATCGATGCCGGCCACCTGGTTGAAACGCTGGATCATCGGTATGGTGGCTTCGCCGACGCCGACGATGCCGATTTCGTCGGACTCCACGAGGCGGATGTTGTACTGCCCGCGCAGGATGGTGGACAAGGCGGTGGCGGTCATCCAGCCAGCGGTGCCGCCGCCGACGATCACGATGTTCTTGATAGCTGCTTGCTGCATAAGTCAGGCTCCAAAACGGAACAACCCCGACGAAGCGGGGTTGTTATCAGCTGAAACTACGAAAGCTTAGAACTTGTAGCTCAGGCCAAACTGGTAGGTGCGGCCAAACACGGTCTTGTACGAAATGGCGCTCGAATCGGTGCCATTGTACTCTTGGTAAGGCGTGTTGTTCCAGTTGTTGGCCTGGACGTAGATCGACAGACCTTTCAGGTACGACTGCGAGAATTCATACGACGCTTGCAGGTCGATGATGGTCTCGCCCTTGACGAAGGTCAGCTGGGCGTTGTCCTGGAAGTCGCTGATCTCGCCGAGGAAGTCGGAACGGCGGCGGGCAGCCCAGGCGAACTGGAAGCCATACTTCTCGTAGTACAGGCGCAGGTTGGTGACGCGCTTGGACAGGCCTGGCAGCGGGATCTTGACGCCGGCTACACCCTGGGTCGCGAAACCGACAACTGGCAGTTCGATGCCGCTCTCGGTGTTCGAGAAGTTACCCGACGCGCCGAAGCCGTCCAGGTAAGGCGTGACCAGCGAGAACGGAATGTTCACCGACAGCTCGTAGCCGTGGATGTTGCCGCCGTCGCCGTTGGTCGGGGTGGTCAGCAGGCCGACCGTCGAACCCTTGTATGGGCCGGTCAGAGGCAGCTGCGTGTTGGCCGTGACCTGGTCCTTGAAGTCGAACGCGCGAGGCGCACGCAGGATGTAGGTGTCCAGCTTTTTGTAGAACGCCGCTGCGCTGAAGTAGCCCTTGTTGCCGAAGTACTTCTCGTACGATACGTCCAGCGCCTTGGCGCGGAACGGTTCCAGCTTGGCGTTGCCGCCGCTGCCGACCAGGATAGGCACGGTGTTGTCTTTGCTGACGCCGAACGCCGAGCTGGCGCGCATGTCGTCCAGGTTGGCGCGAGCCAGTACCTTGGCGGCGCCGAAGCGCAGCTGCTGTTCGTTACCCAGGTCGAACGACACGTTTGCGCTAGGCAGGATGTCGTTGTACGAGGTGCCGTCGGCGATGACAGCCGATGGGCAGGTGGCGGCGGTGATGCCGGTGCAAGTCAGCAGGTCGACCTTGTTGCCGGTGGTCGACTGGTTGGTGTGCACCAGTTGCGCGCCGAAGTTGCCGCGGTAGTCGAAGCCGGCCAGTTTGCCGTCCAGTTCACCCATGGCGTAGGCGGTGGTGACTTTTTCCGACACCGACCAGTCCTTGGCCAGCACGCTGGCGTCCACCCACTTGACCATGTCGTAGATCGGGCCCAGGGTACCGACCGGGTCGAACGAGACGATAGGGATGCCGGTGGTGCCGGCGGTGGCGGTGGCGCTGCCCGGCACTGGCGCGGTGGCGTAGCCGTTGGCGCCCTTGACGACCAGGCGGCCTTCTTCGCCGTAGCGCTTCTTGTCGCGCTTGGTGTAGTTCACGCCGAACTGGGCGGCCGCAACCGGACCCCAGCTCAGTTCGCGACGCGCGGTCAGGCGGATCGCGTCGATTTTGTCGTCGACGTTAGGCAGGGCGACATAGCCGGCCTGTGGCGAGTTCACGCCGCCGCCCCAGCCGTCGGTGTCGGTCAGGAAGGTCTGCGAGCGGTTCGAGTAATCGAAGCTCGAGGTCAGGTGCATGGCGGCCAGGTTCTTGCCGTCGAAACCGGTCCACGACAGCGAACCGATCTGGTTGGCTGGCACGTTGCCTGCTACACCGGCGGTGGTTTCGTAGCGCGATGCGTTCTTGGTGGCTTTCGAGTGCGACAGGTCGCTGCTCAGGGTCCAGTCATCCTTCTTGTATTGCGCGTTCCAGCCGATCGAGGTCAGCTTGTCGTCCGCCGATTCCTTGTGGTTGCGGACGTCGCCCTTGAAGTTGCTGAAGGTGCCGGAAGTGGCCACGCCGTTCTGGATGGTGGCGTTGCTCAGGGTGCCCACTGGGTCGTAACCGCCCCACGAACCGCCGATCGAGCCTTCCAGGCCGGTTTTCTTCAGGGTCTGGGTGCCTGCCGAGTAGAACAGGTCGACCGAGGTCTTGAATTCCTTGCTAGGACGGTATTGCAGGGTGGCGGACACGCCGTCACGCTTGGAGGTCGAGGTCTCGGTGTCGGCCTTGAAGCCGCTCGGCACGATGACGTTCTGGCCGTTGTAGCTGTAGGTCTCGGTGCCGCCGCCTTCAAACTTCTGCTGGCCGCCGCCGGTTTCCTTGTAGCTGGTGACGCCCAGCGCCACACCGATCGTGCGGTTGGCGAACTGGTCGACGTAGCTGAAGGTGTAGCGCTTGCCGTCGCCTTCCGGCGAGCCGGAACGCACGCCGCTGCGCTCGGTGCGCGCACCGGCTGCCAGCACGCGCTTGCCGAAGTCCAGCGGCTGCACGGTGCGCAGGTCGATGGTCGCGGCCAGGCCCTGGCCGATCACGGTGGCGTCGGGGGTTTTGTAGATCATCGCGCTGCCGATCAGTTCGGCAGGGAACAGGTCGAATTCAGGGCTGCGGGCATTGCCGGTGGACGCTTGTTCGCGGCCGTTGACCAGGGTGCCGTTGAAGCTAGGCGCCAGGCCGCGCACGCTGATGTCGGCGGCCTTGCCCGAACCGCGCGAACGCTGTGCGGTAACGCCTGGCAGGCGGGCGATGGATTCAGCCACGCTGGAGTCAGGCAGTTTGCCGATGTCTTCCGACGACACGGCTTCGACGATGGAAGTGGAATTCTTTTTGATCGAGATCGCTGCTTCGATACCGCGGCGGATACCGGCCACGACGACAGATGGTACGACCGGCGCGTTAGGATCGGCTTTGGCGGCCGTTACGTCGGCGGCTTGAGCCTGGGCTGCTTGCGCGGCTTCTTGCGCATAAACAGCCGAGCTTGCCATCATCGACAGGAATACAGCGCAACCCGCTGCGACCGGATTCAGTTGAAACGCAGCGCTATGACTACGCTTATTCGCAAAAATGTTCATTCAATGTCCCCTCACTCACGACACAAAACACAATTCCCGCCAACATCAGCCGCTCCGTATTCGCCGGGGCGTCTCAAACTACACGGGTTCCAAGGAAATTCGACGTTCTATAAGACGTTCTAGGAAGAATTTTGTACTAAAACTAGATTCCATGTCAATTAAACTTCCGCTCGCCTACGCTTTCCAGGCCGCTCCGCGCCAGCTTCCCCCTGTGAGCATGCGGTTCTCGTTGTATTTCGGCTACAGAGCGATGCCCACGCGCTTGTAGTAGAACTACAGATTTGACGATAGAACCACTTGTTTATGAAACCAAACGTCACGCAGCCGCGTGCGCATGGGGCTTCGAGCAGGCAATTTTTGGCCGAAAAAACAATATGGGCTGAAAAATTACAAAATCTCTGTATTTCGACTAAATTCAGGCGGTTTGATGCTGCGGGGTTTTGAGAGTATTCTCTAGCAAAACAAGGCGAAACGGCCGGTCGACCGCAAAAACAAGGGCTTGTAGTACGACTACTTACCATAACGAGGAGATTGCATGAAGAACACCATCCTGGCGGCGCTGCTGGCAAGCCTGCTGCCCGTATGGGCGCACGCCGCCCCGGACTACCGCATCGACCACATGGAGCCGCCGCTGTGGTGGACCGGCATGCACAACAGCAAGCTGCAACTGATGGTGCACGGACCACAGATCGCCGACCTTGAACCCACGCTGGCCTACCCCGGCGTGCGCATCGCCTCGGTGGCTCAGGTGGCCAACCGGAACTACCTGTTCATCGACCTGGAGATAGCGCCCGACGCCGCACCGGGCAAGCTGGACCTGGCCTTCGGGCGCGGCAGCCGCGCCCTGCACTACGGCTACCAGCTGCTGGCGCGCAGCCCGGGCTCGGCCCAGCGCGTCGGCTTCGGCAGCGGCGACGCGATCTATGAGGTGATGCCAGACCGTTACGCCAACGCCAATCCGGCCAACGACAACGCTCCCGGCATGGCCGAGCGCTCCAACCGTGCCGACGGCTCCGGCCGCCACGGCGGCGACCTGCAGGGCATCGCCGACCATCTGGACTACATCGCCGGCATGGGCTTCACCACCGTGTGGCCGACGCCGCTGCTGGAATCGAATATGCCGGCCTACTCCTACCACGGCTACGCCAGCACCAATCACTACCGCATCGATCCGCGCTACGGCAGCAACGAGGAGTACCGCAGCTTCGTCGCGCAGGCGCGCGCCAAAGGCCTGCGCGTGATCCAGGACGTGGTGCTCAACCATATCGGCAGCAAGCACTGGTGGATGCAGGACATGCCGACGCCGGACTGGCTGACCTACCAGGGCAAGTTCGTGCCGACCGAGCATCACCGGGTGGCGGTGCAGGATCCGTACGCGTCGGCCGAGGACCGGCGCAACTTCACCGCCGGCTGGTTTGTCGAAGACATGCCGGACCTGAACCAGGCCAATCCCTATGTGGCCACCTACCTCATTCAAAATAACATCTGGTGGATCGAGTACGCGGGCTTGTCCGGCCTGCGGGTGGACACCTACGGCTATTCGGACACCAGCTTCCTCAGCCGCTGGTCCGGCAGCGTGATGGCCGAGTATCCGAAGCTGAACCTGGTCGGCGAGGAATGGAGCCCGTTGATACCGGTGGTCGCGTTCTGGCAGGAGGGCAAGCAGAACTTCAACGGCTACGTCTCGCACATGCCGAGCATGATGGACTTCCCGCTGACCTACACCATGCGCCGCGCGCTGGCCGCGCAGGAAGGCGGCGAGCAAAGCCTGACGAATTTGTACGAGACGCTGTCGCAGGACTATCTGTATCCGAACGCCGGCAACCTGGTTCTATTCGAGGGCAACCACGATGTGTCGCGCATCTACAGCGAGCTCAATGGGGATGATGGCTTGTTCCGCATGGCGATGGCCTTCGTGGCGACGGCGCCGCGCATCCCGCAGTTCTACGCCGGCACCGAAGTGCAGATGACCAGCACCACCAAGGGCCGCGACGATGCATCCTATCGCCACGACTTCCCCGGCGGCTGGTCCGGCGACGCCGTCAACGCCTTCACCGGCGCGGGCCTGAGCGCGCAGCAGGCGGCCGCGCAGGCGTATGTGAAGAAGCTGCTCAACTGGCGCAAGGGCGCGTCCGTAATCCATCACGGGAAGATGATGCACTACGGTCCTGAGCAAAACACCTACGTCTATTTCCGCTACGATGGCGCTCGCAAGGTCATGGTGGCCTTCAACAAGAACAGTACCGACACCGTGCTGAAAACCGCGCGCTTCCACGAGATGCTGGCCGGCGTGCGCGCCGGTGTCGACGTCGCCACCGGCAAGCGCGTGTCGCTCGATGGAGAAGTCACCCTGCCGGCACGCTCGGCGCTGATACTGGAGATCGAACAATGAGATTGCCCCGTCGCCGCCTCGGCGCCTTGCCGTTGGCGCTGCTCACGCTGCCCGCGCTGGCCGCCACTACGCTCAGCACCAGCTATCCGACCTGGGATGGCAAGCAGGAGACCGTGCGCTACGCCACGCCGGACGCGAATGCGGCGCAACGCAGCTACACGCAATCGTCCACCATGCGCGTGCGCGAAGGCGGCAAGCAGGAGATCAGCTACGCGGAAGCGCCGGGGCAGCCCAGCGTCCGCAGCGGCAACCTGGGTTTCGACGCGCTGTTCACGCTGGCCGGCCTGGAGATGAAGCAGGACTCGGTCGGCGAAATCCGCGACGGCAGCTACAACGGCGGCAAGCCCATCTCCTGCAACTGCTTCGAGACGGGCGAGTTGTGGAACTATGTGTGGACGCGCGACCTGTCCTACGCCGCCTCGCTGGGACTGGGCATGCTGGACCCGCGCCGCGTGCGCAATTCGCTGGAGTTCAAGCTGTCCGGCTACCGCGACGGTGTGCGGCCGGGCGCGCACGCCGCCGGCAGCGCCGACGGTTTGCAGATCATCCAGGACACCGGCAGCGGCGGCAGCTGGCCGGTCAGCACGGACCGCGTGAGCTGGGCCTTCGGCGCGGACGAAGCCTTGAAGGCGCTGGCGCCCGACGAACGCACGGCCTTCGCGGCGACGGCGCTGCGTGCCCTGTCCAACACGCTGGAAAACGACAGGCTGGCCGCCTACGATGCGGCCGACGGCTTGTACAACGGCGAACAATCCTTCCTCGACTGGCGCGAGCAAAGCTATGCGCGCTGGATACCGGACGACCTGGCCAGCATGGCGTCATCGAAGGCCTTGTCCACCAACGCGGGCCACTACAAGGCGCTGACGCTGGCCGCGCAGCTGGCGCGGGAACAAGGCAATGCGGCGCTGGCCGACCGCTACGCGGCGTGGGCGGCGGACCTGAAGCGCGCCATCAACCAGCGCCTGTGGCAGGCCGACGCCGGCATGTATAGCAGCATGACGGCCGGGCATTTCGACGGCGCGCCGATGTACAAGTACGACTGGCTGGGGCAGTCGCTGGCGATCGTCACCGGCATCGCCGACCGCAAGCAGGCCGAGAGCATCCTGGCGCACTACCCGCATGGCCCGCTGGGGGCGCCGGTGATTTATCCGCAGCAGCCGGGCGTGGCGATCTATCACAATCGCGCGCTGTGGCCGTTCGTGACGGCCTATGGCTTGAAGGCCGCCGCCATGACGGGCAATGTGGCGGTCGCCGATGCGGCCTACGATACGCTGATGCGTGGCGCGGCGCTCAACCTGTCCAATATGGAAAACCTGGAATGGCTGTCCGGCCAGCCGATGCTGAAGGACCAGCAGCCGCAGGGCGACTTGAGCGGGCCGGTGATGGACTCGCGCCGCCAACTGTGGTCGGTCGGCGCGTATCTCGGCATGGTGGTCGGCGGCGTGTTCGGCGTGCAGACCACCGATGATGGCATCGCTCTGCGCCCCTTCGTGACGGCCAGGCTGCGGCGCGTGGCGTTCGCGGGCAGCGATGCAGTCACGCTCAGCAACCTTGGCCTGCGCGGCAAGCGCTTGCAGGTGCGCCTGTCGCTGCCGCCCGCCGCATCCGGTGATGGCTACTACGAAGTCGCAGCGGTGACGTTGAACGGCAAGCCCGCCGCCGCCACGCTGGCCTGGTCGGCGCTGGCCGACGACAATGTGATCGAGATCCGCCTCGGCAAGCTGGTGGCCGGGCAGCAGGCCAAGCGCAGCGTCAGCGGGCAGCCGCTGGCGCTTGATCCGGCGGTGTACGCGCCGGCCGCGGCGCGCATCGCCAGGCTGGAGCGCGGCACTTATGGTTTGCCGACACTGCATCTCGACGGCGCCGGCAAGGGCGTGGTCTACAACATCTATCGCAACGGTGAGCTGGCGGCGCAGCGCATCACTGCGAAGACTTGGGCCGATCGTCGCGCGCCGAAGCTGGGCAAGGGCGGCAACGACAATCTGTGCTACGCCGTCGAGGCGATGTACACCGGCTCCGGCAACCGCAGCCATCACAGCGCGCCGCAATGCCTGGACAACGGCGTGGAGATTGCTGTCGCCGACGCGCGCGTGCAATCGAGCGTGGCGGCTGCCGATGGCCGCATCGCGGGCTGGGGTGCGCCGGCCGATACGCTGGCGGTGCGGGACATCAGGGTCGAGCGCGACGGCAGCTATGCCTTGCAGCTCAAGTACCGCAACACCGCGCACCAGATCAACCTGGGCATCAGCGGTGGCGTGAAATGGATGGTGCTCAAGGACGGCCAGGGCGGCATCGCCGCGCAGGGCGTGGTGCAGTTGCCGCATTCGCCCGCGAGCGCTGGGCCAGCGTGGTCGACGCCGTTGAAGGCGGAGCTCAAGGCAGGCAGCTACCGCATGGAGCTCGGCGATTTCTACAACATGAGCTACCTGCAAAGTAACGCCAGCTATGGCGACGCGGGCGGCGTCAAGGGACCGTCGAACCGCTTCGATCTGCACGGCGTTCGCCTCATGCCGTTGGCGCGCGGTTCGGCGGCCGGTGGTGGCGCGGCGGCGACGGGCAGCGCGGCGGCCATCCCCGCCCTACCGCCGGCCGGCACGGTGCGCATCGTCGAGCAGATCGCTTCGCCGCAGCTGGGCAACAGCCGCAGCCTGCGCATCTATCTGCCGCCAGGCTATGACGCCCAGCCGCAGCAGCGCTACCCGGTGCTCTACATGCACGACGGCCAGAACCTGTTCGACGCCCGCACCGCCGCCTACGGCGCGGCCTGGGAAATCGGCACGACCATGGACCGCCTGATCGCCAACCGCAGCATCGCGCCGGCCATCGTGGTCGGCATCGACAACACCGGCGACCGCATGGCCGAGTACACGCCCTGCTGCGACCCGCAGTACGGCGGCGGCAAGCTCGACGCCTACATGGCCTTCATCGTCGACACCGTCAAGCCGTGGGCCGACACCCACCTGCGCACGCTGCCGGACCGCGAGCACACCGCCATCATGGGTTCCTCGCTGGGCGGCATCGCCTCGGTCTACATCGCCCAGCGCCACCCGGAAGTGTTTTTCCGCGCCGCAGGGGTGTCGAGTTCGCTCTGGTGGAATCGCGGCGAGTTCATCGCCAAGGTGCCGGCGCGCCAGCCGGTCAAGTTCTACCTCGACGCCGGCACCGACCAGGACGGCATCGAGCAGACGCTGCAAATGCGCGACGCCATGCTGGCCCAGGGCTACCGCTTGAATGAAGACCTGTACTTCTACTCAGCCGAGGCCGCCATCCACAACGAACGCTCGTGGGCGGCGCGGGTGCAGCGGCCGCTGGCGTGGTTCTTCCCGGCTAGCCGTCAGCCCTGACCGGCGTCGGCGCCGGCTGCGGCCGGCGGCCCAGCAGCAGCGCCTCCAGCTCGTCCGGCGAGACCGCCGCGCTCAGGCAGAAACCGAACGCTTCGTCGCAGCCCATCGCCGCCAGCTGGGTCAGCTGGTCGCCGGTCTCGACGCCGCCGGCGATCACCTGCATGTTCAGCGTATGCGCCATGGCAATGATGGCGCGCACCATCGCCCCCTCGTCGGCCGTCCGGCTGTCGCCGTGGCGGTCGGTCGGCTGTTGGGCGGCCCGGCGCAGGTCGTCGATGAAGGACTTGTTGATCTTCACCAGATCCACCGGGAAGCGCCGCAGGTAGTTCAGCGATGCGTAACCGGTGCCGAAATCGCTGATCGAGATGCGCATGCCCAGCTGCTTGAACTGGCGCAGCACGGCCTCGCAGCTATGGTTCTTGTCGATCAACATGCCCTCGCTGATTTCCAGCTCGATGTAGCGCCCCGGCAGGCCGGCCTCGTGCAGGATGGCGGCAAAGGTGCGGGCGATATCCTTCTGGTAGAACTGGCGCGGCGACAGGTGCAGCGACACCGTCAGCGGATGGCCCAGCTCCATCCAGCGCCGCGCCTGCCTGGCGGCGGTCGCCATCGCCCACTCGCCCACCGGCAGGATCAGCGCGCTCTCCTCCAGGATAGGCAGAAAATCCGGCGGCATCACCAGCCCCAGCTCCGGATGGTGCCAGCGCAGCAGCGCCCGGACGCCGGTGATCTTCTGCTCGTTCAGGTTCAGCTTGGGCTGGTAGCTCAGCACGAACTCGTCGTGCTCCAGCGCATGGCGCAGCGCGGTCTCCAGCACCACCCGCGAATACGCCTTGGCCTGCATGCTGGGCGCGAAGCGCAGCCCGGCGCCGCGGCCGCGCTGCTTGGCCGCGTACATCGCCAGGTCGGCCTTCTCCAGCAGCGCTTCGAGGTCGGCGTCGTCGTCCGGATAGACGGCGATGCCGATGCTGGCGGCCACCGCCAGCGTGTCGCCATGGACCAGGAAAGGCTCGGCGATGGCGGCGCTGATCTTGTCGGCCACCTGCTGCGCGTCCTGGGCGGCGCGCAACTCGGTCAGCAGCACGATGAACTCGTCGCCGCCCTGGCGGGCCACGGTGTCGACCTCGCGCACGCAGCGCCGCAGGCGTTGGGCGAACTGCACCAGCACCTGGTCGCCGGCGTCGTGGCCGAGGTTGTCGTTGATGGCCTTGAAGTGGTCGATGTCGACAAACAGCACCGCCAGCAGGCTGCCGTGGCGGCGCGCGTAGGCGATGCCGTGCTCCAGTTGCAGCTGGCATTGCAGGCGGTTGGGCAGGCCGGTCAGGCTGTCGTGGTGGGCGATGTAGTCCAGCCGTATTTCCGCTTCGCGGTGGGATTCCAGCGTGGACTGCAACTGCGCGCAGCGGGCACGCAAGGCGCGCACCCGCACCTCGCCGTACCACAGCGCCAGCAGACTGAGTGCGATGCCGGCCAGCACCGGCAATAGGCTGTTCATGCTGTCCCTCTCCATCCGGTGCACCGGGGAAGAGGGAATCATAGTTGATGGCGAGTCAGATCCAAGCCCGTTCACGCCGCCGCTTGAGCGGCGTCAAAACCGCGCGGCGGCCGGCTGCGCCGGCGGAGCCGGCCGCGTCAGGCCGGGCCCGCCATCTGCAGCAGGCGCCGCTGGACCGGCGCCGCCGCATGCGCGGGCTGGCGCTGCTCCTGCAATTTGAACACGCTGACCGCTTCCGCCAGGCTGGCGGCCTGCTGTTCCATCGCGTCGGCCGCGGCGGCGGCCTCCTCGACCAGCGCGGCATTCTGCTGGGTGACGCCGTCCATCTGGCTGATGGCGATGCTGATCTGCTCGATGCCGTCGCGCTGTTCGACGCTGGCGGTCGAGATTTCGCCGATGATGGCGGTGACGCGCTGCACGCTGGCCACCACCTCGCCCATGGTCTCGCCGGCCTGGCCGACCAGCTTGCTGCCCGCCTCCACCCGGCCGACCGAATCGCCGATCAGTTCCTTGATTTCCTTGGCCGCCGCCGCCGAGCGCTGCGCCAGGTTGCGCACCTCGCTGGCGACCACGGCGAAGCCGCGTCCCTGCTCGCCGGCCCGGGCCGCTTCCACCGCCGCGTTCAGCGCCAGGATGTTGGTCTGGAAGGCGATGCCGTCGATCACGCCGATGATGTCGACAATCTTGCGCGACGATTCATTGATCGAGCCCATCGTGCGCACCATCTGCTCGACCGCGTCGCCGCCCTTGGCCGCCACGGCGGAGGCGGTGTCGGCCAGCTTGCAGGCCTCGGCCGCGTTGGCGTTGTTCTGCTGCACGGTGGTGGTCAGCTCGACCATCGCGGCGGCCGTCTCTTCCAGCGAACTGGCCTGCTCCTCGGTGCGGCTGGACAGGTCGAGGTTGCCGGCGGCGATATCCTTGGCCGCGCCGTAGATGGCGTCGGTCCCCATGCGGACCTTGCCGACGATATTGCTCAGGTTGCCCTGCATGCGCTTGAGCGCCCCCAGCAGCGCGCCGATCTCGTCGGTGCTGCTGATGCGCACCTCGCTGCTCAGGTCGCCGGCGGCCACCGTCTCGGCCATCTCGACCGCCTCGTTCAGCGGCACGGTGATGCTCTTGATCAGCCACAGCACGGTGGCGACGCCGACCACCAGCGTCACCAGCAGCGTGGCGCCCATGACCATCATTGCGCGTCCATGCGCCGCCTTGCTCTCCTCTTCCATCTCAAGCATCAGGCGATGCGATTCCTTGTCGATGAAGGTGACGATGTCGTCGATTTTCTTGGTCGGTTCGCGGTCCATGCCCTTGACCAGCGCATCGACCACGTGGGCGCTGTCCTGGTTGGCGCTATCGTATTTCTGCAGCGCCGCCATGTAGCGCGTCACCAGCTCGCCCTGGGTGGCGACGGCTTCGTCGACCAGCGGCGTCTTGAGGTCCAGCCTGGCCAGCAGCGCCTTCAACTTTTGCAGCTCGGCGCGCGTGGTCTCGCCGCCTTTGACGAAAGCCTTGCTGTACTTGTCGAAATTGGCGGGGTCGTTGCCGCGCAGCAGAGTGTTCTTCCACTCCTGCACCTGGATCTTGAATTCGACCTGGGCGCCGCGCGCCACATCGACGGCCTGCATCATGGCCTGCATGCGCTGCATGGCGTCGGCGCTGCGCGCATTGCTGCCGTCGAGCGCGCGCCAGCCGCCGGTGGCGACAATGGCCAGGGCCACAAAGAAGAACGCGCCCAGCAAGCCCAGCCGCACCCCTATCTTGAGATTGGCGAGTTTCATAGGTTTCCCTTTCGGTAAAAATTCAATGCGTACAAGATGACCGCAGCGGTGTCTCCCACCGCCATGACTAGGCTTATATTGTTGAATTGGTTCCGTTTTTTAGGGAACAGGCAACTTCTAATTCTTTGTGTCCATCATGCGCTCAGGCATGGAAAAATCCAAGCGCAGGCCGGCAAAATTCTATCGAATTCCCACCGTTGCAACAGGTCGATGGGATCAGTTCGGGAAATCGATGCGGTAAATATTGGTAGGACGATCATGCGGCGGCAGATTGCGCAGTTCGACAAACGCCAGTCCGAGTTTTTCCAGCAGGCGGATCGAGTTGATGTTGCCCGGGTCGGTCAGCCCCAGCAGGCAGCGCATGCGCAGCGTATCGCGCGCATACGCCACCACGGCGGCGGCGGCCTCGTAGGTGTAGCCCATGCCGAACCAGGCCGGCCGGATCGCGTAGCCGATGTCGACATGGTCCAGTCCGTCCCGCTTGATCAGCCCGCACAAGCCCAGCGCCACGCCGTCGCTCTTGCGCTCCATCACGTACAGCGAATGCCCCAGCCGCTCCTGCATCGCGCACGGCCCTTCGAGGATGGCGTCGCGCGCGCCCTCGATGCTGCGGATGCCTTTGTCGCCGATGAACTCCAGCCAGGTGGGGTCGTTGACCAGGTCGTAATAAAAGCCGGCATCGTCGGCGGTAATGGTGCGCAGCGTCAGGCGTTCGGTGTCGAGTATTTTCATGCGTCGGGCCAATGCGAAGGATCGTCCAGCAACTGGTACATGACGTAGACGTCGACGTAGCCGAGGTGGGCGTGATAGTAGGCGCGCGGCAGCGTGCCGACGATGGAGAAGCCGAGCTTCTTCCACAACAGCACGGCCGGCACGTTGGAGCTGACCACGTAGTTGAACTGCATCGCCAGATAGCCTTGCGAGCGGGCGCGGTCCAGGCAGTCGCCGCCGAGCAACTTGCCCACGCCTATGCCCTGCGCGGCCGGGCTGACCATGAAGGAGGCGTTGGCCACGTGGGCGCCGCGGTCGCGCTGGTTGGCGATCAGCCGGTACATGCCGACCAGCCGCTCGCTGTTGAGGATGGCCACATACGATTGCACGCCGGGGCCGAACCAGTAGGCATGACAATCTTCGCGGCTGGTGTCGGCGGCGAAGTAATAGGTGTCGCCGCTGGCGATCAACTCTTGGAAGATTTCCCACATGGCGCCGAAGTCGGCTTCCGTGGCGGGGCGGATGGCGATTTCTTTCAAGGCAGCTCCAGGCGGATTAAACAATGTTCAATTGTCATGGATTTCCGATGGCAAGTCCAGCTTGCGCTGGCGCCGCGTGGGCTCAGCGGCCCAGCCGGAAATCCACCGACGGCGGCCGCCCCGGCAAACTCAGCCGGGCTTGCGCGGGCGGCGACTCGGCGATCACCCGGCCGCGCCGCATCACCAGGCGCCGCGCCGCGCGCAAGCGGATCGCCTCCACCGGATCGGCCGCGTCCAGCAGCACCAGGTCGGCATGGCAGCCGACCGCCACGCCGTAGTCCCGCAGGCCGAGGATGCGGGCCGGCGCCGCCGTCACCGCCTGGTAGCAGGCGCGCATGGCGTCCTGCCCGGTCATCTGCGCCACGTGCAGGCCCATGTGCGCCACTTCCAGCATGTCGCCCGAGCCCAGGCTGTACCACGGGTCCATCACGCAATCGTGGCCGAAGGCGACCTCGACGCCGGCCGCCATCAGCTCCGGCACCCGCGTCATGCCGCGCCGCTTCGGATAGCTGTCATGGCGGCCCTGCAGGGTGATGTTGATCAGCGGGTTGGCGATCGCCGCCACGCCGGCCTCGCGTATCAGCGGCAGCAGCTTGCTGACGTAGTAGTTGTCCATCGAATGCATGGAGGTCAGGTGCGAGCCGGCCACCCTTCCGTGCAGGCCGAGGCGGTGGCTGTGGCTGGCCAGCGTTTCGATATGGCGCGACAGCGGATCGTCCGACTCGTCGCAATGCATGTCCACCATCAAGCCTTGTTCGGCGGCGAATTCGCACAGGATGCGTACCGATTCGGCGCCGTCGGCCATGGTGCGCTCGAAGTGCGGAATGCCGCCGACCACGTCCACGCCCATGGCGATGGCGCGCTTGAGGTTGGCCAGCGCGGTCGGGCTGCGCAGCAGGCCGTCCTGCGGAAACGCCACCAGTTGCAGATCCAGGTAGGGCGCGACCAGGCGCTTGACTTCCAGCAGCGCCTCGACCGCCAGCAGACGGTCGTCGCAGATATCGACGTGGGAACGGATCGCCTGCAGGCCGCGCGCGGCGGCCCAGTCGCAATACTGCAAGGCGCGCTCGACCAGCGCCTGCTGGGTCAGGTCGGGCTTCAGTTCGCCCCACAGCGCGATGCCTTCCAGCAGCGTGCCGGAGGCGTTGACGCGCGGCAGGCCGTAGCTCAGCGTGGCGTCCATGTGGAAATGGGCGTCGACAAACGGCGCGCTCAGCAGGTCGCCGCCGGCGTCGATTTCCTGCGCGCCCCTGAGCGGCAGCGCCGCGCCGATGGCGGCGATGCGGCCTTGGTCGATGGCGACATCGACGCCCCGTCGTCCGTCGGCCAGGTTGGCGTTCCGTATTACCGTCTCGATCACCGCATCCATCCGCGCTCCCGGCTTATTTCTTCCAGTATGAAAACTCAGACTCGTAGCAGACCGTTTCGATCTCCGCGATCTTGTCCTGCATCGCCGCCTGGGCGTCGAGGATGGCCTGATTGTAGACAGACGGGCCGATTTCGCGCAAACAAAAATCGAGCAGCAGCTTCGCCTTGAGCTCGCCGACCTCCTCGTCCATGTTCGCCGCGCAGTAACGCTGGATCGATCCCAGCAGGCGTTGCTCGACTTCCTTGTTCAGTTTGATGGCCATGTATTCCCTTTTTCAATTGATTGCGCATCTTGTTGCGGCGCACTAATTCAGACTTTTTCACCGCCGTGTATTGCGTCGCATCAAGAACGACGCAGATAATGTCCATGCGGCATTTTTCCTTGTTGCGAGCTTTGCGACATGGCAGAAAAAATAACTTTCCAAGCCCAACTTTCGCCGCTAGAATGGGCTTATTGCAATGCATCATATTGCGCGCAGCGTGCACAGCTTTGCCGACATTCTAATCGTCCCAGGAGAAACCATGTCTTCGATCACCGAACAGTTTTCCGCAGCTACGAAGTCCCAGTTGGAAGCCCAATTCAAGATCTTCAACACGTTTGCCAGCACCGCCGTCGACAGCGCGGAAAAGGTCATCGCGCTGAACATCAGCACCACCAAGGCTTCGGTGGAAAAATCGTCGGCCGCCGCGAAAAAGCTGCTCGAAGCGAAAGACCCGCGCGAATTCTTCAGCCTGAGCACGGCCGAGCCGGCCAGCTTCGACAACCTGCTGGCTTACGGCCGTGAGTTGTACAGCATCGCTTCCGACGTCCAGAGCGAGCTGATCCAGTCGGCCCAGCACACCATCAAGCAAGTATCCGACCTGGCCACCGCGCCGGTGACGGCGGTGAAGACGGCCGTCAAGGCCTTGCCGCCAGCGCCAGTTGCCGCCCCGGTCGCCAAGCCGCCAGTTGCCGCCACCCCTGTGCCGGTGGTGGTGGAGCCGCCGGTCGTGATCACGGCGGCACAAGCACCTGCCAACGAAGCGGTCGCCGCGCCGGTGGTGGCCGAGGAAGCCAAGGCCGCCAAGGTTGTCGCCAAGCCGAAAGCCGCACCGGTGGACGAAGCGCCGGCCCCGGTGGAAACCAAAGCCGCCGCCAAGCCTGCCTTCCCGGCGCCGCCGGCGAAGCCGGTCGCCGCAGCCGCCGACAGCAAGCCCGAACTGAAATCCGTACCGTCGGCCAAGGCCAAGCCCACTGGCAAACAGCTCGACATGCTGAGCAGCAACAAAGCCAAGAAGTAAGACAGCAGCGTTTTATTTCCATGTAGGAATTGGAAGGACACGGACTACGGACTTCCTCGGCATGCTGTATCCTAGCGGGCTAAGCGCTATTCCGAGGCAACATGTCTAAACTTTCCGGATTGATCGGCGGCTTCGTGCGCCAGCACAGCCGTGCCTACGCCGTGTCCGGCGCCATGCTGGCCGGCGTGGCCATCCTCTCCATCTGGGTGCCGCGCAAGGTCGGCGCCATGATCGACGGCCTGGCCGGCCACACCCTCGGCGGCGACGCCCTGCTGCGGGAAATCGGCGCACTGCTGCTGATCGGCGCCGGCATCTATTTCCTGCGCGTCGCCTGGCGCCAGATCCTGTACGGCGCCGCCTACCGGCTCGGCGTCTCGCTGCGCACCCGCCTGTACACCCGCCTCACCCTGCAAGGCCCGGCGTTCTACCAGCGCCAGCGCACCGGCGACCTGATGGCGCTGGCCACCAACGATATCGACGCCATCGAAATGGCCGCCGGCGAAGCCATGCTGGCCGGCTTCGACGGCGCGCTGACGCTGGTGATGGTGCTCGGCGTGATGCTGCTCGGCGTCGACTGGCGCCTGGCCTGCATCGCGCTGCTGCCGTTCCCGCTGATGGCGTGGGCGTTCTGGTACATCTCCGGCCATATCCACACCGCCTCCACCGATTCGCTCAAGCGCTTCAGCGCCCTCAACGACCATGTGCAGGAAACCCTGTCCGGCGTGCGCACGCTGCGCGCGCTGGGACTGGAACAGCGCAGCGCCGCGCAGTTCGGCGAACTGGCGCAGCACGCCTCCAACGCCAGCCTGCGCGCGCAAGTGTGGGAGGCGGCCTACGAACCGGCAGTCGGCCTGACGCTGACCGCCGCCGGCGGCCTGACGCTGGGCCTGGGCGGCTATCTGGTCTGGCAGCACCAGCTGACCATCGGCGCGCTGACCAGCTTCACCATGTATCTCGGCCAGCTGATCTGGCCGATGTTCGCGGCCGGCTGGGTGCTGTCGCTGATCGAACGCGGCAAGGCCGCCTGGCAGCGCCTGCAACCGATGCTGGACGCGCCGCTGGCGATCGACGACCACGGCACGCTGGACGCCGTGGCGCCGGGCGCGCTGGCGCTGCACAAGGTCAGCTACGCCTACCCCGGCCAGGGCGCGCCCGCACTGAGCGACATCACGCTGGAACTCAAGCCGGGCCAGACCCTCGGCCTGGTCGGCCCCACCGGCTGCGGCAAGTCGACGCTGCTGCGCGTGCTGCTGCGCCAGCTGACGCCGCAATCGGGCAGCGTGCGCTGGAGCGGCCACGCGCTGGCCGACTACCGCCTGAAGGCGCTGCGCGCCGCCATCAGCTGGGTGCCGCAGGAATCGTTTTTGTTCTCCGCCTCGATCGCCGACAACATCGCGCTGGCACGTCCCGGCGCCACCCGCGCCCAGGTCGAACACGCGGCCACGCTGGCCGCCATCCACGACGACATCCTGCAATTCCAGCAGGGCTATGAAACCGAAGTCGGCGAGAAAGGCATCACCCTGTCCGGCGGCCAGCGCCAGCGCGTGGCCATCGCCCGCGCGCTGCTGGCCGATAACGACTTGCTGCTGCTGGACGACGCCCTGTCCGCCGTCGACACCGGCACCGAAACGCGCATCCTGCAGCACCTGGAAGAACTGCGCCAGGCCCGCCACGGCCGCAGCGCCGTCATCGCCAGCCACCGCCTGAGCGCCGTGGTCGACGCCGACCTGATCGTGGTCCTGCGCGACGGCCGCATCAGCGAAACCGGCAGCCACGAACAACTGCTGGAACAGGACGGCTGGTACGCCAGCCAGTGGCGCTATCAACAATTGGAAGCCAGTCTCGATGCCGACTAAGCCTGAACAGATTTCCGCGCGCCGCCAGACCTGGCAGGCGTTCTCGCTGCTGCGCCGCGCCGCCCTGCCCGACCAGCACCACCTGGGCTGGGCCGTCATGTGGCTGGTGCTGGCCGCGCTGCTGGAAGTGATGGGCCCCATCATGGGCAAGGCGCTGATCGACGAGCACCTGCTGCCGCACCACCTCGACTGGCCGCGCATGGCCGGCCTGCTGGCCGGCGTGGTGCTGACCGGCTGGATCGCCAGCGGCCTGCGCTACCTGCAACTGGTGCGCCTGTCCGGCCTGGCGATGCGCTCGGTGATGCGGCTGCGCGAAATGGTCTACACCCACGTGCTGCTGCTGCCGATGGCCTTCTTCGACCGCGCCATCACCGGCCAGCTGGTCTCGCGCGTGACCAACGACACCGAGGCCGTCAAGACCCTGTACATCCAGGTGCTGTTCGTGATGCTCGATTCCACCATCGTCCTGATCGGCACCGTGGCCGCGATGGCCTGGCTGGACTGGCATCTGATGCTGATCGTGCTGGCGCTGCTGCCGGCGGTGCTGCTGATCGTCTGGCTGTACCAGCGCTGGAGCGCGCCGGCCGTGACCCGCGCCCGCGCGCTGCGCAGCGACATCAACGGCCAGATGGCCGAATCGATAGGCGGCATGAGCGTGCTGCAGGCGAACAACGCCGAAGCCCGCTTCGGCCAGCGCTTCGCCGCCACCAACCAGGACCACTACACGGCTCGCCTGTCCGAACTGCGCGCCAACGCCTGGCTGCTGCGGCCGGCGCTGGACATGTTCAACATCATCCTGCTGGCGGCCGTGATCTACCTGTTCGGCCAGCGCGAGATGACCGCCGCCGAGGTGGGCGTGCTGTACGCCTTCATCAGCTACCTGGCGCGCGTGATCGAGCCGCTGATCCAGATCACCATGCAGTTCAGCCAGTTGCAGCAATCGGTGGTGGCCACCGCGCGCGTGGCCACGCTGCTCGACGAGGCCACCGCCACCGAACACGCCGCGCCGGAACACGCCGCCGGCCTGGCCGCCGAGCGCGCCGCCGCCAACGACGCCAGCGGCTACAGCGACAGCAACGCTGCGGCGGTCGCCATCCGCCACCTCGACTTCGCCTACAACGCAGGCCAGCCGGTGCTGCACGACCTGTCGCTGGAGATCCCGCAGGGCGCCTTCATCGGCATCGTCGGCCACACCGGCAGCGGCAAGTCGACGCTGCTGTCGCTGCTGCTGCGCTTTTACCCGGCGCGCCACGGCAGCATCGCCATCCACGGCGTGACGCTGGACGCCATCCCCAACGATCGCTTCCGCGCCGACGTGGGCCTGGTGCCGCAAGACCCCTTCCTGCTGGCCGCCTCGGCCCGCGAGAACATCGACATGGGCCGCGGCCTGAGCCAGGCGCAGATCGAAGCGGCGGCGCGCGCCGCCCACGCGCACGACTTCATCGCCGCGCTGGACCAGGGCTACGACACCGCGCTGGGCGAAGGCGGCTCGCGCCTGTCGGTGGGCCAGAAGCAACTGGTGGCCATCGCCCGCGCGCTGGCCGGCACGCCGCGCATCCTGCTGCTGGACGAAGCGACCTCGCACATCGATTCGCAGACCGAGCAGATCGTGCAGACCGCGCTCGACGAGCTGCGCGGCAAAGTGACGGTGATCGCCATCGCCCACCGCCTGTCGACCATCCGCGACGCCGACCGCATTATCGTGCTCAATCACGGCCGCATCGCCGAGACCGGCGCGCACGAGCAGCTGATGCAGATAGACGGCGGCCTGTACCAGCGGCTCTACCTGTTGCAGCAGTTGGCGGCCTAGCCGTATTCACGATCAGACAACATTGCTAAAAACATTGCTATCTGACTGGCAATATCGACCAGATTGTTGACATCCGCGCCACAGAATATGTGCGGTTTAACGTCAAAAATCACGTTTCCACGGGCTTTCTCGACTGCAACAAGAATATAATTGTCTAGACACTTTGCACGTGCAATCGACAACCGGGAGCGTCAGTTGGCAGGTTTCAGAAATGGCTGGGGGCTGGTCCGCGCAAGACCGCGCGCCGTCGCGGTCGCCTTGGCACTCGCGCTGTCGCCGCTGCTGGCCGGCGCGCAGGCCGATCCCTCTTCGCTGTACGCCCGCATCATCGAGGCGCGCGAACAAAGCCGCTTCGTGCCGGACCAGGCGCTGACGACGCTGCTCAAACTGCAATCCGAAGCGGCCGGCGCGCCGCCCGCCACCCAGGCCGAACTGCTCAACCAGCTGAGCGTGGCGAACATGCGCGCCGGGAAGAACGACGCCGCCATGGCCGCCGCCGACCGCCTGATCGCCTACGGCAAATCGCTGCACGACGATTCCATCGCCGCCAAGGGCCTGATGGCCAAGAGCTATGTGCTGTTCGACCGCGCCGACGTCGACGCTTCGCACCAGATGGCCTTCGACGCCGAGAAGCTGGCGGCCACCAGCACCAACCTGGCGCTGCGTTCGCAGATCGAAGTGACGGTCGGCCAGGCCTACGCGGAAATGGGCAACTTCCCCGCCGCGCTGGTCAAGCTGCAGAACGGCGTCGACACCGCCCGCCAGGTGACGGACGATCCGGTGATGCTGTTCGGCGCCCTCAACGCGCTGGTGAACCTGTACACGCAGCTGAAGGAATACGACAAGGCCTCCACCGCGCTCGACGAGTTGCTGGCCGAGACCGAGAAGCTGCACTCGCCGGGCCGCATGGCGATCGCCAAGAACACCGAGTACGGCCTGGCCATCGATTCCGGCCAGCCCAAGCGCGCCCTGCGCGCGCTGCTGCAAGGCCTGGACCTGGAGCGCAAGATGGGCGCCGAGCGCATGATAGGCATGACGCTGGTGAACCTGTCGGACAGCTACCTGAAGGAGCACGACTATCCGCGCGCGGCCCAGTACGCGAACGAGTCGCTGCGTTCGACCCAGCGCACCAACGACAAATCGGTGGAGGCGACCGCGCGCGTCAACCTGGGCCAGGCCTACCTGGGCATGGGCCGCATCGCCGAGGGCAAGAAGCAGTACGAAGCCGGCATGGCGCGCTACGAGCAGGAGAACAACAAGCCCGATCTGCAGGCGGCCCTGCGCGAGTACGGCGAAGCGCTGGAACGCGTGGGCGACCTGGCCGGCGCGGTGTCGGCCTACCACCGCGAGCGGGCGATCTCGAACGAGCTGTTTGAAAAACGGCGCCAGCAATCGGTGCTGGAGCTGCAGGAAAAATACGAGGCCGAGAAGAAGCAGCGCCAGATCCAGCTGCTCAGCCGCGAGAACCAGGTCAAGGGCACCGAGATCGACAACCGCCGCCTGCAGCAGCGCGTGTGGTGGCTGCTGGCCCTGGTGTTCGCGCTGGCGTCGATGGTGGTCGGGCTGTTGTACCGCAAGGTGCGGCACGCCAACGCCCAGCTGGAGGTGAAGAACCTGGAGCTGAAGGCGCAGTCCACGCTCGATCCATTGACCTCGCTGTACAACCGCCGCCACTTCCAGGACTTCATGCGCGGCATGACGCCGCCCGACCCGACGCGGCCGGAAAAGCGCACGGTGCACGGCGACGACATCGTCGGCGCCCTGTTCCTGCTCGATGTCGACCACTTCAAGCATATCAACGACGGCTACGGCCACGCCGCCGGCGACGCCGTGCTGAAGATGATCGCCGAGAACCTGCGCGTGGTGCTGCGCGAGACCGACATGATCGTGCGCTGGGGCGGCGAGGAATTCCTGGCCTTCCTGCCGGCGATCCCGCGCCACGGCGTCGACGAGATCGCGCGCCGCATCCTGGTCGGCATTTCGTCGCAGGCCATCCGCTACCAGGAGCATGAGATTTCGGTGAATGTGTCGGTGGGCTTCGCGCCGTTCCCGCTGGTGCCCGCCGACGTGCCGCTGCCGTGGGAGCGCGCGGTCAACCTGGTCGACATGGCGCTGTACCTGGCCAAGGCGCACGGCCGCAACCGCGCCTACGGCGTGCGCGGCTTCGAGAACTTCGAGCAGACCTCGATGGAGGCCATCGAGCAGGATCTGGAGAGCGCGTGGCGCGCCGGCTATGTGGATTTGAGCGTGGTGCTGGGCGGCGATCCGGAGACGCCGCCGCCGTCGCCGTCAGAGCACAGCAACGTGGTGCCGCTCAAGCACGCGGCCCACAAGGCCGGCCACTGAGGCCGGCCACTGCGGCTGGCCACTGCGGCTGGCACGCAGCTTTATTTGGCGGGGCTGGACGCTTCGCGTTCGCGGGCTTTTTCCTGCATCTTCGTGCCGGCCTGCTCCAGCTTCTTGCCGGCTTCCTCGGTCGCATGGTTGAGTTTGTCGCCCGCCGCATCGGTGGCCTTGTTGATTTGCTGGCTGGTTTCCTTGGCGGCGTCGGTGATCTGCTGGTTGGCCTGTTTCGCGGCCTCGGTCAGCTCGCGGCCGGCCTTGTCGGTGGCCTGATCGAGCTTGCGGCCCGCCGTCTCCGCCGGGCCGGCGACGCTGTCGTCCTTCTTCTGGCAGCCGCCCAGCAGCGCCAGCACCATCAAAGCCGCAGCCGCGCCGCGCACCGTTGTCATCGCCGTCATCACCGTCTCCTTAGGGAATTAAACATTTCCGACAGCATACAACGGACGTTCGCCGCGCAGCGCACGGCTGAAGCTTATTTGTAGATGCCCACGCCGATCACGTAGTCGCCGACTTTTTCGACGTAGGTGTTTTTCTCTTCGAGGTTTTTGCTGATCGAGTTGGGCCACATGTATTTGACCCAGCCCTTGCCGGCCGGGCTGGCGCCGATCTTGAGGAATTCCTTGATCGGATAGACGCCGCCGGCGCTCAGCTCCATCAGGTTCTTGTTGACCATCTTGGCGTTCTGGCCGTGCGCCAGCGCCACGCCGGCCTTGTCGAACATGAATACGTAGAGGTCGCCCTGGATGAACTCGCCCTTGGGATCGTTGAAGGCGGCCACCGCCTTGTCCTTGCCGTTCTTCTGCAGGTACTCGCCGGCGCGCTTGACCATCGCCACCGCCTCGTCGGCGGTGCCGCGCTTGAGGGGCGCGTCCTGCGCCGTGGCGGCGCCGGTCAGGCTCAGGGTCAGTGCGGCGGCTAAAAGGAACTGGAACAGATGTTTCATCGTTGTGCGTCTCCGTTGTTATAGTCGCCGATACTGCGGCGTATCAGGTGATTTTCTTGGGCGGCGGGGGCGGCGCGAAAACAATGGTCTCCGATTCCGGCGCACTGTCCATGGCGTCGGAAGTCTCCAGCCATTTCATCAGCTTTTCCATGCGGCGTATCAGGATGCCCTTGCTGCTGATGTAGCCCACCTGCTCGAAATTCTCGGGCCGGCTCACCATCTTGGACACCGTCGGCAGGTTCTCCGCCAGGCGCTCGAAGGCCTTGCGCGCCTTCTGCTCCCACTTGGTCAGATTGGCTTCGTTGAAACGGTTGCTTTCGTAGTAGATGGTCAGGGTGCGGTCGTGATTGCCGAAGCCGACAATGGCCGCCCCCTTGCGCACCGTCTCCAGCACGTCGTCCTTGATGTTCGCGGTCGGCACGAACAACGCCGCGCGGCCGGTGGTGTCCGGGCGCTCCAGCGGCAAATCCTGTCCCATTATTACGCTCATCACGCTTCCTGTTGTTATCGCCGGAGTTGCTGCTAGGCTATATTTGTGATTCTATATCGCGTCCCTGCCCAATACAAGGAGAAACCGCGCCACCGTGGCGCGCCCGGTAATGGCGGTGGTTCTCCCCGTATAATGCGGGCTGATCCATTTATACCGCTGCGCCATGACGTCGTCCACCCTCCCCGCCGCTGCAACCACCGCCTCCCGCTTCGGCGCCATCCCCGAACACGCGGTCGACACGGCGGAACGCAACGTGCGCGACACGCTGGCCGTGGCCATCGAACACGCCGCGCCGCAGGGCGCGCTGATCGTGTACGACACCCGCAGCGACCTCAACCGCGCCCTGACCGAGGCCTACCGCCGCGTGGTCCCGGACGCCGAGTTCGTCGACTTCGACAGCACCACGCCGGAACAGGTGCTGGCCGCCTTCGCCCGCATGAACGCCGGCGACCTGGTGGTGCTGATCCAGTCGACCAGCTTCCGCCTCGAAGCCTTCCGCATCCGCATCGAACTGTTCAAGCGCGGCCTGAAGGTGATCGAGCATGTGCACCTGTCGCGCATGCCGGGCGAACAGGGGCTGCACTACATCGCCTCGCTGGCCTACGACCCGGCCTACTACCGCGGCGTCGGCCACGCGCTCAAGGCCCGCATCGACAGTGCGCAGCACGGCGTGGTCGACAGCGGCAATGGCGAACGGCTGGTGTTCGGCTCGCCGTTCGAATCGGCCAAGCTCAATATCGGCGACTACAGCGGCATGAACAACATCGGCGGCCAGTTCCCGCTGGGCGAAGTGTTCACCGAAGCGCGCGACCTGGAAGCGGTCAATGGCCGGGTACGGATCTTCGTCTTCGGCGACACCGCCTTCATGGTCAACAAGCCGGCCACGCCGGTCACGCTGATCGTGGAAAAAGGCCGCGTGGTGGGCGCCGAGAACGCCACGCCGGAATTCGACAACATGCTGGCCATCATCCGCGCGCACGAAGGCGAAGTATGGCTGCGCGAACTGGGCTTCGGCATGAACCGCGCGTTTTCGCGCGACTGCATGGTCAACGACATCGGCACCTTCGAGCGCATGTGCGGCATCCACTTGTCGCTGGGCGCCAAGCACGGCGTGTACGCCAAGCCGCAGTTCAAGCGCAAGGAAGCGCGCTACCACGTCGACGTGTTCGCCGTCACCGAAGCGGTCTACCTCGACGACGAACTGGTCTACCGCGACGGGGCTTGGCAGGTGGCGACGGTTTAAAAAGCCAGCAACCCGGCGGCGGCCAGCTCGCGGTCCCACGGCGGCACCGGCTGGTACTCGGCCACCAGGAAGTCGATCAGCGCCCGCACCTTGGCCGACGGCTGCCGGCTGGCCGGATACAGCGCGCTCAGATGGTTGAGCGGCAGCTCCCAATCGGCCAGCACCGGCACCAGCGTGCCCTCCAGCAGCGCGCGCCAGGCCAGGAAGGTGGTGTTGTAGACGATGCCCAATCCGCGCTGCGCCGCCTGCTGCAGCACCACGCCGTTATTGGCCGTGAACGCCGCCTGCACCCGCACCGTTTGCCGCTCCTCGCCACGCGCGAAATGCCACTGCGTGCCATCGGTCAGGTGGCTGAAATGCAGGCAGCGGTGCTCGCGCAGATCCTGCGGCGCCTGCGGCACGCCATAACGCGCCAGATAGGCCGGCGACGCGCACAGCACGCCGCGGCACGGCGCCAGCGGCCGCATCGCCAGCGCATGCACGTCCGGTATGCCGCCCACCCGTATCGTCAAATCGAAACCATGCTCGATCGGATCGAGCAGCGCATCGTCCACGTACAGCATGGGCGCGAGCTGCGGGTGCGGCAGGCTGAATCGGGCCACCGCGTCGGCCAGCCACTCGCTGCCGAAACTCGACGGCGCCTGTATCCGCAAGGGCCCCGCCAATTCGGCGCCGGCCTGGGTGGCCTGGCTGAGCGCCCGCGCCGCCTCCTGCGACTGCGCCACCGTCGCCATGCACGGCGCCAGATAGGCCTGGCCGGCGTCGGTCAAACTCACTTCGCGGGTCGAGCGGTGCAGCAGGCGCGCTTGCAGCTTTTCCTCCAGCTGCAGGATATGCTTGCTGACCATGGCGCGCGTCAGCCCCAGGCGGCGGCCCGCCTCGCTGAAGCTGCGCAGCTTCGCCACCTCGACAAAAATCTCCATCGCCCGTAATTGATCCATGACACATTGTCTCCATTTTGGCGACAATGTGTCAACCTTTTGCAGATTGTCTGGCTACAGTGCGCGCCCTACAATGCGCTATCCCCTTCCTGCCCCATCGGAGCCCGCCATGCTGACAGACGCACAAAAACAACAATATCAACGCGACGGCTACATCGTCCTGCCCAACTTCAAGACACCGCAGGAGATCGCCACGCTGCGCGCGCGGGCCGCGGAGATTGTCAACGAATTCGATCCCAACGCAAGAACCGGCATCTTCAGCACCATCGAGCAGGAAAAGACCACCGACGATTACTTCCTCGGCTCCGACAACACCGTGCGCTGCTTCTTCGAGGAGGAGGCCTTCGGCCCGGACGGCCAGCTGAAACAGGACAAGTCCCTGTCGATCAACAAGATCGGCCACGCCATGCACGATCTCGATCCGGTGTTCCGCGCCTTCTCCACCGACGTGCGGCTGGCCGCCGTGGCGCGCGACCTGGGCCTGGCCGACGCCCAGGTCTGGCAGTCGATGTACATCTTCAAGCAGCCCGGCATCGGCGGCGAAGTGCGCTGGCACCAGGACGCCACCTACTTCGACACCAACCCGGTCAGCGTCACCACCTTCTGGTTCGCGCTGGAAGACGCCACGCTGCAAAACGGCTGCATGTGGGCCGAACCGGGCGGCCATCGCGGCCCGATGCGCGAACGCTTCCTGCGCAACGGCGACGACGTGCGCATGGAAAAACTCAGCGACCTGCCATGGCCGGACGACAGCACCGCCGTGCCGCTCGAATGCAAGGCCGGCAGCCTGGTATGCTTCCACGGCCTGCTGCCGCACTACAGCGCGCCGAACCGCTCGGCCGTCTCGCGCCACGCCTACACGCTGCACGTGACCGACGGCGCCACCGAGTACTCGCCGCAGAACTGGATACAGCGCGACGCCGCCTTCCCTGTGCGAGGCTTCCTGTAATGCAGATCCAGATCTTCGCCGCCCACTGGGGCAACAACGAACTGGCGCCGCAGGTCTTCATCGACCGCGTCAAGCAGGCCGGCTTCGACGGCATCGAAATGTCGCTGCCGCTGGACGCCGCCGCCCGCGAGGACTGGACCGGCCGCATCGCCGCCGCCGGCCTGGGACTGATCGCCGCCCAATGGGAGACGGTGTTCCATCCGACCTTCGAACCGCACCGCGCGGCGCTGGCCGAACTGTTGCACAACGCCTGCGCCGCCAAGCCGCTGCACGTCAACTCGCACACCGGCAAGGACTACTTCACGCCGGCGCAGAACCGCGAACTGCTTGAACTGGCGGCCGCCATCTCGCGCCAGCACGGCGTGCCGATCGTGCACGAAATCCACCGCAGCCGTTTCAGCGGCCACCCGATGCTGCTGCTGCCCTACCTGGAGCAGATGCCCGGGCTGGAACTGACGGCCGACCTGTCGCACTGGTGCTGCGCCTGCGAATCGCTGCTGGAAGACCAGCCGCACACGCTGGCCGCCACGCTGCCGCACGTGCGCCACATCCACGCCCGCGTCGGCCACCAGCAAGGCCCGCAAGTGGCGGACTTCCGCGCGCCGGAGTCGCAGGCGGCATTGGCCGCGCACCTGTCGTGGTGGGATGAAGTGATACGTCTGCGCCGCGCCGCCGGCGCCCAGCGCATGACGCTGACGCCGGAATTCGGCCCCGTACCGTACACGCAAACGCTGCCCTACACGCAGAAGGAAGTATCGAACGCCTGGGAGCTTAACCTGGCGATGCTGGAACTGCTGCGCCAGCGCTACGGCTGAAGCGCGGGCGGCTGCACGGGCTCCTGCACCGCCCCTTCCGGCGCCCGCGTCGGCAGCACCAGCGTGACGGTGGTGCCGGCGCCGGGTTCGGACTCGACCCGTATGGTCCCGCGCAGCACGCCGGTGACAATGTTATAAACGATATTCATCCCCAGCCCCGAACCGCCCTGTCCCAGCTTGGTGGTGAAGAAGGGATCGAAGATCTTGTGCAGCGTGCCGGCCGTCATGCCGGAGCCGTCGTCGCAAAACCGCAGCTTCACCAGGTCCGGGCCTTCGCGCCGCGCCTCGATGGCGATAATGCCGCTGTCGCGGCCTTCAAAGCCGTGCAGCAGCGCGTTGCCGATCAAATTGCTCAGCACCTGGCTCAAGCTGCCCGGATAGGAATCGAACTCCAGGCCCGCCGGCACATCGACCTTCACTTCGCAGCCGGCCCGCCGCAGCTGAGCCGCATAGGTCGCCAGCGTATCGTGCACCACCTCGTCGAGCTGGAAGCGGCGCCGCTGGCCGCTGGCCTGGTCCACCGCCACCTGCTTGAATGAGGTGATCAAGTCGGCGGCCCGCGTCAGGGAGCTGTTCATGATGTCGCAGGCCTTGCGCGCGTCGGCCAGGTGGGTCTCCAGCACCGAGCGTTTCAGGCCGCCGTCGGTGGCCAGGCGCCGTTCGAAATCGCGCACCATGTCGCTCAGGGCGCTGGCGGTCAGCAGGCTGTTGCCGATCGGCGTATTCAGTTCATGCGCCACGCCGGCCACCAGCGCCCCCAGCGACGCCATCTTCTCCGACGTCTGCAGATTGGTCTGGGCCTGCTTCAGCGTTTCCGCCACCACCGACAGATCGCTGCGCGCCTGCTCCACATTGCTCTTCTGCCGTTCCAGCTCGGCCAGGCTGTATTCCAGGCCGTGCTTGGCGTCGATCACGCGCCGGGTGGACACCATCAGCGCCGCGATCAGCGCGCTGATGATGAAGCCGGCCACGCCGATCAGCAGCACCGGCAGCTGCGAGCGGCTGTAGCGCGCGCCGCCATAGCCCTCGAAGCGCATCAGCCAGCGGCGCTGGCCCACCATCAAATCCTTTTGCTGCGCCATTTCTTCCAGCGGCGCGCCGCGCGCCTGATGAGCGCCCACCTTGCCGGCGCTGTCGTAGAGCAGCGTGTCGACATTGGACGGCAGCACGTCCTTGACGCCGGGGTAGCCGCCGTCGTCGATGCGCACATGCAGATGCTGCAGCAGCGAGGCGTCGATCACCTCGCGCATCAGCGTGTTAACGCGGAAGACGATGGCGACGAAGCCGATCAGCGCCGCGCGCCGCTGCTCGACCGTCTGCAGCGGCGGACCGCTGCGGTAGACCGGCGCCCGCGCCACGAAGCCAGGTTCGCCGCTGGAATCCTGCACCAGCGTGATGCGCTCGGTGGCGACGATCTCGCCGCTGTCGCGGCCCAGCTCCAGCGCCCGCAGATGCGGCGGCAACGCGGCCAGGTCCAGGCCGAAGGCGTTCTCGTTGCCCTTCAGCGGTTCGGTGTATTCGATGATGTAGTGCAGGTCGCGGCGGCTGGCCGGGTGCACGAGAAAGTCGGGATAGCCGCGCGCATCGATGGAGGTGTCGCCCTTGACGGCGGCGGTGAACGGCGCCAGCTCGGTCTCCGGCACCATGCGCACAAACTGGATCGCCTGGAAGCCGGGATAGCGGCGGTCCAGCTTAAGCTCCGTCACGAAGCGGTGGAAGCGCTGGCGGTCGATGCGGTCCTCCAGCGCGTACATGCCTTTTATCCCGAGCAGCATGTCGAAATAGGTTTGCAGCCGCACCTCGGTGTCGCGCACCACCCTCTCCACGTCGCGCTGGAAGTTGGCCTGCGCCTGCTGCCGCTGCGTCGCGATCACCGCGTAGCAGGTCGCGGCCGTGAGACAAATGCCTATGATGAAAGCCAGATAACCGCGCGATCGTGTCATAGGTCGGCGCCCCCTATTCCGCGATATCCGGCACGGTGGCGGCCGCCGGCAGATCGCCATAGCGTTCGGCGATGGCCATGAACTCCTCCTCGACGGTCAGCATGGCGTCGACCACGTCGGGGTCGAAATGCTCGCCGCTGCCCTGGCGTATCATCTCCATCGCCGTTTCATGGGTGAAGGCCGGTTTGTAGACGCGCTTGGAAATGAGGGCATCGTAGACGTCGGCCACCGCCATCAGCCGCGCCGACATCGGGATCGCATCGCCCACCAGGCCTTGCGGATAGCCGGAGCCGTCGTACTTCTCCTGGTGCGAATACGTGATCTCGCGCGCGTAGCGCAGGAAGGTGTTGGTGTAGCCCAGATGCTGCTCGACGTTGGCGATGGCGTCGCGCCCGTACACCGTGTGCATCTTCATGACGGCGAATTCTTCGTCGGTCAGGCGGTCCGGCTTGAGCAGGATGGCGTCCGGGATCGAGACCTTGCCGATGTCGTGCAGCGGCGCGGCCTTGAACAGCGACTTGATGTTCGCATCGCTCAGCTCTTCCTTGAAGCGGTTATGCGTCTGCAGCTGGCGGCCCAGCGCGGCGATATAGTGCTGCACGCGGCGCAGGTGGTTGGCGGTTTCGTACTCGCGGGTTTCGGCCAGCGAGGCCAGCGCCCAGATCATGGCGTCGAGCATCTGGCTCAGTTCCGCCGTCACTTCCTCGACCACGTGCTCCAGCAGGTTGCGCTGCTGCTTGAGCAGTTCGCGCGAATGGCGCAGCTGCAGCTGGGTGTCCACCCGTGCGCGCAACACCTCGCCGGCGACCGGCTTGAGCACGACATCCGCGCCGCCCTCCAGGAAGGCGCGCGCCTCGTCGGCCCGCTGTTGCAGGAAAATGACAGGGATGTCGGCCGTATCCGGGCTGGATTTGAGCTGCTGGCAAACGGCATAGCCGTCCACTTCCGGCAGCGCCGTGTCCAGCACCACCAGATGCGGGCGCGGCACCTGTTGCATGATCGCCAGCGCCGCGCGGCCGTTGTTGGCCAGCTTGACCTCGTACTGGTCCTGCAGCAGCCCATTCATCAAGATCAGGTTGTCCGGCGCCTCATCGACGATGAGCACGATGGCCTTTTTGATGTTCATCTGCCGCTACTCCCCGATATTGGTCTCTACCAGCATCATAACCGAGGGAATTTTCCCGCAAAACATTTTTTCTCCGCTAGCTTGCAATTGTATAGTGCGCTATCTATACTAGGGACATGGATACCAAAACTACCCCCGCTCCCTCCGCCGCCGCGCCGCAACTGGACGGCCAGCTGTGCTTTGCCCTGTATTCGACGTCGCTGGCGATGAGCAAGCTGTATCGCAAACTGCTGCGCGGCCTCGGCCTGACCTATTCCCAGTACCTGGTGATGATGGTGCTGTGGGAGAAAAACGAGCTGACCGTGTCGGAAGTGGGCGAGCGCCTGTTCCTCGACTCGGCCACGCTGACGCCCCTGCTCAAGCGCATGGAACAGGCCGAGCTGCTGACCCGCACCCGCGCCGCCAGCGACGAGCGCCAGGTCATCATCTCGCTGACGCCGCACGGCGACGCGCTGCGCCACGAAGCGGCCAAGCTGCCGCCGTCCATCCTGCAAGCGACCAAGTGCACGCTGGATGAAGTGGTGGGCATGAAGCAGCAGCTCGACGCGCTGCGCGCCAGCCTGATGTCCGCCAACTGAGAGCGCCGATGACGACTTCCAATCCGATCTTCACCCATCCCCGCCATGTGGCCGAAGCGCTGCGCAAGGACGGTTACGCGGTCATGCCGCCGCAGGACGTGGCGGCGCTGGCCGGCGTGACGCTGGCGCAGCTGGACGCGCTGGTCCCCAGCTGGAACGCGCTGGAACTGGACAACTACCTGAAGGACGGCGGCCGCTATCGGCGCCGCCGCCATTCCTGCTTCGTGCAGAACGGCGCCGAACTGACGCAGACCGCGCACCGCGCCCACTGGCAGCCGCTCGAATACAACGCCCTGCACGGCGGCATGAACCGCCTGTTCGAACCGATGCAGCCGGCCACCGTGGCGCAGCCGGCGTGGCAGGCGCTGGTGCGCGGCATCGGCCAGCTGTGCAGCGCAGCGCGGCGCAGCACCGCCCCGTGGTATGTTGAAGCGCACCAGTTCCGCATCGACACCACCGACGGCATCGGCCGGCCGACGCCGGAAGGCGCGCACCGCGACGGCGTCGACTTCGTCGCCGTGCTGCTGATCGGCCGCGAGCAGATCAAGGGCGGAGAGACTCGCATCTTCGAAGCCGATGGCCCGAACGGCAAGCGCTTCACGATGACCGAACCGTGGACCATGCTGCTGCTCGACGATGCGACGGTGATCCATGAATCGACGCCGATCCAGCCGCTGGGAGAGCACGGCCACCGCGACACGCTGGTGCTGACCTGGCGCGCGGGTGGCTTCCAGGGACAGGAAAGTCCCCCCCTGAAAGACTAAATCCGATATAGTCACAACAGAAAATATCAGCATTCAGGAGGGTGGTCCGTGGACACCAGCTACGAAATTCAGCCCGAAGAGATCGAAATCCTCATCGTCGAGGATAGCCCGACCCAGGCCGAGCGCCTGCGCCGCCTGATCCAGTCGATGCGCTACGGCGCCCGCGTCGCCGCCAACGGCCAGCTGGCGCTGGACGCCATCCGCGAACGCAAACCGCACCTGGTGCTGTCCGATATCGTGATGCCGGAGATGGACGGCTATGCGCTATGCCGCGCCATCAAGGCCGACCCGGAACTGCGCGAAATCCCGGTGATCCTGGTGACGTCGCTGATGGACCCCAAGGACATCATCCGCGGCATCGAATGCGGCGCCGATAACTTCATCCGCAAGCCCTACGCCGAAGACTACCTGCTGAACCGCATCGGCCACATGCTGATGAACCAGAAGCTGCGCAAGAACCAGAACATGGAGATCGGCATCGCCCTCTACCTGGGCGACCAGAAGCACTTCATCAACGCCGAGCGCCAGCAGATCCTCGACCTGCTGATCTCCACCTACGAACAGGCGGTGCAGGTCAACAGCGAATTGCAGGCGCGCGAGCGCCAGGTGATCGAACTGAATATGCGGCTGGCGCACCACGCCGGCGAGCTGGAAACCATCAACCGCGAAATCGCGCTGAAGAACCTGGAGCTGGCCGAGGCGAGCCGCATGAAGTCGGCCTTCATCGCCAACATGTCGCACGAACTGCGCACGCCGCTCAACGCCATCATCGGCTTCACCGGCGCGCTGCTGATGAAGCTACCCGGCCCGTTGACGGCCGAGCAGGACAAGCAGCTCAACACCATCCGCACCAGCGCGCGCCATCTGCTCTCGCTGATCAACGACATCCTGGACGTGGCCAAGATCGAGGCCGGCAAGGTCACGCTGGAGCTGGAGACCGTGCAGTGCCAGCACCTGGTCAACGACGTGGTCGACACGCTGCGCCCGCTGGCGCTGCAAAAGGGGCTGGGACTGGAAGTGGAGCTGGCCGGCGACGCCATCGTGCTGGAAACCGACCGCCGCGCGCTGACGCAGATCCTGCTCAACCTGGCCAACAACGCGATCAAGTTCACCGAGGCCGGCACGGTCAAGGTGGCGCTGACGCAGCGGCCCGGCGACGGCCACAACATCGTCGAGTTCTCGGTGGCCGACAGCGGCGCCGGCATCCGCGAGGAAGACCAGGCCAAGTTGTTCCAGGCCTTCTCGCAGCTGGACTCCACTTCGACGCGGCACGCGGAAGGCGCGGGCCTGGGCCTGTACCTGTGCCAGAACCTGGCCAACCTGATCGGCGGTTCGCTGTTCTTCAACAGCGATTTCGGCCACGGCAGCACGTTCACGCTGGCGCTGCCGCAACGCAGTGCAGCATAGAACTTTGATTTTTTAATACTGTAGAAGCTTAGACACCGTAGTTCTACGGTATTGCACCGCAACATGAACTGGCATATAGTTGGAACTGTCTCCTCCAACCGTTCGCTGAACATTGGAATTCAGCCCGCACCGTCAAGGTAGCGGGCGTTTTTTTTGCCCGGCTTTTTAGGCGCGCAGCAGATCGAGCCTGCCGCCGCGCGGCAGCGACGGGAACACCTGCACCAGCTGCTTGTCGCTCAACAGCAGATGACGCTCGGCGATGGCGGCCAGCACGCTGCGGAAGTCCGTCGTCACCGGCAGGTCGCGCCCCTCGTTCAAGTCCGCGTCGCCGACGCCGCGCCAATCGCCCAGCACCTTGCCGCCGCTGACGCCACCGCCCAGCACCCACATCGCATTGCCGTGCCCATGGTCGGTGCCGCCGTTGCCGTTCTCGCGCGCGGTGCGGCCGAACTCCGACATCACCACGATCGTGGTCTGCTCGAACAGCGGCCCCAGTCGCTGCGCCAGCAGCGCCAGTCCCTGCCCCAAAGGCTGCAGCCGGTTGGCCAGCTGGCCGCGCGCCGCGCCCTGGCTGGCGTGCGTGTCCCAACCGCCCAGCGCCACGAAGGCCAGCTGGATATTCGGATCGTTGCGCATCAGCCCCGCCAGCCGCGCCGCATCGTCGGGGAAGCCGTTGGGCAGCGGCGCGCCGCCGTTCGCGGCCTGCATTTCCGCCGACATCATGCCGCCCATGCCGCCGCCGCCCATCTTGCCGGCCGCCGCGTCCATCACTTCCCTGTGCGCGTCCTGGCCCTGCTGGTAGGCGGCGCCGAAGCGCGGATTGTCCGCGTACAGCTGGTCGAAGGCCTTGCCCACCGCCGGCCGGTCCAGCACATTGGCCCTGGTGCCGGCCGCGCCGTTGGCCAGGTTGACCGCCGCCGCACGCCCCGACAGGATGCGCGGCATCGTCGGGCCTATGCTCAGCGCGCGCGTCGGCGTGGTGGCGCCGGGCAGTGCCGCCACCAGCCGGTTCATCCAGCCGTCCGCCGTGCTCTTGATGCCCGGCGTGGCCGATTCCATGTAGTCCTGCGCGTCGAAGTGCGAGCGCGTGGCGTCCGGTGAACCGCTGGCATGGATGAAGGCCAGCTTCTTCTGCTCCCACAAGGGCAGCAGCGGCGCCAGTGCCGGGTGCAGGCCGAAGTAGCCGTCCAGGTTCAGCGCGCCGTTGTCGTCGCCCGGCCGGGCCAGCGCAATGGTCGGACGCAGGCGCGCATAGTTGGCGTCGCCCACCGGCGCCACCACGTTCAGGCCATCCACCGCGCCGCGCAGCATGACGACGATCAGCTTGCGGCCGTTGGCGTCGGCCTTCGGCGCGGCGGACGTCGCCGCCCACGCGTGACGGCCCAGCGGTATCACCAGTCCGGCGCCGGCGGCCAGCGTGTTGAGGAAATCTCTGCGTTGCATGGCGGTCTCCGTCGAATGATTAGCGCTGCATGAAATCGGGGCTGCCCAGCAGCATGGCCGCGCGCAGCGGCGCGGGGCTGGCGGCAACCGCGCCCTGCGTCCTGGCCGAGATCGAACCAGCCAATGTCGCCTGCAAGGCCTGCACGTCCAGCTCCGGCGCCAGCTGCGTGGCGAAGGCGATGCGGCGGCTCAGCGCATCGGGATTGAGCCAGCCTTCCTGCGTGTTCTTGTAGCCGTCCGGCGTCTGGCAGCCGTACAGCGGCATGCCGAGACGGGTCAGCACGCCCAGCGTCTGCTTGATGTCCGGCGCCGCCGCGCCGCCGGCGCGCGCGGCCGAGATCACATACTGGTAAGGCGTCTTGAACTTCGCGCCCACGGCCTCCGGCGCCATGAACTCCGCGCTGGCGAACAGGGTGCGCAGCACGCTGCGGATATCGCCCTTGCTGTCGATGTAGGTCTTGGCCATGCGGTCCACCAGCGCAGGCGGCGGCTGGTCCTGCACGAAGTACTGCGCCAGCTGGAAGCTCAGGTGATGCGCGGTGGCCGGCAGCATCGCCAGCACGTCCAGCGCATACTCGCCCTCCTCCTGGCCACCGGCCCTGACGCGGCGGCCCAGCCAGACCTTGTCGTCGCGGTCGTGGCGCGCGGCGTCGAAGTGGAAGGTGCGGTTGCGCGCCACCAGCTCGCGGTTGTCGTAGGTCCAGCCGGTGAGCATGCGCGCCAGTTCCGTCACATCCTTCTGCGTGTAGCCGCTGTCCACGCCCATGGTGTGCAGCTCCATCAGCTCGCGCGCATAGTTTTCATTCAGGCCGCTGCTCCTGGCCTTCTGGCCGCCCTGCTTTTTGCCGCGCGGGACGTAGCCGTCGGCGGTGGAGACCCAGTTGTCCAGGTAGTACAGCATGGCCGGATGGTGGGCGGTGGCGCCCAGCAGGTCGCGGAAATTCCCCAGCGCGTAGGGACGGATCGCATCGCGCTCGTAGCTGGCGATCAGCGCGCGGTCCACGCCCTTGCCGGCGTAGACGTTGAAGTGGTTGAACCAGAAATCGACCATCACCTCTTCCAGCTGGTTCGGGCTGTCGATGGCGCGGACGATGCGCGCCTCCGCCGTCTGCCGGCCGATGGCGGCGATCACTTCGCGCCGTTTGGCCTGGTCGCCGTCCGACTCGTTCTTCGCCATGCCGCGCACTTCCAGGAAGCGCCGCAGCACCACGCCGGCCGGCTCCTGCACCGCATCGAGGCCGGCCAGGCGCGCGTTCAATGCCGGCGGCAACGGCGCGCCGGCGTTGAGCTGGGCCTCGATGTAGCGCTGCACGCCCATCTGCGCCACCCGTTCGACATCGCCCGGCTTGGGGCCGTAGGCGACGCGGTTCAACACATGGGCGGCCGCCTGCTCCGGCGTCAACGGCTCGGCGGCGGTGGCGACTGCGCTTGCGGCCACGGCGGCCACGGCGATCCAGCGGAAAAGCTTCATGGCGAGCTCCGGTCGAAAAATATATTTACTTTATATAACAATATTCCGCTGCCTCAAACGACTGCCATGTATCGGTTGTAAGCGGCTGTAAGCGGCTGGAATGCGTTGCCTCACAAATAAATTAAACAATCGATTTAGTTATATCAATTGTTTAAATTGTGTGATGTAATGCCGCCCATGAATGCCAAACCCACTTCCATCGATACCAGCCAGCCCGCCGACGACGGCCGCAAGCCACGTTCGGATGGCGAGCAATCGCGCGAGCGGCTGCTGCAAGCTGCCATGCGCCTGTTCGCCGCGCAGGGCTTTTCCAAAACCTCGACCCGCGAGATCGCCCAGGCGGCCAATGCCAACGTCGCCGCGATCAGCTACTACTTCGGCGACAAGGCCGGCTTGTACCAGGCCTGCTTCAGCTTCATGTGCCAACCGGAGCCGCAGCATATCGAGATGTTCGCCCAGCCGCATTTCACGCTGCGGGAGTCGCTGGAAGGCTTCTACCGGCAGATGCTGATGCCGCTGATCGCGGGCGAAGATGCGCAATTGATGGTGCGTCTGTTTTACCGCGAAATGCTGGAACCCACAGGGCTGTGGGAGCAGGAGATCAACAACAACATCAAGCCGGAACATCTGGCGATGGTCGAAGTATTGAGCCGTCACCTGGGCCTTGAAAAGCCCACCGACGATGTCCACCGGCTGACTTACGCCATCGCCGGCATGGCCGTGCAGATCATGGTGGGACGCGACATCATCGCCGCGATCACGCCCCATCTGCTGTCCACGCCGGAGGCGATCGACACCTGGAGACAGCATCTGGTCGGCTATGCCGAAGCCATGGTGCTGGCCGAGAAATCCAAACTTCAACGAGGGAAAGCATGAAAATAATCCTACGCGCGGCGGCATTGGCCGTCGCCGCGTCGCTGAGCGCCTGCGCCACGCAGGCGCCCGCGCCGCACGTGGCCGCGCTGGCGCCGCAGCAGTGGCAGGCGCCGCTGCCGACGCAACTGCCCCATAACGGCAGCCAGGCCGACCTGGCCAGCTGGTGGAGCCGCCAGGCGGACGCCTTGCTGGTGCAGCTGATCGAGTCCGCGCAAACGGTCAGCCCGACCATCGCCACGGCCGGTTCGCGCATCGCGCAATCGCGCGCCGAGCGTGTGGCCGCAGGCGCCGCGCTGGCGCCGTCGCTGAACGCATCGGCCAGCGCCAGCCGCAGCAACCAGCAATCGGCCATGCCGACGGGGACCACCTCGCAGGCGGCCCTGCAGGCGTCGTGGGAGATCGACCTGTTCGGCGCCAACCGCGCCGCGCGCGACGCCGCGCAAGCACGCCTCGACAGCGCCCACGCCGGCTGGCACGACGCCCGCGTCTCCGTTGCGGCCGAAGTGGCCAACCAATACTACGGCCTGCGCGCCTGCGAACAGCTGCTGGCCGTGGCCAGGCAGGATGCCGCTTCCCGCACCGACACCGCCCGCCTGACGGAGCTGAGCGCCAAGGCCGGCTTCCAGTCGACGGCCAGCCTGGCGCTGGCGCGCGCCAGCGCGGCCGACGGCAACAACCGCTACCTCGCCCAGCGCGCGGCTTGCGACATCAACGTCAAGTCGCTGGTGGCGCTGACCGCCATCGCCGAACCGGAACTGCGCCGCAAGCTCGCCGACGGCGCGGCGCTGGCCGCCGGCGCCGCCGCCGGCGCGCCATCCATCGCCATCGCCGAACTGCCGGCGCGCACGCTGAGCCAGCGCCCCGACGTCTTCACCGCCGAGCGCGAAGTGACGGCCGCCAGCGCCGATGTCGGCAACGCCCAGGCGCAGCGCTATCCGCGCCTGTCCTTGTCCGGCTCCATCGGCTACGGCAACTTCCGCGCCGGCGGCGTCAACACCGGCACCGACACCTGGACCATCGGCCCGGTCGCGCTGACGCTGCCGCTGTTCGACGCCGGCAAGCGCCGCGCCAACGTCGACGCGGCCGGCGCCCGCTATGACGCCGCCGTCTCCAGCTACCGCGCCGCCGTGCGCCAGGCCGTGAGCGAAGTGGAACAGGCGCTGGTCAACCTGGACGCCACCGGCCAGCGCAGCGGCGAAGCCCAGGCCGCGCTGGACGGCTACCGCGTCAACTTCACCGCCGTCGAAGACCGCTACAAGAACGGGCTGGCCAGCCTGTTCGAACTGGAGGACGCGCGCCGCACGCGCCTGGCCGCCGAACAAACCGTCATCAACCTGCAACGCGACCGCAGCGCCGCCTGGGTAGCGCTGTACCGCGCCGCCGGCGGCGGCTGGACCGCCCCGGCCGACGGCGCCCCCGCCGTCGTCAGCGCCAACTAACCTGTGCCCATCATGAAAAATATGAAAACCCATTTGAAACCTGTCGCCTGCGCACTGCTGGCCGTCTTCGTCGTCGGCGGCGCCGGCCTGGCGTTCTACCCGGCCTCCACGCAAGCGGCCGACGACAAGAAAGCGGAAACCGCCAAGCCGGCGCTGACCGTGACCACCACCAAGCCGTCCGCCGCGCGCCTGCCGATCAAGCTGGCCGCCAACGGTAACGTCGCCGCCTGGCAGGAGGCCAGCGTCAGCAGCCAGTCCACCGGCCTGCGCCTGGCGGAAGTGCGCGTCAACGTCGGCGACGTGGTCAAGGCCGGCGATGTGCTGGCCGTGTTCTCCGCCGAAACCGTGGAGGCCGACCTGGCCCAATCGAAGGCCGCGCTGATGGAGGCCGAAGCCAACGCCGCCGACGCCGTCGCCAACGCCGCCCGCGCCCGCACGCTGCAAAACTCCGGCGCGCTGAGCGCGCAGCAGCTGAGCCAATACGCCACGGCCGAGCAAACCGCCAACGCCCGCATCGCCTCGGCCAAGGCCGCGCTGGCGAGCCAGCAGCTGCGCCTCAAGTACACCAAGGTGGTGGCGCCGGACAGCGGCATCATCTCGTCCCGCGCCGCCACCGTCGGCGCGGTGATCGGCTCCGGCACGGAACTGTTCCGCATGATCCGCCAGGGCCGCCTGGAATGGCGCGCCGAAGTGGTGGCGGCCGACCTGCGCAACCTGAAGGTCGGCACCGGCGCCGTCGTCAAGGCCGCCAACGGCAGCGAAGTGACGGGCAAGGTGCGCATGATCGCGCCGACCGTCGACATGCAGACCCGCTCCGCGCTGGTCTACGTCGACCTGCCGCCGGCCGCCGCCAGCAAGGACGCGCCGTTCAAGGCCGGCATGTTCGCCAGCGGCCAGTTCGAACTGGGCACCTCCGACGCGATGACCGTGCCGCAGCAAGCCATCGTCGTGCGCGACGGCTTCAGCTTCGTATTCCGCCTGAACGCCAACCAGCACGTCAGCCAGATCAAGGTGCAGCCGGGCCGCCGCCTGGGCGACCGCATCGAGGTGCTCGGCGGCCTGACCGCCGACACGCAGGTGGTGGTGCGCGGCGCCGGCTTCCTCAACGACGGCGATTTGGTCAGCAATGTCGCCGACACCGCGCCGGCCGCCAAGCTGGCCGCGAAGTAAGGACAGGCCATGAATTTTTCCTCCCTATCGATCAAGAACCCGATCCCGGCCATCATGCTGTTCGCGCTGCTGACGCTGGCCGGGCTGCTGGCCTTCAAGGCCAATCCGGTGCAGGACTTCCCGGACATCGAACTGCCCATCGTCACCGTCACCGCCACGCTGGACGGCAGCGCGCCGGCCCAGCTGGAAACCGAAGTGGCGCGCAAGATCGAGGACTCGGTCGCCACGCTGCAAGGCGTGAAGAACATCTCGACCACGGTGCTGGACGGCGTGTCCACCACCGTCGTGGAATTCATCCTGGAGAAGCAGATCTCCGACGCCGTCAACGAAGTACGCGACGCCGTGGCCCGCGTCAAGGCTGACATGCCGGCCGAGCTGCGCGATCCGACCGTGACCAAGGCCTCCACCGCCGGCCGCGTGATCATGACCTTCACCGCCGCCGCCTCCAAGGCGCCCGGCGAGAAGATGGACAACCAGGAGCTGAGCTGGTTCGTCGACAACGCCGTCTCCAAGCGCCTGCTGTCGGTACCCGGCGTGGGCGCGGTCAAGCGTGTCGGCGGCGTGAAACGCGAGATCCGCGTGGAGCTCGACGACGCCCGCATGGCCGCCCTGCGCGTGTCCGCGCTGGACGTCTCGCGTCAACTGCGTCTGGTGCAGAAGGAAGCGCCGGGCGGACGCGGCGACGTCAGCGGCGCCGAGCAATCGGTGCGCACCATCGCCACCGTGCAGAGCGCGGCCGAGCTGTCGGCCGTCGAACTGCCGCTGGCGGACGGACGCCGCGTGCGTCTCGACCAGGTTGCCACCGTCACCGACACCGTCTCCGAACCGCGCGCCATCGCCCTGCAGGACGGCGTGCCGGTGATCGGCTTTGAAATCTTCCGCACCAAGGGCGCCAGCGAAATGGACGTCGCCAAGGGCGCGCGCGCCGCCATCGACGAACTGGCCAAGAGCTATCCGCGCGTGGAACTGAAGCAGGTGATCGACAACGCCTTCCCGGTCGAGGAAAACTTCGAAGGCTCGATGGAGCTGCTGTACGAAGGCGCGATCCTGGCCGTGCTGGTGGTGTGGTGGTTCCTGCGCGACTGGCGCGCAACGCTGGTGGCCGCCGCCGCGCTGCCGCTGTCGGTGATGCCGGCCTTCCTCGGCCTGTACCTGTTCGGCTACACCCTCAACACCGTCACACTGCTGTCGATGGCGCTGGTGGTGGGTGTGCTGGTCGACGACGCCATCGTCGAAATCGAAAACATCGCGCGCCACCTGCGCATGGGTAAAACCCCGATGGAAGCGGCGATGGAAGCGGCCGACGAAATCGGCATGGCGGTGATCGCCACCACCTTCGCGCTGGTCGCCGTGTTCCTGCCGACCGCCTTCATGGGCGGCGTGCCTGGCCTGTTCTTCAAGCAGTTCGGCTGGACCGCCGTGGTGGCGGTGCTGGCATCGCTGGTGGTGGCGCGTCTGCTGACGCCGATGATGGCCGCCTACATCCTCAAGCCCATCATGCACGGCGAGGAAAAAGACGGCTGGCTGATGACGCGCTACATCCGCGTGATGCGCTGGTGCCTGAGGCATCGCCTGGTGACGGCGATCGCCTCGCTGGCCTTCTTCGTCGGTTCGATCATGCTGGTCGGCCTGCTGCCGACCGGCTTCGTGCCGCCGGCCGACCGCGCCCAGACCCAGATCAACCTGGAACTGCCGCCCGGCTCCACGCTGGCGGAAACCAGCGTGATCGCCGAACGCGCCCGCAAGGCCGCGATGGAAGTCAAAGGCATCAAGGCCGTATTCAGCTCCATCGGCGGCGGCTCCAGCGGCGACGCCTTCGCACCCGGCACCGCGGCCGAAGCCCGCAACGCCGTGCTGACGCTGACCACCGCGCACCGCAACGACCGCAAGGAATCGATGGCCGACCTGGAAGCGAGCATCCGCCACAAGCTTGACGCCATTCCCGGCGCCCGCTTCAAGGTGGGCCCGCCGGACAACGGCGTCAAGATGCAGTTGGTGCTGCGCAGTGAAGATCCGGTGGCGCTGAAGGAAACCGCGCAAAAAGTGGAGCGCGAAATGCGCACCCTCAAAGGCGTCGGCAACGTGCGCTCCAGCGCCTCGCTGGTGCGTCCGGAGATCATCGTCACGCCGGACTTCGCCAAGGCCGCCGACCTGGGCGTGACCGCGGCCTCGATCGGCCAGACGGTGCGCGTCGCCACCGCAGGCGACTACGACACCGACCTGACCAAGATGAACCTGCCGGAACGCCAGGTGCCGATCCGCGTCAAGCTGCCGGACGCCGTGCGCGCCGACCTGGAAGCCATCGGCCGCCTGACGGTGCCGGGCAAGAACGGTCCGGTGCTGTTGGCCACCGTCGCCACCATCACGATGGAAAGCGGCCCGGCGCAGATCAATCGCCTCAACCGCAGCCGCAACGTCACGCTGGAAGTGGAGCTGGGCAAACGCTCGCTGGGCGAGGTGAACGAGGAAGCGCGCGCGCTGCCGACGATGAAGAACCTGCCGCCGTCGGTGAAGATCGCGGAACTGGGCGACACCCAGGAGATGGCGGCGCTGTTCGCCAGCTTCGGCCTGGCCATGCTGATCGGCGTGGTCTGCATCTACTGCGTGCTGGTGCTGCTGTTCAAGGACTTCATGCAGCCGGTGACGATTCTGTTCGCCCTGCCGCTGTCGATAGGCGGCGCCTTCGTGGCGCTGCTGATCACCGGCCGCGCGCTGTCGATGCCGTCGATGATAGGCCTGATCATGCTGATGGGGATCGTTACGAAAAACTCAATCTTGTTGGTTGATTATGCTATTCTGGCGCGTCAGGAAGGCATGAGCCGTTTCGAAGCATTGGTCGACGCCTGCCACAAGCGCAGCCGTCCGATCCTGATGACCACCATCGCCATGGGCGCCGGCATGATGCCGCTGGCGCTGGGCTGGGGCGCCGATCCAAGCTTCCGTTCGCCGATGGCGATCACGGTGATCGGTGGCCTGATCACGTCGACGTTACTGAGCCTGCTGGTGATACCGGCCGTGTTCACCTACATCGACGATCTGGAACATCTGCTGAAACGCCTGATGGGCATGCTGCGCCGCCAGCCGGCGCCGGCCCCTGAAGAAAGCGCCCCACCGCTGCGCAAGATCGCGGGCGGCGGCCACTGACACCAACTCAAGGAGATCGATATGGAATATGAAGTCAAGGAATTGCCCGCGGTACGCGTAGCCTACCTGCGCTACAAGGGTCCGTTCGGTGCGCCGATCGGCGAGTTCTGGAAGGAAGTGTTCACGCCGTGGCAGAAAGCCTACGGCCTGGTGAACAAAGTCACCTACGGCGTGGCGCAGGACGACCCTAGCACCACGCCGCCGGAGCAGTGCCGCTACGACGCCTGCGTCGAAGTCTCCGCCGAGTATCCGATCAAGGACCCGGCGAAGGAAGCGACGATACCGGCCGGCCGCTACGCGGTCGCCAAGTTCAAGGGCACCGGCGACCAGGTGCCGCAGATGTGGGGCGAGTTCTTCGGCCAGCTGCACGCCGAAGGCAAGGCCGACGCGGGCGCCTGCTTCGAACGCTATCCGGCCGACTATGCGATGGACCCGGCCACCGGCGTGTTCGAAGCGGAGCTGTGCATCCCGGTCAAGTAATCGTCATTCCCGCCATGCTGCGGCGATGAGCACGCGGCCTATGGATTCCCGCCTTCGCGGGAACGACGAGGGTCCGGCGGCGCCGTCCAGCCGCCGCCCATGGCGCGGTACAAATCCACCGACGCCACCAGCGTGCGCGTCTTCAGTTGCAAACGTCCCACGTCGGCGTTGTACAGCGTGCGCTGGGCATCCAGCTCCTCCAGATACGAAGCGTAGCCGTTGCGATAGCGGTTGTGCGCGATGCGCAGCGTCTCGGCCGCCGTGGCGCGGCGCGCGTCGTTCTGCACCGCCTGTTCCTTCAAGCGCGCCAGCGCTCCCAGGCTGTTGTCGGTTTCCGCGAACGCCGTGCGCACCGCATTCTCGTACGCATAAACCGTTTGGTCGCGCTGCGCGGCAACGGCATCGGTCTGGTGCTGCACGCGGTCGCCCTCGAACACCGGCGCGGCGACCGCCCCCGTCAAGCGCCACAAAGCGGTCGGCGCGTTGACGAAATCGTGCCATTTCAAATTCTGCACACCGCCCACCATCGTCAGCTTGAACGACGGCAGCAGCTGGTCGCGCGTGGCGGCCAGGTTGGCGTTGACGGCGACCAGGTTGAATTCAGCGCGGGCGATGTCGGGACGCCGACGCAGCAGTTCCGACGGCAGGCCTGCGGGGACGGGCGGCGCTTGCAGCTGCGCCAGCTCCAGGCCGCGCGCGACCGGCCCCGGATTGCCGCCGGTGAGGATGGACAGCGCGTTTTCCTGCTCGAAGATGGAGCGCTTCAGCTGCGGCACCTGCTCGGCCGTGGTTTGATATTCAGCTTGCGCCTGCAGCCACTCCAGCCGCGAGCTGTAGCCCACATCGAACTGCCGCTTGGCCAGGTCGCGCGATTCTTCGCGCAGCTTCAGCGTCGCTTCGATCAACGCCAGCTGGGCATCCAGGCCGCGCAGGTTCAGATAGCCCGAGGCCACGGTGGCGGCGATCGACAACGCAGCCGCATCGGCGTTGGCCTGCTCCGCCTGATAGGTGGCGGTGGCGGCGTCGGTGGCCGCAGCCAGCCGGCCCCACACATCGACTTCATAACTGGCCTGGAACTCGGCCTGGTAGACGTTGGTGACGTAGGGCATGCCGTTGTAGGCCAGCTGGCGCGTGCGGGTCGGCGCGGTGTCGACGAAGACGTTGGCCTTCTGCCCGGCGGCGGCCACGCCGACCAGCGCGCGGTACTGCGCCACGCGCGCGCGGGCGATGCCCAGGTCGCCGTTATGCTCCAGCGCTGCGGCCACCAGCGCGCTCAGCGCCGGATCGCCGAAGGCTTGCCACCATTGCGCGGAGACGACGGCGCCCTGCCCTGTTTCGGCGGCGGTGCGCCAGGCGGACGGCGTCTGCAAGGACGCTGCCGGCGGAGGCGGCGCCTTGGCCGCGCAGCCGGCCAGCGCCAGCGCCAGCGCGACCGCCGCCGTCCTCGGCGCCGATCTCACGCGCAGCTTCATGGCTTGGCTCCGGCGGTCTTGGCCGGCGCGGCGGCCGAATCGTTGAGTACCGCCGACGTATCGATGCTGACCACCACCGACATACCCGGCGCCAGGCGATGCGCCTTGGCCTGCCCCGCATCGATGCGGATGCGCACCGGAATGCGCTGCGCGATCTTCACGTAGTTGCCGGTCGCGTTATCGGCCGGCAGCACGCTGAACTCCGAACCGGTGGCCGGCGAGATCCGCTCCACCTGGCCGGTCAGCTGCGCGCCATCCAGCGCATCGACCTTGAAGGTGGCGCTCTGCCCGACCTGCACGCCGTTCATCTGCGTCTCCTTCAGGTTGGCGATCACCCACAGCTGGCGCGGCACAAGCCCCATCAGCTGCGCGCCCGTGTTGACGTACGCGCCCTTGCGCACCGTGACCTGGCCCAGCTGGCCGTCTTCCGGCGCCGTGATGCGCGTGTTGTCCAGGTCCACCTTGGCCGCCTTCAGCGCCGCCGTCGCATTCGCCACGGCCGCCGCCAGCGACAGCTTGTTCACCACCACCGACTGCACCTGCTGGCGGGCGATCTCCAGGCTGGCGCGCGCCTGCGACACCGCCGCCGCCGTCTGCGCCTTGGCCGCCTTGGACGAATCCTGCTCGCGCAGCGACAGCGAACCGTCGGCCGCCAGCGAATTCACGCGGCTCAAATCGGCCACCGCCTTGGCGGCCTGCGCTTCCGCGTTGGCCAGCGTGGCCTGGTTCAGCGCCACGCCCGCTTCCGCCGTGCGGCGGGCCTGCTCCCAGTTGGCCAGCGCCGCCTTCTGCGCGGCCAGCTGGGCCTCCGCCTGTTCGTAGCGCTGCTGGTAGATGCGGTCGTCGATCTGCACCAGCAAATCGCCCTGCTTCACCTGCTGGAAATCCTGCACCCGCACATCGGTCACGTAGCCGGGCAACTGGGTGCCGATCAGCGTGACCTGGCCGCGCACCAGCGCGTTCTCGGTGGAGACGATGGCGCTGCTGAACGGCGGCAGCCGCCACGCATACAGCACGATCAGCACACCGACCAGGGCCACCAGGGAAAACGCGATCGCCGAAATGATCTGCGCGCGCCGGTCGGGCGCGGGCGCCACCGGCGCGGCTGCGGCAACGGCTGCCGCCGCAGCCGCGGCGGCCACCGCCGCCACGCGGGTTTCGGAAGAGGAGGAATTGTCGGGAGTATTGTCAGCCATAGGGGTCAGCGTGATCCGGAATTGTTGAGAGAGACATTGGCCATGCCGGTTTGTGCGTTGTGCGCCGGGCTGCCCGGGCAGACCACGCACACCGTCCACAGATAGCGGCCCAGCATCCACGCCAGTGTCAGCAGCGCCACCAGGGTAATCATCAGGAAGACATCGTTGTAGGCCAGGATGTTGGCCTCGCGCGTGGCGGCCGCGCCCAGCGCCGCCACGCCGGTGGCGCTGCGGGCGGCGGGATCGGCCAGCGCCGCGCCGACCGTGGCGCCGCCGCTCTGGATGCGCGCGGCCACCATCGGATCGAGCAAGCTCAGATGCTCGACCAGTATGCTGGAGTGGAACTTCTCGCGCAGCACCTGGAAGGTGCCGACCAGCGCCGAGCCAAGCAGGCTGCCCAGCGTCTGCGTGATGCTGAACATGACAGAGAAGCTGACCAGGTTATTCGGCGCCGCGATCACGGCGCCGAAGCCCGACACGAACGTCGGCCCGATGAAGAAGGCGCCGCCGAACGCCAGCAGGAACTGGCTCGCATACAGGTCGGCCGGCCGGGTCAGGTTGGTGGCGTCGGAATCCATGTAGGCGCCGGCCGCCATCACCGCCAGCGAGAACATCAGCTGCAACGGGATGCGCGCCGGCGTGATGGTCAGCGCGCTGGCCACCAAGCCGGCCACGGTGCCGATCATGACGACGATCCACAACATCTGCATCTGGTCGTTGTTCAGGCCCAGCGCCTGCAGGAAGCCCACGGTGCCGTTGGCCTCCGACTGCACCACGCGGATCAGCAGCACCGACATGGCCAGCCGCGCGATATTGCCGTTGCTGAGCCAGCGCGTGTTGAGCAGCGGCCGCGCGCGGTTATGCTCGACCAGCAGCGCGGCGGCGATCAGCACGATGGCGCCGGCCAGGCACAGGCCCAGCCAGCGCGATTCGAACCACCACACGGTGCGGCCCAGCGCCAGCACCGCCGACAGCAGCGCCACGCCGGGCGCGAACAGGCCGAAGGTGAGGAAGTCCATTTTCTCGAAGGCCTTGACGCGGTCGCCCGGCGGCAGCTTGAGCGCCAGCACGCAGGCCAGCGACAGCAAGGCCAGTCCCAGTTCGAAGAAGTACAGGCCGCGCCATTCGCCGAACTCCATCAGCTCCGACGAGAACATGCGCGCCATCGGCAGCGCCAGTTGCGAGAAGCCGATGCCGAACACCACCGCCTTGAGCCGGTGCTGCGCCGGGAAGGCCTGCAGCGTGTAGTACAAGCCGAGCGTGGTCAGCGCGGCGCCGCTCATGCCGTGCGCGGCGCGCACCGCGATGGCCGAGGCCAGGCCGTGCACGAACAGGTGGGCCACGGTGGCCAGCGCATACAGCACCAGGAACAGCTCCGTGAACAGGCGCAGGCCGTACTGCTGGCGGAACTTCACCAGCAAGAGGTTCATCGACACATTGGCCATCACATAGGCGGCCGGCAGCCACTGGATCTCCGCCGAGTAGACGCCGAGCGAGCCTTGCAGGTAAGGCAGGTTGACCGACACCAGCGCGTTACCCAGGCCGCCGGTGACGGCGACGATGAAGCCGACGACCAGGAAGGCCAGCCGGCGCTCGGCCGTGTGCAGGGGGGTGGACGGCGATCCCGGCAACGTGGGGCGCTCGTGCGGAAGCCAGACTTGTGGGGCGTACACGTCCATGTTCAGATGATCCTGATGCGATTTTTGCGGGGCGTAAACTGCACAATGACGAGCATATCACTATGCTCGTCATTGTTGCGTATTTTACAGCCCGGACAAAAGGGATAGCTTTACAGGGCCACCGCCTCCGTCTCGCGCTGGAAGTTGCGGTGCCCGGCCAGCGCCAGCTTGAACTCCGCCAGCGCCGCTGCCAGGCCGCCGGCGTCCGTGCTCCACAGCGCCAGGTCCGGCGCGCCGCTTTCCAGCGTGGCCGGCACGCCCGCCTTCACCAGCAGCTCGACCCCGGCGCCCACCGCCAGCACAGGCTTGCAGTGGCGGTACTGCAGGCGCACGAAGTCCAGCGCGTCGGCGTCGCCCATCAGCATGGCGGCGCTGGCGGCGCCGTCGGCCACGATCATCGCGTCGTACAGCACCGCCGGACCGGCTTCGATGGAAATCTCGATATCGAGCTTGCCGCCGTCGGCGGTCGTCAGTTGCCCCAGCTGCGGCGCCACGATGCGCGGCACCGCGCCCGCCGCCAGCAGATCGGCATAGATGGCCTTCACGCTGGCCGCCTCCACGCCATGGCCGGCCAGGATGGCGACGCGGCGGGTGGCGATGCCGGTCTCGCCCGGCCGCGCCAGCAGCGACAAGGCCGGCGACGGTTCGTAGTGCGGCGATTCGGCGTCGGTGGCGAGCGGCATCGGCGCCGGCACTTCCAGGCCCAGTCCCTGCGCCACGCCTTCGGCCAGGATGGGATCGACATTGGCCAGCATCGACAGCAGCCGCACGCGGATCGCCTGCGTCTGCACCCGGCTCAGTTCGAAGCGGAAGGCATTGACGATGTGCGTCTGCTCGGCCGGGGTCTGGCTGATCCAGAACAGGCGCGCCTGCGCATAGTGTTCGGCGAACAGTTCAGGCTTGCCGCGCACCTTGTCCTCCGGCGGCTGCGGCATGCTGGCGGCGGCCGTCGTGAAGCCCGCCATGCCGGCCTGGAACGGGCAGCCGCCGCCCAGCGAGTTCGGCTCGTAGGCCACGCGCCCGCGCACGATCGCCTGGCGGTGCATGCCGTCGCGCTGGTTGTTGTGCACCGGCGCCAGCGGCGCGTTGACCGGTATCTCGTGGAAGTTGACACCGCCCAGGCGGCTGATCTGCGTGTCCAGGTAGGAGTGGATGCGGCCCTGCAGCAGCGGGTCGTTGCTGAAGTCGATGCCGGGCACCACGTGCGCGGTGCAGAAGGCCACCTGCTCGGTCTCGGCGAAGAAGTTGTCCGGGTTGCGGTTCAGGGTCATCTTGCCGACCACCTGCACCGGCACCAGTTCTTCCGGCACCAGCTTGGTGGCGTCCAGCACGTCGAACGGGAATTGCGCGGCCTGCTCCTCGGTGAAGATCTGCAGGCCCAGCTCCCATTCCGGATAGGCGCCGGCCTCGATCGCTTCCCACAGGTCGCGGCGATGGAAGTCGGAATCGGCGCCGGTGATCCTGGCCGCTTCGTCCCACATCAGCGAATGCGTGCCGCCGACCGGATTCCAGTGGAATTTGCAGAACACCGATGCGCCTTCGGCGTTCACCAGGCGGAAGGTGTGCACGCCGAAGCCCTGCATGGTGCGGTAGCTGCGCGGGATGGCGCGGTCCGACATCTGCCACATCAGCATATGGGTCGATTCCGGCATCAGCGTGACGAAGTCCCAGAAGGTGTCGTGCGCGCTGGACGCCTGCGGCATGGCGAAGTGCGGCTCCGGCTTGACGGCGTGGACCAGGTCGGGGAATTTCATCGCATCCTGGATGAAGAACACCGGCATGTTGTTGCCGACCAGGTCCCAGTTGCCTTCGTCGGTGTAGAACTTGACGGCGAAGCCGCGCACATCGCGCACGGTGTCGGCCGAGCCGCGCTCGCCCGCCACGGTGGAGAAGCGCACAAACACCGGCGTGCGCTTGCCGGCAGCGGCGAACGGCGCGGCGCGGGTGGTGTCGCTCAGGTCGCGGTAGCTTTCGAAGTAGCCATGCGCCGCCGAGCCGCGCGCGTGCACCACGCGTTCAGGGATGCGCTCATGATCGAAGTGGGTGATTTTTTCGCGCAGGATGAAGTCTTCCAGCGCGGTCGGGCCGCGCAGGCCGATCTTCAGCGAATTCTGGTTGTCGGCTACCGGCACGCCCTGGTTGGTGGTCAGGCGCTGGCCGCCGCTGTCGACGCGGACGCGGTCCAGCGATGCGTTGAGCGGGTTGACGCCCTGCGGCGGCACGCCCTTGCCGGTCTTGGCCGACGGCGTGGTCTCGCCGGCGGTGCTGGCGGTGGCGGCCGGATGCGGCACGGGGCAGGTCTGCCCGGCCTGCGGCACCAGCGCGGCTGCGCCGTGTTCATTGGATTTGTTGGCGTTGAAGGCCATGCCGGCGGCCAGCTGCTGGCCGGCTGCCGCCTTGGCCAGCAAGGCTTGCTGCGATGGGGAGTCGTTCCCCAGATGCGATGGCGGCGGCGCCGATGAAGGCCCCGACACAGTGCTCAAAACGGAACCGGCGCCGATGACGGACGCCGGCGCTTTTTTTGAATTACCCATGGATGTACCCCGGTCAGCGGCGCCCGAGCAGGCTACCGCGTATCGAGCGACAACCCGGCCGGGCAACCTGGTTTTACTTGGCGCTGCGCGAGCTCAGCAGCTTGGAGATGCCGTAGCCTGCGGCGGCGGCCAGCAATACCGAAATGGCCGGGCTGGCGCGCACGTGGCTGCGGCCCGATTCGGTCAGCGCCTTGCAGCTGGCCGATACTTGCTTGCCGCGTGCGATCAGGCGGTCGGAGGTGCTTTCCACGGTGTCGGCCACTTTGTTGACGCCGTCGGCGACCTTGTCGACACCGTTATGGGCGCTGTTGGCCAGGCGGTCGGTGGTCGGTGGCACCTTGTCGGCGACCTTGTCGATGGCGGCATGCGCGTCGGCGCGCAGGTTGTTGCCGATCTGGGTGACGCCGTCGCGGGCGGAGTTGATTTTGCTATCGATGCTGTTTTCCATGATGCTTTCCTTTTTCGGGTGAATGTTGGAACTGCCAGGGACAAGATAGGCTCATCGCCGCCGCTTAACCGTGCGGAAGCTAACAGAGAGGCAAGCTGGGCAACGCATCGCAGCAATCGGCCCGCTATGTGAAGTGGCACACGGACGGCAGCGTCCGACAGGAGGATGCTGGGGCGGATAAAGACGATACAGGAGGGCGGCATGTTTCCCATCTCATCCGCAGCGCTGACCACGCCGGCCAATGTTGCACCGGTGGCCGAGAGCGCCGCCGTGGCGCCGGTGCGCGCCGACCTGGTGACAGCGGCCGACACGGCCACCGACGCGCCGGCGCCGGCCTCGGTATCGGTGGAATTGTCGCCGGTGGCGAACTTCCTGCTGACGGTGTCGCAATCGCAGCAACAACTGACCCAGCTGCAATCGGCGGCCGCCAACGGCATCGACGCGCGGCAAACCGCCGAGCAAGCCGCGACCTTGAACGACACCACGCAGAATGTCGTGAACGCGTTCAATTTATTGCCCGCAGTCGATTTCAACCAGGCGGAACCGCAAGGGCCGTCGTTGCTGAACCAGCTGGTGCAAAACCTGCAACAGCCCCCGGCCAACAATACAACGCTGCAGTCGGGCGCGCAGACCTTGGCGCGGATCGGCCTCACCTTGCAGCCGCCGTTGCTGTCGGATGCGAGCGGCGGGCTGTCGCTGGACAACGAAGTGCTGCGGACCGCCTTCCGGAGCAATCAGCAGAGCACCACGGACACGCTGCAAAACACGCTCGACACCTTCAGCGCGGTGGCGACGCGTTTTGCCGAACAGCTGAGCGCCGCCGGCACCAGCGCGGCGGAGGCGTTGACGGCGCGGCAGCAGCCCGGGCTGACGCCGGCCGACATCGCCGAGAACGCCCGGCTGGACGTGGCCCGCACGGCGCTCGACCAGCTGTCGCAAAACCCCTTCCAGGACAGCGCGGCGGACCGCCTGGCCGCCCAGCGCGCAAGCCTGGAGCAGCGGCCCGACACGCAGCCCTTGGCCCCGCCCTCGCCCATCGTCAATCCACTCCAGGCATCGACTGCCGAGGTGATCGCGGCGCAGAATGCCGAGGCGGCCAATGCCGCGCAAGATGGCAATGCCGCGCAGGCAAACACGGCGCAGGCGGCGGTCCGCACCGACAATCAAGGCGCAACCCGGACCGGCAACCAGGCCGTCGCGCAAGCGGCGGACGCCACTGCGGCGACCCAGGTTAACAGCGCAGACCTGGCGGCGGCCAACGCCGCCGCCGCGGCCGCCGCGCAGCAAGCCAGCGCCGCCCAGAATGCGGCGGCGCAGGCGCAAGCGGCGCAGAACGCCGCCGCACAGGTGGCGGCCGTCCAGGCAAGCACTCAGCAGACCGACCCGCTGCGCGCCAACCCCGCGCTGGCGTCGGCTATCGCCGCCTACAACATCAACAACACAGGCGCCAGCACCGCAACCGCCCAAGCGGCCGCCGACGCGATCCCGCGCGTGCCGGCCGTGGAAGCCACCGCCCGCTCGCGCGCGATCGGCAGCGCACCATAATTCGGAGACCGGCTACCGGAAGCGTGCAATAATCGGCCGATGCCCACTGCTCAATTGCCGATGATACGCTTGCCGATTCCGGGAATCCTGCTTGCCGCCGCACTGTGCTGCGGGATGCCGGCGCATGCCGTCGCAGGCACGCCGGTCGTCCCACTGCTGATGGGCGATACGCTCGACGAACAGGGCAAGCCCAAGCCGATGACGGCCATCAAGCGCAAACTGCTCGACGCGCTGGAACAGGAACTGGGCGTCACCTTCGCGCCTCATATGTATCCCTGGGCCCGCGCCGAACGCTATGCCATCGACGGCGCGGGCCTGATTTTCGGACTGCCGAAATCGGCCGACCGCCTGCGCGCGCTGCACTACTCCGACATCGCCGCCTACAACAACCTGTGGCTGGTCACGCGCAGCGACGCCACCTTCGCCTTCAACACCATCGACGACCTGCGCGGCAAAACCATCGGCACGGTGCGCGGCTACCAATACGGCGACGAATTCGAACAGGCGCGCAGCCGCAAGCTGTTTCGCACCGAGGAGGACATCTCCTCGCGCGGCACCCGCCTCACCCGGCTGATGCTCAAGCGCGTGGACGCGGTGGTGATGTTCCAGCCCAGCCCCCAGACCGCCCGCGACATCGAAGCCGAACTGCGCGACTTCATGGCGCCCCGCATGCCCGGCCTGGACGCCGCCGCCAACGCCGGTTTCAGCGTGCTGCCCAAACCCCTGGCCACCGACAGCGGCCTGTTTTTCGCCATCGCCCGCGGCAAGGACGACGGCATCATCGACCGCATCAACGCCGCCCTGGCCCGCATCCGCAAGCGCGAGGAGGACGCCAGGCGCCAGCGCCCACCGAATTAAATTTTGAACACGCCCCGTTTGAAAGGCGATATGCCTTAAAACCAGCCAATCGAAAGCCCAAGTCACACGATAATATTTTGCATTTTTGGCGATAATCTCGTCATCGCCTTACAACACCACTCAGGAGATCGCATGAAATTGAAGCATATTGCAGCCGCCCTCGCGCTGCTGGGCGCCGCCGGCGTCCAGGCACAGGATACCGTCGTCAAGATCGGCCATAGCGGCCCGCTGTCCGGCGCGCAGGCGTTTTCGGGCAAGGACAACGAAAGCGGCGTGCGCCTGGCGGTCGAGGAACTGAACGCCAAGCCGATCACCGTGGCCGGCAAGAAGCTCAAGTTCGAACTGCAATCGGAAGACGACCAGGGCGATCCGAAGGCCGGCGTGGCGGCGGCGCAGAAGCTGATCGACCAGGGCGTCAAGTACGTGGTCGGCCCGTACAATTCGGGCGTCGCCATCCCCGCCTCGCGCGCCTACAACGACGCCGGCGTATTGATCGCCTCCGTCGCCACCAACCCCAAGCTCACACAGCAAGGCTACAAGGGCCTGTTCCGCGTGAACGCCAGCGATTCGCAGCTGGGCACCAAGATGGCGCTGTACGCCGCCAATGAACTGAAGCTCAAGACCGTGGCCGTGATCGACGACCGCACCGCCTTCGGCCAGGGCGTGGCGGAAGAATTCAAGAAGCAGGCCAAGGCCGCCGGCATGACCGTGGCCGGCCACGAGTTCACCACCGACAAAGCCTTCGACTTCACCTCCATCCTGACCAAGCTGAAAAACAAGAAGGTCGAAGCGATCTTCTTCGGCGGCTATGCGCCGCAGGCCGCACCGATGGCGCGCCAGATGAAACAGCTGGGCATCAACGCCAAGCTGCTGGGCGGCGACACCATCTGCACCGCGGAGATGGGCAAGCTGGGTGGAGACGCCGTCGGCGAAAACGTCCTGTGCTCGCAAGGCGGCGCCATCCTCGACAAGGCCGCCAGCGGCCCGGCCTTCAAGGCCAAGTTCAAGGCCCGCTTCAAGCAGGAGCCGGACGTCTACGCGGCCGCCTACTACGATGCGACCATGATGTACGCGCAGGCGATGCAGAAAACGAATTCGCTCGATCCGCAGAAAGTGGGAGCGGCCATCAGCGCCGGTGCCTACAAGGGCGTGACGGGCACCTATTCGTTCGACGAGCGCGGCGACATGAAACAGTCGCCTGTGACGATCTTCAACTTCAAGGGCGGCCAGCCGGCTCCACTGACCACCTATTGATGCAGGCTGGGGTCGGCCATCCCGGCCGCCCCCGTGGCGCTGTTGAGCACCGACAGCGCCAGCTCCATGTCGAAATCGCCGACCGCCTGTTCCAGCTTGCGGTAGTGCTGCGGGAAAGACGCCGCCAGCAGCGCGCCATGCTCCACCAGCAGCCGTTCGGCGCGGGCGTCGTCGTCGGCCAGCAGTTCGGCCAGTTCGCGCACGACGGCGTCGCGCTGCGCCGGGTCGACTTCCACGGCGGCCAGCTCCGCCTCCGCCGGCAGGCATGCAACGATGGCGGCCACCTGCCCCGCCAGCACCGCTTCAAGCTGCGCCAGCTGCGGCGCCAACCGCGCCGACAGCTCGGCCGCCCCGGCCTCGCCCACCGCCGCCGGCGACAGCGCGTGTTCCGCTTCCCCAGCCAACAACTGCAAGGCGCCCGCGCCGATATTGCCGGCCAGGCCTTTGAGCGTATGCGCCCCGCGTTCGGCGCCGGCGCGGTCGCCCGCCGCGACCAGCGCGGAGATCTGCCGCACGGCGCCGGCCTGGTTGGCCACAAAGCCGCGCAGCATGGCCAGATAGCGCGGCCGCTTGCCCAGCACGCGGCGCAAGCCGCTCACCATGTCCAGGCCGGGAATGGCTAGCGGGAAGTCGTCTTCCTGCGCGGCCGGCGCGTGCGGAGGTGCGTGCAGAGGTGCGTACGGCAATGCTTCGTCCCGGACGTCGTCGGGCGCCGGCATCGCATGGCGCGGCGGCACCCAGCGCAGCAGCGCGCGCCACAGGTCGTCCGGTTCGATCGGCTTGATGACGAAGTCCACCATGCCGGCCTGGATGCACAGCTCGCGGTCGGCCTGCATGGCGTTGGCCGTCATCGCCACCACCGGCAAGCCGTCCAGCGCCGGCAAGGCGCGCAATGCCCGAGTGGCCTCGACACCATCCATCACCGGCATCTGCATGTCCATCAGGACGATGTCGTACTGCGCGCGCTGCGCCATCGCCACCGCCTCCGCGCCGTTGTTGGCGATTTCCACCACCAGGCCGGCGTCGGCCAGCAGCTCCGCCGCCACCTGCTGGTTCAGTTCATTGTCCTCGGCCAGCAGCACGCGGGCGCCGCGCAGCGTGGCCAGAGCGGCCAGCGTGCTGACCGGCGCCGGACGCGCCAGCGCGCTGTCGTCCACTTCGCCGCCCAGCAAGCGGATCAGGGTATTGAGCAGCACCGAGGAGTTGACCGGCTTGATCAGCACATCGTCGATGCCGGCGTTGTGCGCCTGCTGCTGCACTTCCTCGCGGCCGTACGCCGTCACCATCATCATGCGCGGCGGCTCATGGAGCGCCAGCGCCTTGATCGCGGCCGCCGTGTCGATGCCGCTCATGCCCGGCATCTGCCAGTCCAGCAGCACCACGTGCAGCGGCTCGCCACCGACCGCGGCATCGCGCACCATGCCCAGCGCCTCGGCGCCGGACGACGCCACCCGCACGTCGAAGCGCATGCCGCGCAGCAGCTCGGCCAGCACGCTGCGCGCGCTGTCGTTGTCGTCCACCACCAGCAGGCGCCGGCCGCGCAGGTCCGGCGATGGCAGCAGCGACGGCCGCGCGCCCTGGCCTATCTCCAGGCGGGCGGTGAACCAGAAGGTCGAACCAACTCCCGGCTGGCTCTCGACGCCGACCTCGCCGCCCATCAACTGCGCCAGTTTCTTGGAGATCGCCAGGCCCAGGCCGGTGCCGCCGTACTTGCGCGTGGTGGAGGCGTCGGCCTGCTGGAAGCTCTGGAACAACTGGCGCATCTGCTCTTCGCTCAAGCCGATGCCGGTGTCGCGCACGGCAAAGTGCAGCAGCACGTGGTGCTCGTCGCTGCCACGCACGCGCACCGTCACCGCCACCTCGCCCTGCTCGGTGAACTTGACGGCGTTGTTGGCGTAGTTGATCAGGATCTGGCCCAGCCGCAGCGCATCGCCCACCAGCGCGGTCGGCACGTCTGGAGCGACGTCGAACACCAGCTCCAGGCCCTTGGCGTTGACCTTGTCGCCGATCAGCGTGGCCAGGTTCTCCAGCAGCTGATCGAGCTCGAACGGCTGGTTCTCCACCTGCAGCTTGTCGGCCTCGATCTTGGAGAAGTCCAGGATGTCGTTGATGATGCCCAGCAGATGCTGGCCGGCGCGCTGGATCTTCTGCACGTAGTCGTGCTGGCGCGGCGTCAGGCCGGTCTTCAGCGCCAGGTGGCTCATGCCGATGATGGCGTTCATCGGCGTGCGGATCTCGTGGCTCATATTCGCCAGGAACAGCGACTTGCTGCGCGTGGCGTCTTCGGCGGTCTGCTTGGCGGCGCTGAGCGCCTGCCCCGCCGTGTGCTCGGCGGTGACGTCGGCCAGGTAGCCGTTCCACACTTCCTCGTCCGCATGCTGGTGCACGCAGGTGCAGTGGATGTCGACCCAGCGCGCCGCCACCAGCCCCTGCGCGCCGAACTCCACGCGGCGATGGATGGACCAGTGCTGCCGCGCGCTGTCGGCGATCTGCGCCAGCAGGCCCGCGCGGCCGTCCGGATCGAGCAGCGCAAACAGCATGGCGCCGTCGTCCAGCACATCGCTGGCCTGCAAGCCGGTGATAGCGGTGATCGCGGGGCTCATGAAGCGGAAGCGCGGCTGGCCCGACGCGTCCATCTGGAACTGGTACACGGCCACCGGCAGGTTGTTGGTGATCTCGCGCATGCGGCGCTCGTTCTCGAAGCGCAGGCGGCGCGCGCTTTCGGCGGCGCGGGTGCGGCCCGTGACCACCATCGCGCACAGCCAGACGGCGGCGACGCAGGCGGCGGCCAGCGCCAGCTGGTTCCACAACGGCAGCCACTCGGCCTTGTCCTGCACGACCAGCACGCGCCAGGCGCCGCCGTCGTCCGGCCAGTTCAAATTGCTGGCGGCCAGCGCGTGCGTACGGCCGTTGATATCGACCTGTTTTCCCGTCGGCTCGAACGGCAGTTGCAGCGGGCCGGTGCCGGAGAACAGTTCGCCGAACTGCTTCTCCTTTTCCAGCTGGGCGAGGCGCGCAGGCGCGACCTTCCCGGCCAGCGTGAACAGCCACTCGTTGCGGTTGGTGGCGAACACCACGCCGTCCGGCGACAGCAGCAGCACGGGGTCCTTGCTGCGGGAGAGAACGCGGTCGATTTCACCGGCCGGCATCTTGATGGTGTAGACGCCGGCTATCGGCGTATCGCGCGAATTGCCGCTGTAGATGGGCGCGGCGAAATACAGCCCGCGTTCGTGCGAGTTGCTGCCGATGGCGGCGTAGACGTTGGCCTGCCCTGCCAGCGCGCGCCGGCTGTACGGGCGGTAGCGCAGGTTGCGCCCCACGCCGATGGCCTTGCCCTCTTTGTTCAGGTAAGCGACGGTGGTGCCCTCTCCGTTCAGCACGAACACGGTGTCGGCGCTGTACTGGTCGAGGACCGCGGCGAAGTCCACGTGCAGGCGGTAGGCGTCCGCCGCCAGTTCGCCGGCCAGCAGCAGCTTGACGCTGTCCTCCACCAATCCCATGAGAATGGCGCCGCCCATCACGCGGCCGTCGGTACTGTCGATCTGGATCTGGCGCGCGATGTCGTCCGCCGTCGCCTTCAAGTCGCGCGCGTGCTGCTGGAACACCAACTGGCGCTGGATCAGCACCGCGCCGCCGGCCAGCAGCAGCGCCAGCGCGGCCCAGCGCATGGCGCGCCTGCCGAGCAGGCCGCGCTGCCGCAAAGCGGCCCATATGTGCAAAGGCTTTCGCGCCGATGGTGGCGCCGGGTGCAGGGGTACTCCGTCTGGGGATCCGTCCATGGCGCCTTGCGTTGCATGAATGTTTGTCCGCCGATTATAGCGGAAAAGTGTTGCTCAACCGCTTCCATGGCGGCCATTTATGTGCTTTACTTGGACAGCCAAAATACCAAGGTCTCACCATGCCGCGCACGCCCCTACGCCACATCCTCCGCCTGCTGCTGTGCGGCGCGCTGGCCTGCCTGCACACCGCGCCAGCGCCGGCGGCGCCGCGCCCGCTGGCCTTCACGGCGGTCGATTCGCTGGGCGCCGACAGCCGCGCCATCCTCGCCATCCTCCAGGACCGGCAGGGTTTCGTCTGGATCGGCACCATCGAGGGCGGCTTGTTCCGCCACGATGGCCACAAGCAGGTGCGCTACATGAACGACCCGTCCGACCCGCACAGCCTTCCGGGCGGCCGCGTCACCTCGCTGTTCGAGGACGAAACCGGCAAGCTGTGGGTGGGCACCGACGAAGGCCTGGCGCGCTTCGACCGGGTGGCGAACAACTTCACGCGCTACCTGCCCAAAGGTGGACCGAACAACGCGCGCATCGTACGCCGCATCGTCTCCGACTACAAGGGCGGCATGTGGGTGGCGACATGGGGCGGCCTGCACCACTTCGACCCGCGCAAGGGCAGCTTCGTCATCCACCAGCACGACGACGCCAAACCGGACAGCCTGACCTACAACGACATCAACGCCGTCGCCGTCGACAACAAGGGCGGCGTCTGGGCCGCCACCTGGCCCGGCGGACTGGATTACATGGCGCCCGGCGCCACCGGCTTCCAGCACTTCCGCGTCGACGATCCCGAGCATCCCAACCCCAAGGCCAACGACGTGCGCGCGCTGTACTTCGACAGCGCCGCCACGCTGTGGATAGGTTCGGCCGACGGCCTGGTGACGTGGAAGGCGGGGGAACCCTGGGACAAGCGCGAGGCCTTGTCCGTGCAGGCCAAGCGCGTGACCGACATCGACGAAGACCGCGCCGGCGACATGTGGATCAGCACCCGCACCAGCGGCCTGCTGCGCTGGGACCGCGAGCTGCGCCAGTTCCAGTCCTACCGACACCGCGCCGAGGACGCGCATAGCCTCAACAGCGACGCCATCAACACCACCATGCGCGACCGCAGCGGCACCTTGTGGGTAGGTTCGCTGACCGATGGCGTCAGCCGCGCCAACCTTGGCAACCACGGCTTCGAGCGCTTCGTCCCGCGCGACGTCGATCCGGACTTCGTCAAGTCCAGCAATTTCGTGCGCAGCGTGGGCGCCGCCGCCAACAACCGGCTGTGGCTCGCGCTGGACGACGGCCTGGCGCTGTTCGATCCGGCCAAGCGCGAGATGGTGCGCACCTGGAGCGCCACGCCGAAGCGTCCCGGGGCGCTCAGCTCCAACGTCATCTACAGCACCTACCAGGCGCCGGAGGGCACGCTGTGGATAGGAACTTCCGAAGGCCTGAACCGCCTGGACACGCCGGACGGCCAGTTCAAGGTGATCCACTTCGGCAGCAAGACCACGGACTTCATCAATTCCATCGCGCCCGGACGCGGCGGCGTGCTGTGGCTGGCCACGGGCACCGCGCTGCTGCGCTACGATCCGGCCAGCGGCGCGGTGGAGAGCCATGCGCACGACGACAAGAACCCGGACAGCCGCAGCGTCAACGGCGCCACCACGGTGGTGGAGGACAGCGCCGGCCGCGTATGGAGCGGCGAGTTCTATCGCGGCGGCGGCCTCGATATGCTGGACCCGGCGACCGGCAAGTTCCGACACTTCCGGCTCGATCCGAAGAATCCCGCGAGCCTGAGCAGCGACCGTATCAGCAGCCTGCACCAGGACGCGGACGGCAGCATGTGGGTCGGCACGTCCAAGGGCTTGAACCACGTGGTGGCCGGCAAGAACGGCGCATTCACCATCACCCGCATCCAGGAGAAGGGCGAACTGGGTACGCGCCTGATCGAAGCGATACGCTCGGATAAAAACGGCATGATCTGGGTGACGACGGCGGCGGGCCTGAGCAAGATCGATCCGGTCTCCAGCTCCGTCACAGAGTACTCCGTGGAGGACGGCCTGACCGAGGGCTTCTACATGGACTCCGCCGCCAACACCGGCAACGGCTTGCTCTACTTCGGCAGCAGCAGCGGCGTCACCGCCGTCAATCCGGCGATCCACAGCAGCGCCTCGCGGCCGCCTCAGCTGGCGATCACCGACATCCGCGTGCTCAATCGTTCGCTGGGCGGCAGGAACCCGCCGGCGGACGTGGTGCTGGAAGGCAGCCTGACGCAGCCGCGTTCACTGAGCCTGCCGTGGATCGCCAACACCATCTCGGTCGAGTTCGCCGCGCTGCATTACGCCGAACCGCGCAGGAACGCTTATTCCTACTGGCTGGAAGGCTTCGACCAGCAACCGGTGCAGGCCGATGCGGGACATCCGGTGGCCACCTACACCAATCTGGCGCCGGGTAAGTACCGCTTCCACCTGCAGGGCACCAACAACAAGGGCGTGGCCAGCCGCGACGAAATCGTCCTGCCGATCACCATCACGCCGCCGCTGTGGGAAACGTGGTGGGCGCGCACTGCCGTGGTGCTGTTGGTGCTGGCGTCGATGGCGGTGCTGTTCCGCTGGGCGGTAAGGCGCCTGAATGCGCGGGCGCGCGAACTGGAAGCGCTGGTGCAGGAGCGTACGGAGGCGCTGCGGGTAGCCCAGCACAAGCTGGCCAACCTGTCGGCCACCGACAGCCTGACCGGCATCGCCAACCGCCGCTGCTTCGACGACCAATTGGCGCGCGAATGGCGGCGCGCTGCGCGAGAGGAAAAGCTGGTGGCGGTGGGCCTGGTGGAGATCGACCATCTAGGCGCCTACCGCGACCACCATGGCCAGCAGGCGGCCGACGACGTGCTGCGGCGCGTAGCCGATGCGCTGAGCGGTTCCGTGCAGCGCGCGGGCGATCTGGTGGCGCGCTACGGCGCCAGCCAGTTCGCCTTCCTCGCTCCCGGCACCAGCGGCGCGGAAGCGATGCTGATCGCGCACCGCATGGAAGATGCCATCGCCGCGTTGAACCTGCCGAATGCGAAAGCGTCATCGGGTGGGGTGAGCGCCAGCATCGGCGTGGCTTCGCTGCCGGCGGCGCAGGACGGCAGCACCGAGGACCTGGTGTTGGCGGCCGATCAGGCGCTGTACCGCGCCCGTTCCGAAGGCGGCAAGCGCAGCGTGCTGGCGCCCGAGGACAACTCGGCGCAGACGGCCTAGGAAAGCTGCAACTCCCAGTAGCCGACATCGATCCAGCGGTCGAACTTGCGGCCGACCTGCTTGAAGTGCGCGACCTTCTCGAAGCCCAGGCTTTCGTGCAGCGCCACGCTGGCTTCGTTGGGTTGCGCGATGCCGCCTATCGCCATGTGGATCTCGCGGACGCGCAGTTCTTCCAGCAGCGCTTTGTACAGCGCCTTTCCAATGCCCTTGCCGCCCTGCCCGAACTCCAGGTAGACGCTGGTCTCGGCGGCGAACCGGTAGGCGCTGCGGGCACGCCATTTGGTCGCGTAGGCGTAGCCGAGCACCATGCCATCCTGCTCATATACCAGCCAAGGCAGGCCTGCGGTGACATCACGGATACGGCCCGCCATTTCCTCCGGCGTGACTGCATGCTCCTCGAAGCTGATGGTGGTGGTGGCGATGTAGTGGTTGTAGATGGCGACGATGGCTGCGGCATCGTCAGGCGTGGCGGGTCTGATCATCGGTGTCAAAGGTAGCGGGTTTCGGCGGGCGGAGATATCCAGTTGTCGGCGCGGCCGTCGACATAGGTGATGGGAGCGTTGGCCAGTTCCTCGTCGCCGACGCCATCGAGGCTGGCGACGTTCACGCCGTAGAACACGCCGTAGCGCGGCGAGTTGCCGATGCCATAGGGCCGCACGCCGCAATGCTTGCAGAAGTAGTGATGCTCGTTCTTCGCGCCGAACTGGTAGACGTTCATCTCGGCCTCGCCGGCCAGCAGGCGGAAGGCTTCCGGCTTCACCATCACGGCCCAGCAGCGTATCTTCAGGCAGAACGAACAATTGCAGCGCAGGCTGCCCTGGCTCAAATCGATATCCGCCTCGAAGCGCACCGCTCCGCAATGGCAGCTGCCGTTATATTTTTTCATCGTTTAGTCCGGTTCGATCACCAGCTGTACGGCGGCGCTGCTGAAATTGGAGATGCCGTATTCGAACGGCTTGCCATCCTGGTCGACGTAGACGGTTTCCACATACAGGATAGGCAGCGAGGTTGGTTGCCCCAGCTGCTGCGCCACTTCGTTGGTCGGCAGGCGCGCGGTGATGCGGCTCAATTTGCGCTGGAACTGCTCGACGCCGAACTGCGCCAACGCCAGATGCGTTTTGCCAGCCTTCGAATACGCTTCGCCGAACCCTTCGAAGCGCGGCAGCGGGAAGTACTGGGTGCATACGCCGATCACTTTGCCGTCCACCACGTCCAGCGAATTGACCGCCAGCGTCTTCGCGCGCGAAGTCAGATCGAGCAGGCCGGCGATCTCCGCCGAAGGCCGCAGGCTCTCCCAGTCGAGAATCTCGCTCTTGCCGACACGGCGCGCTTTGACCACGCTGTGCGCGAGGCGCGTGCGACGCCCTATCTGGTAATCGATGAAGTCCTCGCGCACGAAAGTGCCACGGCCATGCACCACTTCCACCATGCCCTGCTCGACCAGCGCCTTGACCGCCTGCCGCACCGTATGGCGGTTGACGGCGTAGCGCTCCGCCAGTTCCGTTTCGTTCGGCAGCCGCCCTTGCAGGCGGCCGCCCAGAATCTCATTGCCCAGCGACTCCTGGATCTGCTTCCAGACGGTGGTGCCGGCCTGGCGGACGATCATATTTTCAGACATTCAGCAGCACTCCATCGGGCAGTAAAGGAAACCGCGCCGATTGTCGCATATTTGCCGTGGAAGTGGTATGCACGCGCTTTACGGCCGCTCTCCCTTGCCCAGCCGGGCTTCGATCAGCGCCAGTACCGCAGGCAGCTCGGCAACGCTGCCGATGACGTAGTGAGCGCCGGCCGACAGCAGCTTGTCCGCCGCCACCGCGCCCCGCCGCTCGCGTTCCGCTTCCGGCAGCGCGGCCAGTTCCTGCTCGGTCAGGCCGACTTCATTGCCCGACATGGCTACGCCCACCGTCCACATGCCCGCAGCCAAGCCCTCCGCGATGCCGGGAGTGGTGTCGTCGATCTTGACGCAGGCCGACAAGTCCTTCACGCCCAGCGCAATCACGTTCTCCAGCGCCATCCAGGGGCCGGGGCGGCCGCCCGGCGGCAAGTCATCCGTGGCGACGGCGTGATCGACCACCACGCCGTCGGCGGCGGCCTTCGGCAGCAGCTTGTCCATCACCACGCGCGGGTAGCCGGAACAGGAGCCGATCTTGATGCCGCGCGCGCGCAGCGCGGACAGCACCTCGACCGCGCCACGGATCGGGCTGGAATACTGCCCGACGCGCTCCACCTGCAACGGCAGGAAGGCGCTGTACAGCGCATCGACATCCGCGTTCGCCATCGGCGCACCGAAGCGCTCCAGCCAACGCTGCGCGACGCCGTCCTGGCGGCCCAGCGCCTGTATGTGATCCCACTTGGCCAATCCCATCGGCACGCGGGCCTCTGCCAGCGAGATCTTCACGCCGAAGCCGGCGAAAGCGTCGATCAAAACCTGCGTCGGCGCGAAGGAACCGAAATCGACCAGCGTACCGGCCCAGTCGAAGACGACCGCCTGTACGCCGCCCATGTAGGCCGGTGCGCGCTGGCTGTTTGTAATGATGTTCATGCTTGATATCCTCAGGTTAGTTGTTCTGCATACCCATGTCCGCCAGCACGCTGGCGATAGCCGCGACGCCGCGCTCCATGTCGCTGGAATCGATGGCGCCGATACAGCCGACGCGGAAGGTCTCCACCGCCGTCAGCTTGCCCGGGTACAGGATCACGCCGTGTTCCTTCACTCTTCTATAGAACTCGGTGAAATTCCAGTTAGGATGGTCCGGCGCATGGACGGTGACGATGATCGGCGCCTGTATCGCCGCCGGCAGGAAGGATCGCAGGCCGATGGCGGCCAATCCTTCGATCAGTGTCTTGCAATTGGCTTCGTAGCGCGCCAGCCGTGCCGGTTGGCCGCCCTGCTCTTCATACTGGCCCAGCGCGCAGTCGAACGCCGCCACCACGTGCGTGGGCGGCGTGTAGCGCCATTGGCCGGTCCTGCTCATATAGCGCCATTGGTCGTGCAGGTCCAGGGACAGCGAATGCGAGCGCCCCTCCGCCTGTGCCAACGCATCGGTGCGCGCAAGCACAAAGCCCATGCCCGGCACGCCCTCCAGGCACTTGTTGCTGGAGCCAACCACCGCTTCGAAAGCCAGCTCGCGGCACGACAGAGGCAATGCGCCGAAAGCGCTCATGGCGTCTATCACCAGCTTGCAGCCGGCCGCGGCAACTTCGTGGGCGATGGCCGCCAGTGGATTGAGGATGCCGGTGCTGGTCTCGCAGTAGATCACGCCGACGTGGGTGATCTCGGGATCGGCGGCCAGGCGCGCTCGCACCACCGCAGGATCGACCGGCGCGGTCTCGCCGAAATCGGCGATATCGACGCGGCGGCCCATCATGGCGGTGAGCTGCGCCATGCGCTTGCCGTAGGCGCCGTTCACCAGCACCAGCAGCTTGCCGTCGCGCGGCATCAGTGTGCCGATGGCCGCCTCCACGGCAAAGGTGCCGGAGCCCTGCAAAGGCACGCAGCCATAGTCGTCGCCGCCGTCGATGATGGAAAGCAGGCGGCGGCCAAGGCGGGCGGTCAGCGCATTGAAGTCGCCGTCCCACGAACCCCAGTCATGCTGCATGGCGTTCTTGGTGCGGGCGGTGGTGGTCAGGGGACCGGGAGTTAACAGCAGTGGTGCTTGCATGGATGTCATATCAAGTAAGGTGAAAAAAAGTAAAAAACTCAGGCGGTGCGCCAGCGTTGCAAGCGCCGCTCGCACCACCAGCCCAGGGCGTTCAGCGCCAGGGAGACCAGGCAGGAACTGCCGACAATCAGCGTGGCCATGGCGGCGGCTGCGGCGGTGTCGCCCGAATCGTCCATGTTCAGCACCGCCAGCGACGCCAGTTCGGTATCCGGGCGATAGAGGAAGATCACGCAGCTCACCGTCGTCATGCAGGAGACGAACAGATAGCGGAACACGTTCAGCATCGATGGCAGCACCATGGGCAGGGTGACGCGAAGGCAGCACACCCACCAATGGCGGCCAAGGCTGCGGGAAGCGGCTTCGATCTCGCCGTCGATCTGGCGCAGCGATGTCGTCAGCGTCAGGTGCGCCGTGGTGTAGAAGTGGCTGATGCACGAGGCCACCAGCACCGTCATGCCGCCATACAGGCCATGCAACGGATTGGCCGGAGCGCTGAAGAACAACACGTAGCCTAATCCCAGCACCATGCCCGGCACCGCCATCGGCATGATGGCAATGGCGCGCGACAACGGCACGGCGACGCGCGACTGCGGCATCTTCTCCATCAGATAAGCATTCAGGAACACCAGCAGCGTGCCTGCCAGCGCGCTGGTCCCGGACAGCAGAAGGCTATTGCGGAAGGAACGCCAGCCGCCGCCATCCTGGTGTTCGAAATCGAAATGCGCCAAGGTCAGCTCGGTGTTGTAGGGCCACAGCTTGATGAACGCCGCCGCGACCGCAACGCCGGTCAGCGCCACCAGGAACAGCGCGACCGCGCCGCAGGCCGCCGACAGCACCGTGTCGCGCCAGGCGTTCGGTGCGGCGCGGTACTGCACCGAACGGCCGTTCATGGCGCCTTGCGCGCGCTTCGCCACGCGGCGCTCGATGACAAAGCTGGCCAGCGCCGGCAGCAGCAACAGCAGGCCGATGACGGCGCCGCGATTGAAGTTCTGCTGCCCCAGCACCTGCTTGTACGCTTCCAGCGCGAGCACATTGGTCTGGCCGCCGATCACCTTGGGCACGCCGAAGTCCGTCACCACCATCGTCAATACCAGCGTGGCGGCGGACACCAGGCCGTAGCGGGCATTCGGCAACGTGATGGTGAGGAAGCGCCGTAGCGGTCCGGCGCCCAGCGCCACCGCCGCTTCGTACAAGCGCGCATCCGCCACCGACAGCGCGGCGGTCAGGATCAGCAAGGCGTGCGGAAAAGTGTAGAAAGCTTCGCCCAGCACGATGCCTGGCGGGCCATAGATCGTCGCACCGCCCAGCCAGCCCTTGATCAGTCCCTGGTTTCCGAACAGGTAGACCAGCGAAATCGCCGGCATCAGCGACGGCGCCAGCAACGGCGACAAGGCGATCAGCCGCAGCCAGGGCTTGCCGGGGACGCGGGATCGCGTCAACGCAAAAGCGAACACGAAGGCGGCAGGCAGCACCAGCATCAACGTCATCACAGCCAGCTTCAGGCTGTTCCAGGCGGCGGCCTGGATGCGCTCCTCGGCGACGGTCCGCACAAGCTGCGACAGTCCGACAAATGCGCCGCTGCCGTCCTGCCCCGCCTTGATAAAAATAGCCGCCAACGGCAGCGCGACAAACACCGTCAACGCCGCCACGCACAGCCATTGCAACAGGCCGGCGATCCGCTCGTCGATGCCTTGCATGCCGGCGTCGAAGCGAACAAAGCGCGATACCGTCAATCCACTCATGCCGCACCATCGACGAAATAGCGCACCTTGTGCGGCGCGATCGAGATCGGCACGCGCTGGCCGGGTATCAGCAATTCATAGCCGGGTTCATTGCGCGCCACATCCGCCGTCAGTTCGACATGGCGGTCGGAGGCCAGCGTCAGCACGGCTCGCCGCACGCCGCCCAGAAAGTCCACGCGTTCCACGATCGCCATCGTCATCTTGCCGCCAGCCGACCAATGCGGCTCGACGCGGATATCCTCAGGGCGGCAGAACGCGGTGGCGGCGCGCGCCCCGAGCGGCAAGCTCAATCCAAACGACAGATCGCCCGCCGTTACAAGCCCAGCTTCGTTCTGGCGCACCGGCAGCCAGTTGGCGCGGCCGACAAAATCGGCGACAAAGCGCGTGGCCGGTTCCCGGTAGACCTGCTCCGGCGTTCCGGCCTGCTCGATGCGGCCATGCGACATGACGGCGATGGTGTCGGCTATCGCCAGTGCCTCCTCCTGGTCGTGCGTCACCATGATGGCGGTGATGCCCAGGCGGCGCTGCAAGGCCCGCAACTCCTGCCGCAGATTGTCGCGCACCCGCGCATCCAGCGCGGACAGGGGTTCATCCAGCAGCAGAAGGCTGGGCGACGTCGCCAGCGCCCGTGCCAATGCCACGCGCTGCTGCTGTCCACCCGACAGTTGTGCGGGATAGTACTCCTGCTTGCCGTCCAGTTCCACCATCTGCAGCAGCTGCGCAACGCGCGCGCAGCGCTCCTTGCGCGGCAGCTTCAATGCATATGCCACGTTCTCCGCCACCGTCAGGTTGGGGAACAAGGCGTACGACTGGAAGACAATGCCGTAATCGCGTTTGGCCGGTGGCAGGATGCCGATATTCCGCCCGCCCATGACGACCACCCCGCCATCCTGCGCCTCCAGTCCGGCGATCACCCGCAGCAGCGTCGTCTTGCCGCAGCCGGAGGGGCCAAGCAGGCAAAGGAACTCGCCACGCCGCATCGTCAGGTCGATCTGGTCCAGCACCAGGGCCGAGCCGAAACGCTTGCTGACGCCTTCAATGCGCAACCAGTCCGCCTGCGGCGACGCGAGTTCTGGCGCGGACAACGGGAAATCGCTCTGCTTCATGTTCCTGCCCTTATTTCGGCTCTGCCTTGCCGTCGTAGCGACGGGTCCATTCGGCCAGGATGCGTTCGCGCTCGCGCGCAGACCATTTCAGATCCTGCTTGATCAGCAGCGTTTCGTAGCCGGCGGGGATGGCGGGGTGCGGCTTGGTAATGCCCGGATACGCGACGATGGCGAAGTTTTTCGCAAACAGTTCATTGGCCGCCCGCGATGCCGACCAATCGGCCAGCTTGCGCGCCGCTTCCTGGTTCTTGCTGCCTTTGAGGATGGCGGTCGCCTCGATGTCCCAGCCCAGGCCCTCTTTCGGCAGCACCACGTCCAGCGGCGCACCGCCCTCCTTCAGCTTGGCGGCGCGGTACTCGAACGAGATCCCGACGGGGAATTCGCCGGCCGCCGCCTGTTTACACGGCTTGGAACCGGAGTGCGTGTACTGGGCGATGTTCTCGTGCAGCTTGTCCATGAAAGTCCAGCCCTCCTTTTCGCCGAACAGCGACAGCCACGCGGTCACGTCGAAATAGCCGGTGCCGCTGGAAGCAGGATGCGGCATGACGATCTTGCCCTTGTACTCCGGCTTGAGCAGATCCTTCCACGATTCCGGTTTCTTCAATCCCAGCTTGGCCGCTTCCACCGTGTTGAAGCAGATCGCCGCGCCCCACACATCCATGCCCACCCAGCTCGGTGGCACGGCGCTGTCGACATAGCGCTTGGACAGCTTGTCGACATCCTTGGGCGCATACGGTTGCAGCATGCCTTCCTTGTCCAGCAACAGCAGCGCGGTGGCGGCCACGCCCATCACCACGTCGGCCTGCGGCGCGGCTTTTTCGGCCAGCAGCCTGGCGGCGATGATGCCGTGCGAATCGCGCACCCATTTGAGCTTGACGTCCGGATTGTCGGCTTCGAATTTCGCTTGATAGGCTTTCAGCTGGTCCGCCTCCAGCGCGGTGTACACGGTCAGCGTGGTGTCGGCATGCGCCGCCAGCGCGCCCATGGACAGGACGGCGGCGAGCGACTTGCGAATAGTTGAGACGGACATCTGCAGCTCCAGAAAGTTGAACGAGAGCGCCATCTTAGCCACCGAATATGACGGCTCAATGACATCTAGATGTCTGTATTTTTATTTTGATCTCGATATTTAGTCGTCTAGACGTCACGATCTTGTAATAATCGGCGATTAAGCTTCGGCGCTCAGGCATCGGGCCTGGCATGGGCACCTCTTCTACTCTCATCGGGAATCAACGGAATGAACAAACAACTCCTGGCCGCGGCGCTATGCGCGGGCTGCGCCGGCGCCGCGCTGGCGCAATCGAACGTCGCCATCTACGGCGTGCTGGATGTGGGCGTCGCCACCGTCTCCGGCGCCACCGCCGGCAGCTCTGGCTTCAACGGCAACGACACCAAGATGCAAAGCGGGACGCTGCAAGGCAGCCGTATCGGCTTCAAGGGCGCCGAAGACCTGGGCAACGGCCTGTCGGCCATCTTCACGCTGGAATCGGGCATCCTGGCCGACACCGGCGCGTCCGACCAGGGCGGCCTGCTGTTCGGCCGCCAGGCCTTCGTCGGCATCAAGAGCAGTACGCTGGGCGCGATCACGCTGGGCCGCCAATACGGACCGGAATACCTGGCGTGGAAACTGGTGGAGCCGATGGACGACGGCTTTGCCGGCGCGGGCAGCAATCTGTTCGCCACCAACGGCAAGCGCATCAACAACGCAGTCAAATACACGACGCCCACCGTCGGCGGCGTCACCGCCGACGTGCTGTATGGATTCGGTGAAGTGGCCGGCAACAACGCCGCCTCGCGCGACATCGGCGCGTCCATCACGTATGCCGGCGGCCCTGTGCTGTTCAAGGCCGGTTACAACACGCTGAACAACGCCACCGCCAGCGACAAGGCGACCAACTATGTCCTCAGCGGCAGCTACAACTTCCAGGTGCTGAAGGCGATCGTCATCTACGGCAGCAACAAGGGAAGCGGCAGCACCGACAATCGCGACCTGCTGCTCGGCGCATCGATCCCGTTCGGCGCCCACACGCTGCTGGCGAGCTATATCCGCAAGGACGACAAGAGCAGCGCCGACAAGGATGCGCATCAAATCGCAGTGACCTGGACCTACGATATGTCCAAGCGCACCATCGCCTACCTGTCGGCTGCGCGCATGACCAACAAGAATGGCGCCGCTTATCATACCTACAGCGCCACGCTGCCTGCGGCCGGACAGGCCGGCGCGGTGGCTGGCACCCGCGAATTCAACGTCGGCCTGCGCCACGCTTTTTGATTTCTTTATCCGCACGGGGGCGGCCGTCCCCGTGCCTTACCGTGCACAATATGATCATTCGAAAAGCCGTCATCACCGACCTGCCCCGCCTCGCCGAGTTGTTCTTCCAGCTCGGTTATCCCAACACCATTGCCGATCTCGAACAGCGCTGGGATGAATTCAACAGCCGCGATGCCGATTGCTGGGTTGCCGTCGACGATGGCGCGGCCATCGGCGTGGTGACGCAAAACTACGTGCTGCCGCTGAACACGACGGCGCAGTATGCGGTGATCAGCGCCTTCGTCGTCGACGAAAAAATCCGCCGCAGCGGCGCCGGCACCGCCCTTATTCGACGCGCCGAGCAGGAAGCAGTGGCGCGCTGCTGCAGTCATACGGAACTCTCAAGCAGCATGCGCCGGCCGCTTGCGCACCTGTTTTATGAGCACTATGGATTTGTCGAAGTCCCCAAGCGCTACGTCAGGGAGTATTTCGCCCGCGCGCGTGAAAATCGTCAAACACCGGAATAATCGCCAGCGACAGCAGCGCCAACGCCAGCGGCACGGTGACGATGAAGCCCAGGTATTTGAAGCCGAAGGCGCCGGCAAGGCCGCCCAGCAGGAACATCGCCAGCAAGGAGCCCAGCAAGCGCAGCTTGCCCCGGTCTGCGACGACCTTGTCCGCCGAATCGCCGTTCCAGAAAAACAGCTTACCCAGTTCGATGCCGATGTCCGTCACCAGGCCGGTGACATGGGTGGTGCGGATCTCGGCACGCGATACCTTGGTGACGATGGCGTTCTGTAGCCCCATGACAAAGCACAGCAAGGCGACGATGGCCGATATCTGGCCGGAAGCGTCCAGGCGGGCGCCCATCAAACCAAAGCACAGCAGCAGCGCCGCCTCCACGATCAGCGGCAGCGCGTACTGGCTTTGCGCGCCGCGCCGCCGCCCCCAGTTGATGAGGATCGCGGAAACCGCAGCGCCAAGCACAAAGGCCAGCAGCGACACCACGCCCGCCGCGAGAAGGCGCACCTCGCCCAGCGCGGCGTTGTCGGCCAGCGAGGAGACGATGCCCGTCATGTGCGACGTGTACTGTCCCACTGCGAAAAAACCGCCGGCATTGACCGCGCCGGCCACGAAGGCCAGCGAACGGCCAAGGCGGCGGTTGCTGATATCGGTGCGTTGCGGGCTGGTTAAGGCACGCAGATAGTGCATAGGCATGGTCGGCCTCCCTGTGCTGTCGGCCAGACCATTGTATGCCATCGCATCACTTGAGCATCATTTGAGCATCATTTGAGCGTCACATTCCAGTTCTTCTCCACGCACTTGGTGTAGTTGCCGGCGATGAGGGCGCTGTACGGCGTTTGATAGCTCACCAGCTGGCACTGATAATCGCCGCCGCTGTTCCAGTTCTTCTCCCAATAGATGTTGTAGGCCGCCGAACTGGAACCCGTGAAGCGCTGCATGTTGGCACACGACAGCTGCTCGCTGCCGACGTTCCAGCCGATATCCGCCGCGAACTGCTTGTAGTAGTCGATGCGGTTCTGCGCTGCCGCCTTCTCCGTGCCGGTGCCGCATTCGGCGTTGATGATCATGATGGTGGTAGCGAAGTTGTTGCCCGCACCAGCCGCCTTGTCCGCAGCATTCGGCACCCACGTCCCGTCCAGCACATGCAGCATCGATGGCTTGGGCGGTTGCGGGTAGACGAAGAAGAACGTCGCCGAGGCGAGGTTCAGCCAGGTCGACGCCACCAGGTCGGGATTCTTCAGCAGCACCGACTGGTCGCCGTTGTACATCACCTGCGAGAACGGGCCGTAGTTGTAGTTGTACGAGAGCTGCTTGGCGCCGCGCCCGTAGTACTTCTTGAAGCTGCCGTCGGCGTTCTTACCGCAGGTCCAGACGGTGTTGAACACCGGGTCCGCGCATTCGACGTTGTAGCCGCAGTTGGTGCCGGTTTCGTCGCAACCCATCTCGCGCAGATACTTCAAGCCCTGGCGCCACTGCGGCAGCGGGATGCTGGCGTTGTGGTCGCCCGTCTCCTGCGCAAAGTGGGCGAACATCGTCGCCAGCGTATGGCGGCAGATGGCGTCCGCATCGCGGCCGTCGGTGTAGTCGCCGCACACCGCCGGGAACTTGGCCACCGCCTGCAGGAAGCGGCCGTACGTGTAGCTGGGCTCACGGATGCCGAAGTAGTAGTCCCACTTGGCCGACGTCAGCAAGCGCTCCACCCGCTTGACGTTGGCCGGGTTGGCCGCAGCGCCGGGCGATACCGCGTCCACCGCTGCGTTGTCCAGCGTGCGTATCGACGCCTTCACCGTGCGGAAGAAGTCGTTGTTGGTCAGCTGCGCTTCGCGCGCCTCCGCCTGGGCCTTGGTCGGCACGCCGCCGGGTTGCGGCGTGCCTGGATCAGGCGGTTGCGGATCGGTGGCCTCGCCGATGTACTTCCACGGCCCCCAGGTATCGGTCGGATTGGGCGCGGTGCCCTGCACCCACCATTTGGCCTCGTACTGCTTGCCCTGGTAGATCGCGCACATGCCGGTGGTGTAGACCGCAGTGGCGGTCCATGCCGGGCATGCGCTGGCGGCGGCGGTGGAGATGCCGCCGGAGAGCACGCGTGGCGCGGTGCTGCTGGCCTGATCGCCGCCACTGCCGCCGCCACAGGCGGACAGCAGCAAAGCGCTCAGCACAGCGATGCTGTGAACTGATTTCATCGCATCCCCTTATTTCAACGCGACCGGCAGGCCGGGATACTCGTCGCTCAAGGCGTAGCGCACGCCGCTCACGGTGATCACGTAGGCGGACGGCCCGGAAATCGGCAGCGAGTAGTTCAGCGTCAGCGACACCGATGCGCCAGGCGCCAGCGACTGCCACGTCGGGATGGTGAACTTGGCGTGGTTGAAGTTGGCCTTGAAGCCGCCGATGTTGTTCGGCCCCGTGTAGCCGGCCTTGGTGACGGTCAGGCCGTAACCCGATTGGTCGCTCATGTTGGCGGGCGCCGATACCGGATAGTCGAACTCCACCACCGAGCCGCCCGGGATGGTGACGGTGGTGTTGTTTGTCAGCGTCATCACAGGGTTGATCGGGTAGTTGCTGTCGCCGAGCTTCCAGCCGCCCAGAGTGATGGACACCTTGGCGCTGCTGGCCGGGATCGGCGATTCCGCACGCAACGCGCCGTAAGGGCTGGCGGTCTTGAAGGCGTTGTAGATGTTGGTCGTCAGCGTGTAGCCCATGAAGTACTCGCCTTTGCCGCCGTTCTTGCTGGCGTCCCAGGCGTAGTCGCCTGCCAGTTCCCAGATCATGATGCCGCCGATGCCCTGGTCGATCACGTACTGGGTCTTGGCTGCCATCGATTGCGCCGTCTCGGTGGAGATGAAGACTTTGCGGGTGGCGTTCCACAGCCACGGCGCGGCCATGGTGGCGCTGTAGTTGGCGGTGTAGGTGCCGGTGATGGTTTTCTCGGTGACGCCATAGACATCCAGGTAGTCCGGCACGATGGCGTTTTGCAGGTTGAGCGCATGCCACAGCGGATTGCCGCCGCCTGGTACAGGCTTGCCGTTGGTATCGAGGTCATACCAGACGTTGTCGATGCCGACCGCGCCGGTGCCGCAGGTTTTGACGCCGGCGCAGGTGACGGTGTCGTTCACCAGCGGCGTGGTGCCCCACAAGCCATTGGTGCCGCCGGTGACATCCTTCCAGCCGCGCGTGTAGTACGGCACGCCGACGTTGATGCGGCCGGCCTGCAGTGCGCCACGGTAGTAGCGGTATGCCCAGTCGACGTTCAGGTAGCCGATGCCGCCGTACGAGTAGGCGTTGCCGGCGCGGAGTTCGGCGTCGTTGCCATCATCGAACAGCGCGGCGTTCGGGCCGACGTACTGGTTCCAGCCGCCGTGCAGGTCATAGGACATCAGGCTGGCGTAGTCGAGGTACTGCAGGCCGGAGAGGTTTTCCTCGCCGCGCAGTATCCAGCCCGATGCCGAGCCGGCGATGGTCAGCATGTAGTACTTGTTGTCGGCGACGGCTGCGGTGTCGAGCTTCTGGCGCACGGTTTTCAGCAGCACGTTGTAGCTCTTCATCAGGCCCGCCAGGCGTGGCTTGGAGAGGCCGAAGTCGAGCGGGTTGCCTGCTTCGTTGTTGGTGGTCGGGTGCTCGTAGTCGATGTCGATGCCGTCGAAGAAGGTGTATTGACGGAGCACGGCCACCATCGAGTCGGCCAGCGTGTTGATGCCGGTGGTGTTGAGCGAGCCGTCTGCGTTGGTGGTGGCGGTGTAGAAGCCGCCGCTGCCTGCCCAGCCGCCTACGGACAGCATCACTTTCACGCCGGGGTAGCGCTTCTTGTACTGCGCCAGCAGGTTGAAGTGGCCCTTGTACGGCAGCGACGGATCCATCGCGGCGGCGGGGATGGTCGGCCAGGTCAGGCCGGTGTCGGGGTTGTTGGCGCCGGTGCCCAGTTGCACCTTGGCGCTCGCGTCCACCGAGGCGAAGGCGTAGTTGATGTGGGTGACTTTGTCCCACGGGATGTTGTTGACCAGGTAGGCCGGCGTGTTGTTCGCGCCCGTGCGCCAGCTGGTGAAGTAGCCGACGATGCGGCGGTTCAGGCCATTGGCCAGTTTCTCGCGGCCGTTGGCGTCGTACACGCCGCAGTAGTTCACGTTCGGCACCGGCGAGGTCAGGCCATCGGGCCGGCATGCGACCGGCGTCGGCGTAGGAGTTGGTGTCGGCGTAGGCGTCGGGGTTGGAGTCGGAGTCGGAGTCGGAGTCGGAGTTGGAGTTGGTGTAGGCGTTGGAGTTGGCGTTGGAGTTGGCGTTGGCGTCGGGGTAGGCGTAGGCGTCACGGATTGCAGCGCCCATGGCCCCCACTCCTCGGCGCCTGGCACGTTATTTTGGGTCCACCATTTGGCCTTGTAGGTATTGCCGCTATAGGTCACGCACATGCCGGCAGTGTAGATCGCGCTGGACGACCATGCCGGGCAATCGGCGGTTGCGGCTGCGGTGTGCAAGCCGCCCAGCAGTTTAGGCGCAGGCGTTGCGCTCTGGGGATCGGAACCGCCGCCGCAGGCAGCAACGGCGCTGCCGATCAGCGCCAGCATCAAAAGGTTATGTCGCATTTTGTCTCCCGTATTTTAGAAATCGTGATTGTTCGGGTAATGGCTGTAGAAATCGTTGTCCCACTTGAAGTGGGTGGCAGAGATGGTGATGGTGATATCCAGCGCTTCGACGAAGTGCCACCAACCGACGGGCAGGAACAGGATTTCTCCCGGTTCCAGCACGCAGTCGATGACCGGCACGTCTGCCATCATCGGAAAACGCTGCAGGTCGATGTTGCGTCCATCGACCGGAGTAAAGCAGTGACGCTGGTTGTACAACTTGGGCGTATCGCAAGGCGCGATCAGCCGCACGCGTTTGCGTCCCGCGATCTGGATCATGAAGTTGTTGGTCAGGTCATGATGGAACGGCGTGATGGTGCCGGCGGGACCAAACCAGAAAAAGCCCCGCCCTTCCGGCGTCAGATAGTCCGTCAGCGGTGGCGCGTCGGCCATCAACTCCTGCAGCGACTCGCGATTCTGGCCGTCGTTATTGGCCGTCATGTAGAAATCGTTGGTATGGCCGCTGTCGCGCACCAGCGCCACGTACTCGCCGAAACGCATGCGGCGCTTGTGGGACAGGCTGTTCATCTCGTAGTCCGGATCGGCGCTGCGGCCGAACTGCACTTCCACCATGCGATCGCCCAACTGGCTGCCGAGATAATCCAGCGTCCACTTGCTGCGGGCCGCGCAGTCCTCCAGCATGCCGGTGATGATCACCGGCTGGTTGCGCAGGTAGTGCTGCTCCAGGAACTCCGCGGCGGAAAGGCGCTCCCGCCGCGGCACCACGGCCGGCGCCAGCCGGTTCAATTGCGACTGGATGCGCAGCACCCAGTCCCGCTTGGCCAGCCGGTTATGCAGACGCGATACGCCCTGCAAGTAAGGGCTGCGCAGTGCGGAGGCGATCTCCGCGTGCGCATCCCTCGCCCCGATGCCGGACTGGATCAGGATGCCGGCCAGCGTATCCGGCCGGCTGCCGAGGATCAGGTTCTCGGCGATCCAGCTGCGCCATGCGTCGCTGACGCCGATGGTTTGGACAGCGGCATGGCGCTTCATGGCTTAGCGTCCTTTCCAGACGGCGCTGGTCAGGGCGCCGTTGGCGTCGCCGTCCAGCTCCCACGAGAAGGCGCCGCGCAGGCCCTGGTCCTTCATGTACTGCATCTTGGTAGCGATCACGGTCGGATCGTCGTAGCTCCACCATTCGCCGGTGCCGGTGTACAGGAACAGCTGCTTGGTCTGCGGATGGTACCAACGCGTGCCGGACTTGTTGACCAATACCTTGTAGTCGTCGATGCCGGCTTCGTAGGTGCCGGCCGCGCCGCCGGTGGTGGTTTGATACAGGCCGTTGGCGTTCGGTCCTGCGGCTACGCCCTTCCATCCACGTCCGTAGAACGGCACGCCGAGCAGGATCTTATTGCGCGGCATACCGGCTGCCACCAGCGCCGTGACAGCGTCGTTGGTGTTGTACTTGGCGAGGACGCCGGTCGCGGGATCGGCCGGATCGTGGTACAGCGGCGAGTGGAAGTTGGTGGTGCTCTCCCAGCCGCCGTGGAAGTCGTAGGTCATCAGGTTGACCCAGTCCATGTACTGCGAATACAAGGCCGGTTCGGTCTGGGCGATCTTCTCGGTGCCGGCGCCGATGGCGGCCGTCAGCGCATAACGCTTGCCGTCGATGGCGCCCTGCGCATCCAGTTGCGCGCGGAACTCCGCCATCAGCAGTGTGAAGTTATGCTTGTCGTTGACCGCGTCGACCGTGTTGTATGGCTGGCCGCCACCGCCCGGGTATTCCCAGTCGATGTCGATGCCGTCAAACACGCCCTTGGCGGAGCCTGCGCCGCCACGGCCATCCTGCACCGGCAAGTCGCCGGCGATAAACATCTTCACGCAGGACTTGGCCAGCTGCTTGCGCAGCGCGTCGGTCTTGGCCGCAGCGGAGAAGTTCTTCGACCAGGTCCAGCCGCCCAGCGAGATGAACACCTTCAGGTTCGGGTGCGCGGCTTTGAGCAGCTTCAGTTGCAGGAAGTTGCCGGTCAGCGGAGCGTCCCATGGCACGGTCTTGCCGTCCACGGTGCGGACAGGCTGGCGTTGGTAGTCGGCGTAGGCGTCGCCGCCGGTGCCGGCTTGCGGCGAGGTCGGCGTGTCGTTGCCCACTTCGGCGCGCGTGACCATGTCGCATTCATAGCCGCCGTTCTTGGCATAGGTGTTGCCGAAGGCGTAGTTGATGAAGGTGAGCTGGTCGGCCACGCTGGTCTGCACGCCATTGACCGGGGTCTTGGTGGTGTGGATGTCGGCCACTTCGTAGCTGCGGCCATACACGCCCCACTGCGCGAAGTAGGAGCCGATTTCGCGGCCGCCGACTGGCGTAGGGGTCGGCGTTGGCGTTGGCGTTGGCGTTGGCGTTGGCGTTGGCGTTGGCGTTGGCGTCGGCGTTGGCGTCGGAGTTGGGGTAGGCGTCGGAGTTGGGGTAGGCGTCGGCGTTGGGGTAGGTGTCGGCGTCGGTGTAGGCGTTGGGGTAGGCGTCACGGCTTGCAGCGCCCATGGTCCCCATTCCTCGGTGCCTGGGACGTTATTTTGCGTCCACCATTTGGCTTTGTAGGTGTTGCCGTTGTAGGTCACGCACATGCCGACGGTGTAGATCGCGCTGGACGACCATGCCGGGCAATCGGCGGCTGCGGCGGCGGTTTGTACGCCGCCCAGCAGTTTCATTTGTGGTGTGGCGGTGGTGGAGCCGTCGCTGCCTCCACCGCAAGCCGCCAGCATGCTGGCGATAAGGCCGAGTACGGCCGCATTTCCCTTGACTGCACGTTCCATGCTTTCTCCTCCTGGGTTGGTGAATCTATGCTTTTATTATTTTTTCAGGATGGAGCTTAAAAAATTGGTAGTCAAGTGGTTTTGTTTTATTACATCCAATCACATACCAGTTTCAAAATAGGAAGAGTAATTGCAGCAAGAATAGATATGGAACTTGAAAGAGATAGTGAGCACACACTAACCAGCAAAAGCAGAAAATCCGGCCCCCAGCGACCGGACTTTCGAATGTCTCAAATTGAACATTGTGTTATTTGACGAATACCAATTTTCGGCTGATGCGAAGTGGTACGGGTCAGGTGCCGGTGGCCAGTTCCGGTAAAACCGCGCGCGCGACGCCGTCACGGACTTCGACGATGCGTGCTTGTTGCTGTGCGCCAAAACTCATCTTGTAGCAAACCTGCCCATCCCGCGCGGCGGTGGGCAACACCATCAACAACTGGAACGCGCTCGGCTCTTCTTCCACGGTCGGGAAAATCGCCGGCAGGCCGGCCAGCACGATGGCTTGCAAGGGATGCTCGCCCTCGATCTCGGTGTGGTGCCCGCGCACCGAAATGCCGGCGCTTTCGCCGCCGTCGAACGCCACCCGCGCATGGCCGATCACGCTGTCGTTGTGGGCGTTCACGACCAGGTTCAGGCGCAAAGTGGGACGGCCTTCGCCCGCGCTGGTGACTTCATACACTGCTGTAAATAATTGACTCATGGTACGTCCTAACGAATAGAGATGAAACATGAGTCCACTGTAGCGGCAGGTCGCAAAACCTGCCTTCCGAATACCTTCCGGTTGATAAGTTATTGTTTACATGGCAGATTTATTTGAGCTCAGCGCTTGGGCAACTGCCAGTCCGGCCGGATGAAATGGCAGGTGTAGCCGTTGGGAATGCGCTGCAGATAGTCCTGATGCTCCGGTTCCGCTTCCCAGAACGGCCCCGCCGGCACCACTTCGGTGACGACTTTGCCCGGCCACAGGCCGGAAGCGTTGACGTCGGCGATGGTGTCCTCGGCCGTCGCTTTCTGTTGCTCGCTGGTGTAGTAGATTGCCGACCGATAACTCGTGCCGATGTCGTTACCCTGCCGGTTGCGGGTGCTCGGATCGTGGATCTGGAAGAAGAATTCCAGGATCTTGCGGTAGCTGATGACGGCCGGATCGAAGATGATTTCCAGCGCCTCGGCATGGGTGCCGTGGTTGCGATAGGTGGCGTTGGGCACATCGCCGCCGCTGTAGCCCACCCGCGTTGCCAGCACGCCCGGGTATTTGCGCACCAGGTCCTGCACGCCCCAGAAACATCCGCCGGCCAGGATGGCTTTTTCAGTAGTCGTCATGTTCTATCCTTTTGTGTGTATCCAGTTAATTTAGTGACGTTCGCCGTTTCTTCAAGCCGCGCAATCGCCGCACAAGTGGGCTATAATTTATCGCAGGAACTGCCAATTGCATTCCGTAACTAAGTGCCCAAAACCGCGGCACCCTTAGCCCCCCGGCCCGGACCCAGCCGAACGACCAGCAACCGTCATCGTTGCTTACTTTTTCGTTCAACATCATGGACCAGCCCACCATACCCCCACGCATCCTGATCGTCGACGATAACGACGCGGCGGCCGATATCGCAGCGGAGCTGCTCGGTTTGTACAACTACAAGACGGCGGTGGCCTACTCCGGCGCCGAAGGCTTGCAAACGGCCATGGCTTTCATGCCCGATGTGGTCTTGCTGGACCTGGGCATGCCCGGCATGGACGGCTACCAGGTGGCGACGGCATTGCGGGCGATGCCGGCGTTCCAGGACGTGGCGCTGATCGCCTTCACCGCCTGGGACGATCCGGCCACGCTGGCACGCACCCGCAGCGTGGGCTTCGACCAGCATATCACCAAGCCATCCAGCCTCGACGAGATACTCAACGCCATCCACAGCGCCAGCGCCATGCGCGGCGGCTTCCACCAGAAGACGGCCTGAACGTTGTCAAATTGAGTACACGGCGGGCTTTTGTGCTACGCTTGGGCGCTACTGTTTATCGTCACGGGAGTCGCCCATGCAAATAGAACGTCGTTCGCGTCCAGACCGCGCCAAGGCCATCGCCGTCAACGCCGGCCTGGCCCTGCTGGAAACCGCCGGCCGCGAGGCGGCTGCCACTTTCCTCGAAGATGCAGGCGTGCCGCTGCCGGTGATCGCCCGCGTGCTGTCGGAACCGGACAAGCGCCGCGCCGCCGACCTGCGCTAGTCGCCCCCTAGCGGTGCGAAGGCCAGTACCACAAATCCTTTTGCTGCAACGGCGTTTCAGCGGGCAGGTCGGGATTCGGCAGTTCCAGCACCACGCGATGGCTCAGGTCTGCGCGGCGGATGAAGTCGGTGTTATATGAGCGGAACAGTTTGTCGAACGAGCCGTCCTTGCGCGCCTGCCGCAAGCCCGCCTCCAGCGCGGCCGCCAAGGCCGGGTTGTTCTTGTTGACGAAGAAGTACACCGCCGCCGGATAGTGCAGCGCCAGCGTCATCTCCACCACCTCCCCTTGCGCCGCATGCTGCTCCACCTCGCCCCAGACCTGACGTATCGAACGAGGGAAATAATCGAAGCGCTTCACGGCCAGCATGGCATGCAGGTTCTCAGCGGTGGCGCCCGTCACCACGTCCAGGCCGCTGGCCTTGAGCACCGTGGTATCGGCCCAGTCGTAGCCTTGCCCGATCTTGAATTGCCGCAGCTGGTCGAGCGTGCGCACGGCCTCGAATTTGGCGCGGTCCTGCGCATTGATGGCGCCGATGCGCCAGCCGGCCAGGCCCATGTCCAGCGGGATGCGCACCGGCAGCAGTTGCTGCTCGCGCTCGCGGGTCGTCATGGCCCAGATCACGTCGACATTGCTGCCGTAGGCCAGCTCGTGCACGGCGCGGCCCTTGATCGCCTTCACATCCCAGGACTGCAGTTTGTAGTCGACGCGGGACTTGCTCATCGCCAGTTCCAGCATCTTGACGAAGTAGCCCCGGTCCAGCTCGATCTGCGGCTGAGGATAGGCGACACGCATGGGTTCGGCGCGGGCCGCCCATGCGGACCAAGCCAGCACGCAGCCGGCTAGCAGGCTCAGAAAATTGCATCTCAGGCTACATTGCATCATGCACAAAGAATAGCACAGAGTATTGTTATGCAACCATCAATTACAGCCTGAGCAGCACGCGGCCGAAAGCCGTATCCGTATGTTGGCCGGGCAGCCGGGGATCGATCGCGAAGCGGCAACCCTGCAGATAGGCGGCCGCCTGCTCCACCACGTCCGGCGCCTGGCCGTTGGGCTCGGCGACCACGCGGATCGGCGCACCGTCGCTGTTCACCAGGAAGCGCAACAGGATGCCGTCGCTGCCGCTGGGCCGGCGGTCGGCATCCCTGAATGTCTGGAAGCGCTCGGACGGCTGGCAGCTGCCGGCCACCAGCATGGGGCGGATCACCGGACCGTCGCTGAACTGCCATACGTACTGCATCGGGAACGACGTGCCGTCCCTGGCCTCGTCCAGCCGGGGCTGGAACACGCAGCGCGAAATGCCGTTGATGGCGGCATCGTCGAGGATTTTCCAGCCGCTGCTTTTGGACACTTCCGGATGCACGACCTTGCCGTCCTCGCCGATGCGGAAGCGTATCGTCGTCACGCCTTCGATCTCATAGCGACGCGCCTCGTCCGGCCACTGCGGTTGCGCGCAGGTGGCCGGGCTGACCAGCGCCTTGAACGGCGCCTGGCCGCGCTGCTCGGCGTGGCTCATCAGATTAAGCAAGCCCAGCACGCCGGCGATGGCGGCAACGGAGAGGAGTTTCTTGTTCATCGGGCGATGATAGCAGACGCCATCCGCGCGGCGTCGCCATCATGCCCTCTGGTATGGAATCACAGCTCGCGGGCAAGGCGGATGCCGGGTTTAGCGTTCGAGCAGGGCCAGATCGCCCTGGGCGTAGCGCGCACCGTGCACGCTGTCGCCAACGAAGATGGCGTCGAGCACGGCCAGCTCGGCCGCGCCCAGCGTCACTGCGGCGGCGGCGGCGTTCTCCTCCAGGTGGCGGATCTGGCGTGCGCCCGGGATCGGCACGATGTGCTCGTCCTGCTGCAGCAGCCAGGCCAGCGCCAGTTGCGCCAGCGTGATGCCGCGGCCTGCGCCCAGCTGCTGCAGTTGGCCGATCAGCGTCAGGTTGCTGCGCATGGCCTCGTCCTGGAAGCGCGGCAGCGTACGGCGGAAATCATCCTGCGCCAGGCCCTCGGTGGAGGTCATCGCGCCGGTCAGGAAGCCGCGGCCCAGCGGGCTGTATGGCACGAAGCCGATACCCAGCTCGCGGCAGACCGGCAGCACATTGCCCTCGGGGTCGCGGCTCCACAGCGAGTATTCGCTTTGCACGGCGGCGATCGGATGCACGGCATGGGCGCGGCGCACCGTGGCGGCCGACACTTCGGACAGGCCCAGGTGGCGCACCTTGCCTTCGCGAACCAGCTCGGCCATCACGCCGACCACGTCCTCGACCGGGACCGCTGGATCGGGGCGGTGCTGGTACAGCAGGTCGATGGTGTCGATGCCGAGGCGCTGCAGCGAGCCGTGCACCGCTTCGCGTATATGTTCGGGGCGGCTGTCGACGCCGGCCATGCGCTGCACGCCGTGGCCGTGCGGCAGGATGCGGAAGCCGAACTTGGTGGCGATCTGCACCTTGTTGCGCACGCTGCGCAGCGCCTTGCCGACCAGTTCCTCGTTGGTGTAAGGGCCGTAGACTTCGGCCGTGTCGAAGAAGGTCACGCCCAGGTCAACGGCGCGTTCCATGGTCCGGATGGATGCCGCATCGTCGCCGCCGCCGTAGGCGAAGCTCATGCCCATGCAACCCAGGCCGATGGCCGATACCTGCAAACCACCACTACCTAATTTCCGCTGTTTCATTCTTTGCTCCGTTCGTGATCAATGGTGAAAATGATACGTTTGCTCTATCATCTATACAATCGTCAGGAAACCACTTGAACCAATGAACGGAATTCAGTAATACACCCTATGCGGCACGACCTCAACGAGTTGGAAATATTTGTCGCCGTCGCGCGCCACCGCAGCTTCCGCAAAGCCGCCGAAGAACGCAACGTCACCGCCTCATCGCTGAGCCACGCCATGCGCGCGCTGGAGGCCAGGCTGGGCATACGCCTGCTGAACCGCACCACGCGCAGCGTCGTGCCCACCGAGGCGGGTCAGCACTTGTTCGCACGAGTCAGCGGCGTAATACAAGACCTGGAACAGGCGCTCGACGAAATCAACGGTTTCCGCGATACGGTCCAGGGCACGCTGCGGCTGAACGTGCCGCGCCCTGCGGCCAGGCTGCTGCTGGCGCCGATGCTGAGCGGCTTCCTGAAGGTGCATCCGGGCGTGAAGATCGAAGTCATCACCGACGACCAGCTGGTCGACATCGTGGCGCAGGGCTACGACGCCGGCGTGCGCTTCGGCGAGAGCCTGGCGTTGGACATGATCGCCGTGCCGATCGGTGCGGCGCAACGCTTCGCGGTGGTGGCGGCGCCGGAATTTCTGGAGGTGCATGGACGCCCCACCAACCCGCTCGACTTGCGCGGCCTGCCCTGCATCGGCCGCCGCTTCCCGAGCGGCGTGATCTACTCGTGGGAGTTCGAACGCGACGGCAAGAACCTGACCGTCAGCGTCGACGGCCCGCTGGTGCTGGACGATGACGAGATCATGCTGGATGCGGCAAGGGATGGCGTCGGCATGGCCTTCGTGCATGAGTCCTATGCGGACGAGGATATTCGCCAGGGAAGACTGGTGCGCCTGTTCGAGGACTGGTGCCCGGCCATGCCGGGCTTCTATTTGTACTACCCAAGCCGCAAGCACATGTCGGCCGCGTTGCGCAGCTTTGTCGATTGGTGCATCAAGTACCGGCAGGATGAGGAAGCTGCCGGGTCGGCTGCGGCCTGATATCGGACCGCGCCGATTCAATCCGGCGCAAGCAGCGCGACGGCATCGGCGCCCGCCGCCTGGCGCAGCGGACAGGACGGATCGTTCGCCGCGCGCCATACCGCTTGCGCCACGTCCGCTGCGTGCGTGACCTCCGCCGATAGACCCCACGCCTCGAAGACGCTCTTCGCCAGGCCGGCGTAGGCCTCGGGAATCGCATCCTCCATCCGCGCTTTAGCGTTCTCGCCAAATCTCGTGCTTGGCGCACGTCCCGGCAGCACCAGGTGCACCCGCACATTGAATTGCTGCAGCTCCAGCGCGAGCGACTCGGTGAACGCATTCACCGCAGCCTTGCTCGCCGTGTACACCGACAACAAAGGCAGCGGCATCAAGGTCACGCTCGACGTCACGTTGATGACCACACCCGCCCGCCGCAGCCTGAACTGCGGCAGCACCGCCTGGGCCATCGCGATGGCGCCGAGCGTGTTCGTTTCGAAGACAGCGCGCGCGGTGGCCATCGGGATGCCCTCCAGCGCGCCCAGCACGCCTATCCCCGCATTGTTGACCAGCACGTCGACCGGCCCCGCCGCCTCCACCGCGCGGCGGACGCTGTCGGCATCGGTGACATCGAGCGCGATCACGCGCAGGTGTTCGGAACGCGGCAGCACGTCCTCGCGTGGCGCACGCATGGTGGCGATGACCTTCCAATCGCGGTCGAGGAAGTAGCGGGCGGTTTCGAGGCCGAAACCGGATGAGCATCCGGTGATGAGGACGGTTTTCATGGCGACTCCTGTTGAGTGGTTTTCAGTAGACCAACTATAGTTCGCCCCCATCGGACTTGCTACAATCAGGAGTCCACATTTAATTAGCGATAGTCCAGATATGATAGATCCGCTCGCCGAGGTCGTCGCGCTGCTGCAGCCGCAGGCCCGGTTCTCCAAGGTCGTCAGCGCCGCGGGTTCCTGGCGCGTGCGGCGTTCGGAATCCGGACAGCCCTTCTACTGCGTGATCCTTGAAGGTGCGTGCCGCCTGAAGGTCCATGGACAGCAGCCGATCCCATTGCAACAAGGCGACTTCGTGCTGATCCCGTCGGCATACGGCTTCACGATGACCAGCATGAAGCCGCCGCCAGCGAAGCAGCCGGATACCCCGCCCGTCCAGTTGCCAAACGGCGCGTTCCGCCACGGCCCGCAAGACGCGCCGGCCGACACGCAACTGCTGGTGGGCTACTGCACCTTCGGCTCGCCCGATGCGGCCTTGCTGGTTTCACTGCTGCCGCAACTGGTGCATGTGCGCGGCGAGCCGCGGCTGTCCACCATTGTGCAGTTGGTGGGAGACGAATCGCGGGCGGCAAGGCCGGCGCGCGAGGTGATACTGGCGCGGCTGCTGGAGGTGCTGCTGATCGAAGCGCTGCGATCCGCAGCGGGGACGGCCACGTCGCCGGGCCTGCTGCGCGGCCTGGCCGACGAGCGCCTCGCCGTCGCGATACGACGCATGCACGAAGACATGGCCATGCCGTGGACGGTGGCGCAACTGGCGAAGGAAGCAGCCCTGTCGCGCTCGACCTTCTTCGAGCGCTTCAGCCGCGCAATGGGTGTGGCGCCGATGGCGTATCTGCTCACTTGGCGCATGGCGCTGGCGAAGAACCTGCTGCGGCAGCAAGAGGCAGGCATTGCCGAGGTTGCCGAGCGCGTCGGCTACGGATCGGCCAGCGCGTTCAGCGTCGCCTTCAGCCGCCATGTCGGCCTGCCGCCGGCGCGTTATGTGCGAGAGCAGATGGTTTGATCCGCGTACTATTGGGGATCTTGTGTAGCCTAGGAGTGAAGTATGAAATTACGTTTCGCCATCCCGCTGCTGGTGTTAGCGATGTCATCCAGCATGGCCGCCGAATTGCCGGCCGCATCACGTGCGGAAATCGACGCGCTGTTGAACCGCCTGGGCAGCTCGGGCTGCCAGTTCAACCGCAACGGCAGCTGGTATAGCTCGGCCGAAGCCAAGGCGCATCTGACGAGCAAGCTGAACTACCTCATCGACAAGAAGAAGGTCGAAGGAACGGAACAGTTCATTGCGCTGGCTGCCAGCACCAGCAGCATGACCGGCAAGGACTACCTGGTGAGATGCGGCACGGCGCAGCCCATGCCCAGCAGCGCATGGCTCAAGACCGAACTGCAATCTATCCGAACCAAGTCAGTATTTGGCCAGATACAGTAACGCAGCCGAAGATAAAAAAATCCGCCGCTCCCATGAGGAACAGCGGATTTCTTTACCAAGTACGATCAGGCCGCCGTGGGCGCATGCGCCTTGCGTTTGCGCGCCACGCACCCTACCAGCGCCAGGCCGCCGAGCAGCATGGCGTAGGTTTCAGGCTCCGGCACCGCCAGCACGTCGCCGTTGCGCACCGCCATGGCGCCGATCAGCCCGGTCTGCGGACCTTCGGCATTGATGCCCGCGAAGAAGCTGAAGGCGTAGGCGTAGTCGCCGTGTGTCGCATGCGCGCCGGACAACCAGACCATCGCGGGAACGCCGTCGGCGCCGCCGAACGGTCCTTGAAGATGCGTGCCCGTCTGCGGATTGCCGTCATGATCGAACGCAGGCTGGCTGCCCAGGATATCGTAGTACAAGTGCGCCGCATCGGAACCTATGCCCTTGACGGTGCTGGGATAGTAATCGGAATCGTACACGCTGCCTGCGGACGGCAGATGCCATCCGGTTAAACCGCCCCAGTTGAGGCTGGCCCAACTGTTGGCCTGGGTGAAGGTCATCACATTGGCGCCGGTGGTGGTGCGCAGCCAGGTGATGTCGTAATCGGCGTCGTACAGGTAGACGGCGTTCGCATCGTTGGCCGAGACCGCGTGGAAGGACTGGTCGCGCCCGGCCAGGGGCGTGCCGGCCATGGCTGGCAAGGCGGTGGCGGCCAGGACCAGCGCGGCAGCGATGGTGCTCAGTTTTTTGTAGTGCTTCATTTTAAATTCTCCAGGTTGGAACAGCAGATGAGGACGCCAATCCGGGCGTACGCGGTGATGACTTCATGCGCGCTTGGCGCGTCGTCCGACGATGCCGAGCAAGCCCAGGCCGGCGCACAGCATCGCGTAGCTGGCCGGCTCCGGCACCGCCGTCACATTGATGTTGTCCACCTGGACGTAGCTCTGGCTCAGCAGATTGCCGGTGAGGACGACCGACGCCAGATTGGTCCAGCCTTCGAAGTCGACCGGCGTCAAGCCCCCGCCGTTGTGCGCCTGCACGAAGCCCGAAACAGTCGAGCCATCGGCAAACACGCCCTTGATGCCCATCTTGACGTCGTTGCCGGCGTAGTCGCCCGGCGAAAATTCCAGGCTGTTGAGGTTGAACAGCGCGGCGTCCTGGCGGCGGAACGTGACCGCGTTGATCTCGGTGTGGGAGACGATGTCGTGCGGCGCGAATTTCAGCACATTGGTGCCGTTGCTATACGGCTGGACGCCGCCGCCGATCAGCTCGTAGTCTATCGCGGTGAAGACGAAGCCCTGGGTGGTGAAGATGGTCGGCCGCACGGCGACACTGGCCAGGTCGGCGTTGTCGAAGGTGATGGTGTCGGCGAATGCCGGCGGCGCGCCGCAGCCGGCGGCGAAGGCCAGCGCGTACAACATGGGTTTGATGGAAGATTGCATGACGGTTTCCCCGGTGGTTGATGTGGGATGGCGGTGTTCGCCATCGGCCCAGCCACTGTAGTCACCGCCGGTCAGCGGGGAAATACGGAAATCACCGTATTTTTTGTCAACACATCAACGTTGAGGGGATGAAAACGGCGAAGCAACTGCCGCGTCCCGGCGTGGACGCGATGCGCAGCGCATAGCCGCACTGCTGGCAGAGGTTCTTGACGATGAACAGGCCGAGGCCGAAGCCCTCGCCCTGGCCGCCCTGCTCAAACGGCTGCAACAGCCGCTCGCGGGCCGGCGCGGGAATGCCAGGCCCGGTGTCGAACAGCTGGATCTCGACGCCGCCGGGACGGCGCCGCGTGCCGAGCACGATGCGCCCGCTGGACGTGTGGCGCACGGCGTTGGCCAGCAGGTTGGCAAGGATGCGGTACAGCAGCAGCGACGAGCCTGTCACCCGCACGTCGCTGGCGCGCACCGACAGGCGCAAGCCCTTGACGCTGGCCTCCGCCTGGAAGGCTTGCCCCAGCTGCCCGAACATGGAGGTGAGCACGATGGGCTCGGGCAGGCGCTGGTCCTGCCGCGCCTGCTCAATGAGGTCCTTGAGCAGGGACTGCGCATAGGCCAGCGTGGTGTCGATATGCTCGGCGATCGGGCCTTGCTGCGGCGCCAGCGCGCTGAACGCCAGCCGCAGCGAGGCCAGCGGCTGGGCGATGTCGTGGCTGGCCGTCGCCAGGCGCAGCAGGCGCTCGTTGGCTTGCTCCAGGGCCGCCAGCTTGGTTTGTTCGGCCAGCAGCAGCTGCTCGGCCTCCGCCAGGCGCAGCAGGCGGCTCTCGGCCTGGCGCGCATTGAACTTCTGGAACTGGCTGACGACGGCCGCGCCGAACAGCAGCGTCTCGACCAAGCCGCCGAATTTCGGGAAGGACAGCACGGAAAACAACGGCACCAGCCGCACGCCCAGAACGACGAAGACAAACAGGATCAGGGGGATGAGCATCAAGATCGACGTGCCCAGCAAATAAAAGCGCGCCGCTTCGATGCGCTGGCGCACGCCGATGAACGCGACCACGCAGCCAAATCCCGAGTAGGCCAGCATTTGTATCGTCAGCAGCGTATCGAGTTCGTAGAGCAGGTGCGCGGCGACCGTCAGCGCGCATACCGCGAGCAGCACCCTGTGCCAGCGGAGCAGCCGCGGCATGCGCGTTCGCATCTGCATGAAATCCATGGCGAAGCCGATATGCGCCATCAGCGACAGTCCACCCAGCGCTCCGGGAGCCAGCATATTCCACGCTGGCGCGGCGGGCCACAGGAAGGCGAAGTTATATCCCTCGACCTGGCCGACGAACAGTATATTGGTGAGCACGATGGCGCCATACATGCGGTAGCCCAGCGCGCGCTGGCCGCCGAGACCGAGCACGGCAACCGGCACCATCGCCAGCATGATGCCAACCACCAGGCCGCTGAACAGATGCGACTCGGTGTCGCTGGCGTTGAGCTGGTCGGCATTCCACAGGCGTGCCGACATCAACATCTTGCCATGGCTGTGGTAATACACATACACCGTGGCCGCGCCGGGCGCCAGCGACAACGGCGCCATCAGGCGGCGATGCTGGACGGGCCGGTCGGCATAGGTGCTGGCGGCGCCGAGGGCCAGCACGCTGCGCACCTGCCCGCCCTGCTGCTGATAGACCTGCACGCGGTAGGCATCCGGAATGCCGATGTCGAGCAAATACTTGCCGCCGACGGTGGATAAATCGATGCGGTACCACTCGCCGCCAACCAGCGTGGGCAGGCCGAGCGCCGTCAGGACCTGGGCCGCCTGCGCATCCGCGAGGACGTGCACGCATCCATGCAAGCCGGTCTGCCCGCCGGTGGGCTCGGCGCACACCTGGGCCGGCGTGGGGGCGGCGCAGCAGCACAACAGCAAGGCCATCCAGAGAGCGCGTAGGCGCACCGCCGGCAGGCGTGATGTGAAGAATCTGGAAAACAATGATGCCCCCGAAGATGTTATCATTATTCTATCACCGTTTCCGATAGTCATCTTTATGAACATCCTGCTGGCAGACGACCACACCATATTCCGGCAGGGGCTGAAATTGCTGCTGGACAGCCAGGAGGGCATGCGGGTTGTGGCCGAGGCCGCCAGCCTGGATCAGGTGCAGCCGGCGCTGCAACAACAGGCGATCGATTTGCTGATACTCGACTACCACATGCCCGGGGGCGAATCGTCGGCGACGCTGGGATATTGCAAGCAGCGCTACCCGGAGCTGAAAGTGATCGCGCTGACCGGCACCCATTCGGGCATCGTCCTCAAGCAGTTGCGGGATGCCCGGGCGGATGCGGTGCTGCTCAAGGATTGCTCCGGCCCGGAGTTATTGCGCTGCATCGCGCAGGTGATGGATGGCAAGACGGTGGTCAGCGACGCGGTGCAGCAGCAGATCGCTACCTGCAACGAGCTGTTGACGGCGCGCGAGCTGCAGACGGTGCAACTGATTTACCAGGGCTACGCCAGCACCGATGTCGCGGCCCAGCTGAACCTGTCGGCCAAGACCGTCGACAAGCACAGGGAAAACGTCATGCGCAAGCTGCAGGTGCACAACGTGGTCCAGCTGATCCACAAGCTACGCCTGCTTAAGCTGGTATGATTTATATCGTTTATATAATATCCAGAAACCTCCTCCAAATCCCCTCCCCTGCTTCGCCCGCGTAGGGCCTTCAAAATATCCCGCAAAGAAACAAACCGGACATGGCGTTTCATGACGGTTTATGACCGGATCCCAGCCAAGAGCCGAACGGAGCCTTATAGTCGTTGGGCCTGTTTGCCGGGCATCCCGTTCTTTTCCTTTCACACTAATGCGGAGCGATCTCATGATGAAGAAGCTACTGAAACAAAGAATCTTGCTGGGCCTGTTGGCAACGCTGACGGCCAACCTGGCCGTCGCCGATGACGACACCTGCAAGTTTTACCCCAAACAAGGCGGGCTGATCGAAGAATACGTCAAGCCGACCCCGGTCGAGGATGCGAATGGCAGGGAGCTGATTGAAAAGTTGGCGCCCAACGATATCGTGGCGGTCAGCCTCCTGCCATTCATCCAGGACGGGGTCGTCCTGGCGCGCGAAGGCGGCGATACCTGGACCATACGCCGGGCAAGCGAGTCCAGCAAGAAGTCCGCAGTGTATGCATCCGTTCACGGCCCGTCCAACGTGGCCCAGAAGTGGCTGAAGGACTATCATCGCGCATTGAACACGACCCTCGCCGAGAGTCTGCGCCGTGGCGTGAAGATCAATATCGTCAGCCAAGGCAGCTGCAAATAGAGCGCTTGAAGACGGGGCCGCGGCAACGGCCTCGTTGCTCGTGCTTCGTCAGAAACGGTCAGGTGGCACGGAAAACCGCCACGTAAGCTGAGTCCTCAAACTAACCTCGGAGGGCTACATGGCTATGATGGCGAATCTCGAAAACGTGGTACGGGCGATTGCGGGCTCGATCATGGATGCACAGAACTTGGTGGAAAAGGCGCAGGTGGCGAACATCAGTTCCTTCTTCGATCGCGAACGCCGGCCGGTGGTCATCGACCTGGAACTGCCGGCCATCCACAGCAGCGCCGCCGACAATGAATTTTATCTGTACCGGCTGCCGCTGATTTCGCTGGTGCCGCACAGCGCGCTGATCATCGGCGAAGCGGAGATCGAGATGGACGTCGAACTCGGCGCCCTGGCCGAAGCGGACCCCGCCGCCGCCGATCCCGACGCGCTGCCGCCGGACGGCTTCGACCAGCAGTCCACCAGGCCCAGCCTGATGGTCAACCCCGAAACGGGCGGCCTGGCCAAGAAGAGCGGCAATGCTGCGCACATCAAACTCAAGCTGGTGGCCGCCGAGAAATCGGAAGGGCTGGCACGACTGATCAACGATGTCGTCAAGGGCCAGGGCTACACGCCCGTGGCGGCCTTGTGATGCGCCGCGCGAGGAGACTGCCGTGAGCACCGAACGATTCAATCTCAGCGAAGTCCGCTTCATCAAGCGCATCGTGGTGGGCAACGACCATCCGACCAATATGCGCACCGAGGCCGAAGTGGAAGAAGCCATGGCCTTGGTCAACCGCTGCCTGCAAGGCACGCCGCGCGGCCATATCGTCGGCATCGAAAAGAACTTCGGCCTCTACACCATCGGCGAACACCAGGTGGTGCTGCAGTACGCGGTCTACAACATCGGCTTCAACCGCAAGCCCATGTTCTTCGACTGAGCGCCATCGTGACCCCGACCGACATTTCACTGGACGCGCTGTGCGCCGCCCTGCAGGCCTCGTACGCCCGCGCCAATCGCCTGCTGGCCGACATCCCCCTGCCCGGCGACGCCATGGCAGGGGGACCGGACTGGAGCGACAGCGGCGACGGGCCGATTCCCTGGCAGCAGTTTTACTCGCGGCAGCGGCTGCAACTGGAGTCGGCCGAGTTGATGCTCGCGTGCTATGTCAGGCGCAAGGCCGCTGCCAGGTCGGCCATGTTGAGCACGCGCCCGCCCGCGTGGTGGCAGCGTGCGCACATGGTGCTGGAAGTCCATCTCGCCGTTGCCGATGGCGTCTGCACCTTGCGTTTCCATCCTGCCGCCGGACGGGCGCCCATGGCAAGCCGGTCCGGCGCCGCGCTGCGCCTGAAACTCAGCCCGCAACAGCAAGCACAACTGGCTGAGCTGCGCCTGGAACCGTCGGCGCGGCGGCGCGGCGGCCATTGGCTTGCGGGCCTGCTGCGCTGGCTGCGGCGGGTGACAGGAAGCGTCACGAAGTAGCGCCGTACGGCTCTTAAGCTGTATTCCGGGGGCGCCAATCCCCACCCGGTTTTCCTCATTCCGCACCACACAGAATTCGCTGCCACCCAGCGATGCCCCGCCACGCCTGCATGGTGCAAGCGCGGCGATTTCCCGACCCTCCGGGGTCATTTAACTGAAGGAGTACATGATGACTGAACTTGTCAATATCGCCTCACAATTCCGCGGTCTGCCGATGGCCGACCTGATCGGAGCCCCGCTGACCGCCGCTTGCGACGCCCAGGTGCGCCTGGCCAACGCCACTGCCGACTTCATCAAATATATCGGCTTCGAGGCGCCGGCGAACCCCAACGATGCGCCGACGGTGACGCGCACCGCCACGTTCCAGTTCCAGCGCAAAAAACAGGACCCTGCAGATCCGAGCAAGCAAGTGGACGAAGACGTCACGCTGAACGTGCCGCTGCTGGCGATCGTCAAGGTGCCCAGCCTGGCGATCACCAAGGTCGACATCACCTTCGACATGGAAGTGAAGTCGTCCTTCGTGGCCAAGGAAGGTTCGAGCTCCTCCGCCTCGTTCAGCGCCGACATGAAGGTGGGCTGGGGCCCCTTCAGCGCCTCGGTCCACATGGAAGGCTCGGTGGCTTCGCATAAGGAAAACACGCGCACCTCGGACAACTCGGCCAAGTACCACGTGCAAGTGCTCGCTGAAGACGCCGGCATGCCGGAAGGCCTGTCGCGCGTGATCGACATTCTGCAAACCGCGATCCAGGACAAAGCCTAAGTCCCCACGGCCATGCCGGAGCTAGCGCCGGCATGGCTTTTTTCGCCACTTGAGGAGCAAGCATGTCACACCTTACCAAAGACCAATTAGCCGCGATGCTGGAACACAAAAACCGTCAAGACCTGGCCGCGTTGTGGATCGAACCCGTGCGCCTGGCGATGGAGGAATGGGAGATCAATACCGACGCGCGCGTGGCCGCCTTCCTGGCGCAAGTCATCCATGAATCGGCATCGTTCAACCAGCTCGGCGAGAACCTTAACTATACGGCCGCCCGCCTGTGCATGGTCTGGCCCAAGCGCTTCGAGAGCGCCGAGGCGGCGGCGCCGTTTGCCAACAATCCCGAACGCCTGGCCAACCTGGTCTATGCCAGCCGCATGGGCAACGGCGACGAACGCAGCGGCGACGGCTACCGCTTCCGTGGACGCGGCCTGATCCAGCTGACCGGGCGCGAAAACTATGCCCGCTGCGGCCTCGCCCTCCAGCAGGACTTGCTCGCCCAACCCGATTTGCTATTGCAGCCAAGCGCTGCATCACGCTCGGCAGCCTGGTTCTGGAAGTCGCGTGGATTGAATGAGTTAGCGGATGCCCGGCCCGGCGGCGATGCGGTCGCCGACTTTGGCCGCATCACCAAAATCATCAACGGCGGCGATCACGGCCTGCAGGCGCGCATCGATTTGTGGCGGCGCCTGCAGAAAATATTGGCCGGCGCCTGACGGCCGGTGGGGCATTCCGCGTGGCACTAAATAGTGATTTTTAGTAGATGTCAAAATGATAGTGTTGATTGTCAGATACTGTCAGATTGCAAACGATCCATGATCCTAAGATTGTAACAAATCGTCAACCTGGGGTCGGGAACCATATGATTAATTTAGTACTATTTAGAGTCAACCTAGTTGACCAAGAGTTAACGAAATTATTCAGCAACGCCGGATACCACGTCACGGAAGTCAGTAGCGCGGCGAGTTGTTCCCAGTATCTGCTGGACGACGATGGCGCGGTGCAGGAGCCGGCGGAGCTGCAAAAACTTCAGCGATTGTTGGCGGACCTGGAGCGGCCAGCGGAAACGGGGTGGTGCCTGAGCATGCGCCGCCAGTCGTTGCAAGCGCCGAACGGCGTGAGCGTTGCCCTCACCAGTCTGGAATTTACCTTCATCAAGCTGTTCGCGCTGCATGAGGTTGGCGAGCCGGTTTCGCGCAAACGCATCGTGCAGGAGTTCGGCGAGAACTATCTCAACTATGACCAGAATCGGCTTGACACGCTGGTTACTCGCTTGCGCAAGAAAGTCGAACACGAGGCACATCAAGTGCTGCCCTTGCACACGGTGAGGGTGCGCGGATTTTCTTTCAACGACACATTGGTGATCGAGCGCTAGGCAGGCCGCCATCCCCTTTAACAATTTAACTGAAGGTCGACCATATGAACACCGACACTTTTCAGCTCGGCGAAGACGCGCCGAATCCGCTGCACGCCCAGGACTTGATCAGCCAGATCCAGCTGGAATGCCAGGCGATGACCAGCCACATTTTGCACCAGGGACTGGCGATTGCCCCGGAGCTCGTTGCGAGGCTGGCGACCTTGCTCGCTGCAACCACTGCATCCGCGAACGAGGATGAGGCGAGCGATCCGGCCGCGATCTTCGCGCTGGCCGAAATCCACGGCAAGCTGACCACCGCTGTGGCGCCGGCCACGCCGCAGGGCATCATGCTGCTGGACCCGCAGCGGCTTGCGGGCCAGCGCTTTGCCTGGCTGGGCCCGGTGCCGCTGATACGCATGCTGACCGTCACCGCCATGGTCTTTTTGATGGCCGTGATGTTGACCGGATTATCCAGCGAGGTGTCGAGCAAGAACATCACGCTCGGCCTGCTGGAGTCCGCCGGCGACGTCCTGCTGTTGAACCTGTTGTTCCTGTTGTTTTGCGCCGGCCTGGGCGCGTCATTCGCGGCGCTGTTCCAGGCCCACCGCTATATCGCGAACTCCAGCTACGATCCGAAATACGACGCCTCCTACTATGCCCGCCTGATCCTGGGCGTGATCGCCGGCCTGATCCTGTCCGAGATGCTGCCGGCCCAATTATTCGAGGGTAATTCCCTGGGCAATTTCGGCAAGCCCGCGCTGGCCATCCTGGGCGGTTTTTCCTCGACGGCGGTCTATCACATCCTGCATCGCCTGATCGAAACGCTCGACGCCCTGGTCCGTGGCGATCCGTCGGCGCAGTACCGGTCCTCGCTGGACACGTACAAGGCCCAGATGCTTGCGGACCGCGCCAATTCGAAGAACGAGCTGGCCGCCCAACTGCTCGCCCTGCAGCAGACCTGCCACACCGACACCGGTCCTGAATTGCTGCGCCAGCGACTGGCCGAACTGACCTTGTCGATGCTGCCGCCGATATACACCGCGGCAGATTCGGCATCCACGCCAGCCACTGCCGGGAGTAAATCATGCTGAACTTTTTATACTCTATACCCGGTATTTACATGGCCCTCATCATTGTCGGCACGACGGTATTCAGCGTCTTCTTCGGCTACGCCATCGTCAAGTATTTCCACTGGCTGGAGGTCGATGCGGAACAGCGCGCCCTGGCACTGACGATGGTCTCCATCATTACCACCATCAACTCCCTGCTGGTTGCCTTTGCGGCGATCAGCGTATGGGGAAACTACAACGACGCCGATCGCACGGTCGCGTCCGAAGCCATCAGCGCTAGCGAGCTGGCGCGGGACTTATCGGTCTTTGGCAGCCGTGACGCCAACGCGGCCGATCTCGATTTACGAACTTACCTGGTGCGCGTGGTTGAAGCCGAATGGCCGAGCATGCAGCGACAGCAACGTGCCGATCCGGGCACGGAAGCCTGCTTCAAAAAGGTTTTTGAATCGGTCAGCCTGCTGAGTCCCACGACGCCGCGGCAAACCGTCCTGCTGTCTGAAGTCATGGCCAGGATGAATGAAATGGTCAAATTTCGCCAGCAACGCCTGCAGGGACTGGTTGTCTGCATGCCCCTGACATTGTGGTCGGTGATTCTGATAGTCAGCGCCATGTCGTTTGTATTGCTGTACGTGCTACCGCCTAGGCCTTTTTATATCTGCCTCATAGGCTGCTGGGCCTGCACCATGGGCTTGGTCTTCTTCTTCATCGTCGCCGTGGACCATCCGTTTTCCGGCGACTTCAGCGTCAGTCCCGCTGCGCTGCAAGAGGCCATAGAGAATCTGACTCAAAACCAGGTCTGGCCTGCGCTGTAACGTAGATGAGACATGCGAAGTTGGACCCTGCACGACGTCCGGTTCCTGCGAAGTCGCGGCGGCATCGGGCTTTCCCATTCGCGACGATAGAAAGGTAAGACTCATGAGCATCAAAATACAATCGGCACGCTACGGCCTGGCCGAGCGATACAACGATGTCACCGCGCACATTCAGCATATGGTGAAGGAGTCGAATCGCTCCATCACCATCGACAACGATTCGATGGGCGGCGATCCGGCACACGGCCATCGAAAGACCTTGACCGTGGGGTATTACGGCGATGACGGGGCGCTCCATATAACGGAAGGCGCCGAGGGAAGCACGATCTTGCTGGGCGACGAGACCTACCGGCTGCCTGGCTCGGCACAATGGTTGAAAGACTAGTCGCGCGGATAACGCGCTTCCAAAGCAATGAAGAAGCGCGTTACAGAGGATGAATTCCGCGCATCGGGCTGTCAGATTTGGTCATCAATGACAGTTGCCTGACTGTGACAATGAAGTTGTGCCGCTGTTGGCACTCACTCATATCGCAAAGGAAAATGTCATGAATCTATTTCAGGAAATCTCCAAGGAATTCGGCAAGACCTATGTGTCGAGCTTCATCCCCTGGGACCAATCGGCGGATGGCTTGATTGGCGTCACGCCCAAAACCAGAGCGGGCGCCTGTGCCGGCTATTGCCTGTATTGGCTGAAGTCGCTGAACCAGGGGAAGACAACGTTCCCTCCGACCTTTAAGGACAAGCTGGCAGCCATCAACGCGCAGAACGCCTTCTATGAATCGGGGTGGAAGGAAGTGTTCGCGCAAAAAGGCGTCGGCATCACGTCGCAAAAGGTGAACTGGCTGAAGACCACCTCGCTGAAGTTCGAAACCAAGAACACCTCCAAGGCAGTGACCGATGCAATCGGCACCATCAACACGTCGCTGGCGCTGCATCTGGTGCTGAGCAACGGCTCCAGCCATTTGGTGGCCCTGGTGGCGTCGGACAAGAATGTCTCGATGTTCGATCCTAACTACGGCCAGATTGTGTTCAACCGCAGCTTCACCAACCAGTTCATGGAGAACTACCTCACGGGATTCCATCACGAATTCGGCAACGGGCTCTCGAAAGTGGAAACCTTCCAGACCAGCGGCGACTTCAACCTGGCGCCTATTTTCTGATGCAAAGAGCGGGGGCGGCACTGGCGCTCGTCCCCGCTCGGTGGTGTCTATTTGGGCACCCTGATCGCATCAATATTGCCGGTCGCAGAATAGAAAAGGCGAGATTTTTTGGGGCCCCTAAGCGCCCCTCAAAAGCTAAAGTCAGCCTGAATTTTCTAACTAAATCTTGATCAGCCATTTTTCGGCGTTGCCTATAGAGTGACTATAGGAGAACTTATCAATGCAAGATTCGTGAAATTGTTTACCAGTTAGGTAATCGTATGGAGTCAGCGACAGCGTGTTCGATAACTCGCACAGCGGCGTCTAACAACGATATAAGATCATCATCAGTTAGACTTTCTGGACGATTTTCCTGAAATGGTACCTTCCCCGGCCAAATTTCACACATGCCCATGCTACGCAGGAATTGTTGCAAAAGGATTGTTCCTGGGATCAGTTGGTCATTTTTGGCGCTTTCGACTGAACCCCAAGTTATGAAAATCAAATTCCCGAACGCAAATGTACAAATATAAGTATTGGGCTGATCCTCATAGTGCACCTCTTCAGCTAAGCGGAGCGCAGCAAATCTAGCTGAAAACTCATGGTCCCCATCGAAGGAACCCATCCACACGTTAATTCCTTTGAATGGTTCTAACTTATCGATTTTTGCTTTCGAGTTGTAAAAAACCTTCATTTTTTCGGCCGAAATCACTGGAATTGCTCCATGCGCATACTGCCTAATTCCAACGAACAAGCTTGCCCATACAGCAATGACCTTCCTTTCCAACAAAGAAATGAACCATACCTTCCGATCAAGGATTGGTTTCAAAATATTTCTGGTTGCCTGCTGAATATCGCTACTCCACTCGCTATTACAGGACTCACAAAGTACGTTTACTGTATTATTCTTATGCCCACCACGCTTAGATAAATCTACTACCTCAATCTTTCTCACACCTCTTGAAAATATAAGGGCTGTGGTATTCGGCTCCGCATGAGCTGAAAGCCTGCCAATCCAAGCAGCGAAAATGTGCTCCCCCGTAAGCAGTCTACGCTCTCCACAAAGTACACAGGTTCCGGATTCATTGGGCATGATAGCCTTAATATTGTAAGTAATTATAGTGATATCAATATGAGCCCGATTTCCGATTCAACAGCCAACCAAATTTCTTGACTGTTTGAAAGAAGTATCCGTTATTGATAGTACACACCAATCCGATCGGGTCAAGCCCGCCAGCAAACACTCAAACCTCAAAATTATGGACTTGACATCATCTTGTCCTTAGTTCACGGATTTCCTGGCGCTCCACTAGGATTTAAAGAAACAAAAAAAATCGTACTGGAAACAATGGCAAACTTGAAATCATTAATTTTTTAGCGTTTCCTTAAATAAATTATCACGTCCTTGCCAACATTGTAGGGATACGGCGCCAATATGCATTAGGAATAATATAATCATTTCCATAATAATTCCGCCGCACATCAAGCCTTGCATGAAAAGCAGGTAGAAAATTCCCCTCCACTCGGTCCTTTTTATATATCCAATCTAGAAGATGAATAATCTTATTTCCTTTACCGTAGTATATCGCAACCTTTTTTCCTGAAGCAATTATATCTTCAAGAAGTAAAGAATTTCGAATTACCAACGGCTCTATCTTTGGCCACTCCACGCAAAGCTGGCGAATATAGTTATCTGGATTAATTAGCTCTAGATGAGAGGCCACAAAAAACTCACTCTCCCGAATGTCGCTTTCACTTCTGGCCATATACCTCTGCTCACAACGCACCTGCTCCTTAGCGAGCTCTTCGACCTCTATCCTTAAGAGTTCAGTCATACCGAAGTTAACGTGCGGAACCTCCATTCCGGCAAGCTTATTAAAAGTATACCAAATTCGAATATACCAATCAGGATGAGTTTTCCCCTCTGCATTGGGCTTCACAATACCAGAACCAATTAAGTCTCGAATCGGATAATAGTACGATCGAAGTATGATTTTCTTAATGTCTATCCTAGTAATTTTATCTTCAGACGTTTTTTTAAGATATCGATATAAGCCTGCTATCGCATAATTGTCTGCATCAAATTCTAACGCTTGCTGAATAAGATAATTATCATTTGTTATTTTCCCGTGTTGCCGTGCGATATGAATGAACTCGTGAGCGACACACCACAGAACGCAGCCCATGCGTTCTAGTCGGCTAGTACGATCTGATTTCAAAAACTCATCGTAGGCATCAGTGTTTGCACCAAAGTAAGAAAACACGCCGAAATCTATAATCCCCCTGCTTAGTACTATTTCATTTCGCTGCTGCCTTGCTTTCGCAAAAATTTTCCGAGATATATTAACAAGAAGCACTATTTCAGATAATTGAACTGTATAGCAATCCTTAAGAAACTTAATTAACTCCTCACATTCAAATAGAATCGCATCAATACATTGATATTCATTCTTATCATTTTTAATTGAGTATAGATAATCTTGCACCGAGACAATATAATCCATTATAACTCGCTTTATATTTTGATGACAATTACACCACACCAAGAACAACTGAAAATTTACTGGCTATGCAGTTTTTACTTCAAGATGAAAGCATTTATTTATTTCATCTCTTTCACAATTAAAATAATTAATTCCCCTTATTGGAAAGAGAAATTAAGTTTTATCAGGATCCAGAGCATTTAATTTTCCGTTGCGTTCTGCACCACGAGATATTTTTACAACCTCTTTCTTATAGCGATTATCAACAAACGTTTCGATTGGCGGAGCCAGCGGTAAGAAAATTGAGTTTAACGCATTAATATCATCCCAAGTGTACATAATATTAGAATTTTTGGCGTTAATCTGGCTTGGCCAAATCATGCGCTCATCAAATATCCGCACAGGAAATTTTGGTTGACTCAAAGCTAAGCTCAGTCTCTCATTATCATATCCATAGATTAAATGAAAAGCGACATTTTCAATCACAAAGTATGTGCTGCATAAAAACTCCTGATCGCCACCAACTTCACGACCAATAAACATCCTGGGTTTGTGATCGTGCAACCCGGCCCACCTCAGCTCAGTCATGCGACCAATATGTAGCCTAAAGCCTGGAGGAATTCCGCCATGCATGAGGATTGACAAATGAGACCTTGGAGAAAATACTGTTCTAGCAAACGATTGTATATTGAACACAATCATTATTGCCCAGCGTGTTAATATAGTCCTTTCCTTTTCTGTTAAGTCCCGCCAGTTTCCATTCGTAAGAGTAATTACGAGTTCTTTTGCCTGCGCGTGCAGCTGACTCATCCAGATATTATTGCAAGCGGTACAAACATTGAGAACTTTTTGCTCATAAGGTCGGCCGATAACACCTAGAGATTTGTATATCTTTTCCTTGGTCGAATCATCACCACCTGGCCTCAATAAGTTCCAACTCCAAAAACCTTTTGTCGTATCGGGAAATCGCCTAGCTATCCAATCCCCAAAAACGTGTTCGCTAGTAATATCTGTCGCTTCACAATATATACAATTTCCTGTGCTTGTTTTTTTTGTTGTCCCAAATCTCAAATCGAAAAAACATTGCTTGCAAAATGGCAACGCCCCATCGACATTCTTAGTACAACGTGGGCAATTACTAGAGATTTTATAATATTGGCTATATTTCATATATGCAATTTAGCAGAATTAAAAAAAATTTACTATGATTGTGGGAAAATAAATTCATTAGTAGCGAACATGCGCATATGATGCGTTGCCGATTTCACCCAGAGAACTAACGATGTAACAATGGGCAGCTATGTATGCATTGTTGGACTTTGCCGGCGCGGACAGAGCGCCACGTAGATCAGGCGTAATATCGCGTTCGAGCGAGTCAAGGGCGCCACAAACCGAAATACCTGCCCACAGAGCTGCTTCGCGTGGTGAGCTGAATCGACAGCCCCCCCTTCCCCGGCTTCCTGTCTTTTGCTTTGTCACATTGGGTGCCCCAGACAACCGAACGCCGGCAGCCTCGTGCACTAACGTCCCAGATAGACTGCTGTGATTTGTTCTCGGCCATGTCCCAACTCTTCCGACAGCAACAAACGCGCTGATAAACCTCTTCTGCTTTTGTTCCTGACTGAGTTGAGGCGACGAGGACCACCTCTGACGGGGCTTTGCCATCCCGTAAGCTAGTGGTAGCGGTCCCGTGCGTAACGGTGCCGCAGTCCATGGACACCATGAATGCCAAGAATGCCTGATTTGTTGCACGGTGTTCGAAAACGCTGGAGCTAATCGTGGTAGCTCAGGTTCGACGGAATAAGACTACCGCCAGCGGCAAGCCGCTGGCTTCATTGAGCAGGGTGCATTGTCCAGGCGCGCGAATGGCGATTTCGCGATACTTGCCGACCTTAGTCCACCTGTCCTTGAGATTCAGTCCATCGTGGGCATCGACCCACGCGGGAACGATCTTGATGTTCTCCTCCCGCCGCAAACCAAACGCGGACCGCAACCACAGGGACATGGCCGTATAGACATCTGTCTTCGCAAGACGCGCATCATTAAGCAACTTGGCTGTGAAGATGTAGGTCACAAAGGTGCGCTTGTCGATGTCGGTAGCTGCCGTTGACGCGCACCGATGACGTTGTCCTTACCGATCTTCTGCGCCCAGCCGCCAGTACTTGCCCTAGGCTTGACGTGAATGTAGAGGCCGACGGCATCGTAATACTTGTCGCCGCTCGGCTTGCTTGCCTTGGCGAAACGAACAAAGGTGTCGGTGAGTGCCATGGGAGCCTCACTCTGTCGGTATACAGAATCGAACTCAGCAACGAGATACCGTCAAAAGTGTCGGCATACGTACTTGATTTTATGTTAACTCCTCGGATTTTCAAGGACAACAAAAAACCCGCTTCTCCTATGGAGGAAGCGGGTTTTGGGACTTCTTGGTACTTCTTACTGCTGTGTTCTGGTGCCGCTTGCCGGAATCGAACTGGCGACCTTTTCATTACGAATGAACTGCTCTACCAACTGAGCTAAAGCGGCGAAGTCGCACATTCTAACAAATATTTCTTGCTACACGCTAGTCCCAACACGATAAATTTTAGCCATGCTGCAAAAATGTCATTGCTTTGTACGATTTTGAAGCTTCTCAGCCTGCGTGGTAGCCCGTCACCACCGCCACTTCATCGCGCGAACCCAGGAACACCGGCACGCGCTGGTGCAGCTTGTGCGGCTGGATGTCCATGATGCGGGTCTGGCCGTCGGTGGCTGCGCCGCCTGCCTGTTCGACGATGAAGGCCATCGGATTCGCCTCATACATCAAACGCAGCTTGCCTGGCATCGACGTGTCGCGCGTGTCGGCCGGGTACATGAAGATGCCGCCGCGGTTCAGGATGCGGTGCACGTCGGCTACCATCGATGCGATCCAGCGCATGTTGAAGTTGGTGCCGCGCGGGCCGGTGTCGCCGGCCAGCAGTTCGCTGATGTAGCGCTGCACCGGCGGATGCCAGTGGCGCTGGTTCGACATGTTGATCGCGAATTCCTTGGTCTTGGCCGGGATCTGCATGTTGCGCTGCGTAAGTACCCAAGAACCCATCTCGCGGTCCAGCGTAAAGCAGTTGACGCCATTGCCCGTGGTGAGCACCAGCATGGTCTGCGGGCCGTACACGGCGTAGCCTGCGGCCACCTGCTTGCTGCCTGCCTGCATGAAGTCCGCTTCGGTCGGCTGGCCCATGCCATCCGGCGCCTTCAGCACGGAGAAGATGGTGCCGATGGAGACGTTGACGTCGATGTTCGACGAGCCATCCAATGGGTCGAACAACAGCATGTATTCGCCTTTTGGATAACGGTTCGGAATCGGGTGGATGGATTCCATCTCTTCCGACGCCATCGCCGCCAGGTGGCCGCCCCATTCGTTCGCTTCCAGCAGGATTTCGTTGGAGATGATGTCCAGCTTCTTCTGCACTTCGCCCTGGATGTTTTCGGTGTCGGCGGTGCCGAGCACTTCGCCCAGCGCGCCCTTACCTACCGAGTGGCTGATGGTTTTGCAGGCGCGCGCGACCACTTCGATCAGCAGGCGCAGTTCGGCCGGGATCGAGTTGTTCTGACGCTGTTCTTCCACCAGATATTGTGTGAGGCTGATGCGTTTCATGATTTCCCTTGGGTTGTTTTAATTAATTTTCCAGCGCTTTTGTTACCACTTCCAGCACGTCGTTCGACAGCTTGGCGCGGCCGGCGACTTTTTCCAGCGCCTTTTTCATCTTCGCCTGCAGCGCCGGCGCGTAACGGCGCCAGCGGTCCATGCCGCGCGCCAGACGTGCCGCCACCTGCGGGTTGATCGCGTCGAGCTTGATCACGAACTCGGCCCAGAATTCATACGCGCTGCCATCGGCCGCGTGGAACTGCGACGGGTTGTTGCTGGTGAAGTTGAAGATCAAGCTGCGCGCGCGATTCGGATTCTTCAGCGTGAAGGCCGGATGCTGCATCAGCTTGCGCACGGCGGCGACGTCGGTGGTCGGCGCGGCGGCCTGCATGGCGAACCATTTGTCGATCACCAGCGCTTCGCTTTCGAAGTCTTCGTAGAAGTTCTTCAGGTACGGGCCCGCTTCGGCGCCGCTGTGGATCATCGATACCAGCGCGGCCGAACGGTCGGTCATGTTGCCGGCCTTTTCGAACTGCTGCTGCGCGAGCTTCAGCTCCGCCATGTCCGGCGCCACCATCAGGTAGGACAGGCACAGGTTCTTCAACGCGCGCTTGCCGGCCGACAGTGCATCCGGGCTGTAGGCGCCGGGCGTCTGGTTGGCGTGGTACTGCGCCAGCAGCTCAGTCTTCAGCGCGGCGCCGATGGTGCGGCGCATGAACTGGCGTGCAGTATGGATCGCTTGCGGATCGACCACGTCCATCTGCTCGGCGATGATGATTTCCGATGGCAGTATCAGCGCCAGTTCGCGGAAGGCCGGGTCGAGCGTCTCGTCGGTCAGCACGGCGCGCTGGGCGTTGATGAAGGTGGCGTCCAGTTTCAGGTTGGCGTCGCTGCCGCCGGCCGCCGCCACTTGCGCGGTCAGCTTCAGCAGGCGTTCCATCGCCAGCCGCTGGCCAGCCTCCCAGCGGTTGACCGGGTCGCTGTCATGGCTGAACAGGTGCAGCAGTTCGTCGTCGGTGTAGTCGTATTCGAGTATCACCGGCGCCGAGAAGTCGCGCAGGATCGATGGCGTCGGCCGTTCATCGACTTGGCGGAAGCGGAAGATCTGCTCCTGCTCGGTCAACTCCAGCACCACCGTGGTGGCGCCCTTGGCGTGCTTGCCGCCTTCCAGCACCAATGGCAGATCCTTGCCGCTGGCGCTCAGCAGGCCGACCGCCACCGGAATGTGGAAGGGCAGCTTGTCGGCCTGGCCGGCGGAGGCCGGACAGCGCTGGCTGAGGATGATGTCGAAGTGGCGCTTGACGGCGTCGTAGCGCGTGCGCGCGGTGACGATGGGCGTGCCGGCCTGCGAGTACCAGCGTTCGAACTGGCGCAGGTCGCGGCCGTTGGCGTCGGCCATGGCGGCGCGGAAGTCGTCGCATTCGACGGCCTGGCCGTCGTGGCGCTTGAAGTACAGGTCCATGCCTTTGCGGAAGCCGTCGCGGCCCACCAGGGTCTGGTACATGCGCACCACTTCGGCGCCCTTTTCGTACACGGTGACGGTGTAGAAGTTGTTGATCTCGACGAAGGAGTCGGGACGCACCGGGTGCGACATCGGGCCTGCATCCTCAGGGAACTGGGCCTGGCGCAGCGTGCGCACCTGGTCGATGCGGGTGACGGCGCGGCCGCTGTCAGTGCCTATCATGTCGGCGGAAAACTCCTGGTCGCGGAACACGGTCAGGCCTTCCTTCAACGACAGCTGGAACCAGTCGCGGCAGGTCACGCGGTTGCCGGTCCAGTTGTGGAAGTATTCGTGGCCGACCACCGCTTCGATGCCGGCGTAGTCGATGTCGGTCGCGGTGCGCGGGTTGGCCAGCACGAACTTGGTGTTGAAGATGTTCAGGCCCTTGTTCTCCATCGCGCCCATGTTGAAGTCGCCGACGGCGACGATCATGAAGCGGTCCAGGTCCAGCTCCAGGCCGAAGCGTTCCTCGTCCCAGCGGATCGAGTTCTTCAGCGACTGCATGGCGTAGTCGGTCTTGTCGAGGTTGCCCTCTTCCACCCACACTTGCAGCAGCACTTCGCGGCCGGACTGCAGCGTGTAGCGCTCTTCCTGGCACACCAGGCGCGCGGCCACCAGCGCGAACAGGTAGGACGGCTTCTTGAACGGGTCTTCCCACTTGGCGTAGTGGCGGCCGTCGCCGAGCTCGCCCTCCTCGATCAGGTTGCCGTTCGACAGCAGCACCGGATAGGCGGCCTTGTCGGCACGCAGCATCACGGTGTACTTGGCCATCACGTCCGGACGGTCGGGGAAATAGGTGATGCGGCGGAAGCCTTCGGCCTCGCACTGGGTGTAGAAATTGCCGTTCGAGACGTACAGGCCAGACAGCGTGGTGTTCTGCACCGGCGCGCACAGGGTTTCGATTTCCAGCACCACCTTGGCCGGGGCCTTGCGGATGGTCAGCGTGCTGCCGTCCACGCGATACTCGGTCGGCGCCAGCGGCTTGCCGTTCATGCGCAGCGCCACCAGTTCGATCTCCTCGCCGTGCAGTACGATGTCGTGGCTCTTGCTGGCCGGGTTCTGTCGCAGCGTGACGCGGTTGGCGACCACGGTGCGGTCCGGGTCGAGGTCGAAGCCGAGTTCAACGGTTTCTACCAGATAGGCGGGAGCGGTGTAATCTTTGCGGTATATCGTCTGTGGACTGCTGTCTGTGCGCATTGGTGGACTCTGGTGACGTAGGCAAAAGCCTATTTTACCAATACCTGCCACACTAGGACGGGCGAATTGCCTGCGAGGGGCGTAGATCGGCGCGGATAAGTTGCTGGTTTCCACCTTGCCGTAACAATCTGTAATAATCGTGCAGGGCCGGGGCTAGCGTCGTAAACTTAGTACTGGAAAACACCGTCTGAACCGAGAGGGTCAACATCATGAAATATCTTGCCATACTGGCGACCGCCGCCGTGGTACTGCTGAGCGGCTGCGCCACCACCATCCACAGCGACGTCACCGCCTTCAACGCCTGGCCGGCCGACATCCAGGACAAATCCTATGCGTTCGAAGCCCCGCAGGGCGCGGACGACACGCTGGAATACCGTAGTTATCAAGTGCTGGTCAGTAACGAACTGGGCAAGCTGGGCTTCCGCCAGGCCGGCGACGGCCAACAGCCGAAGTTACTCGTTAGCATGAAATTCAGCACCATCGACCATCCGGTGCGGGTGCTGGAGGCGGACGATCCCTTCATGGGCCCATATTGGGGTCCGGGCTACGGCCGTTACGGCTGGGGCGGCTGGGGCTATACGCGCTGGGGTTATCGCCCGTACTTCTACGATCCGTTCCGCTACTACGGCGGCCCGCTGGTGGTGGAAGAGCGCATCAAGCATGAATACCAGCGCCAGCTGCGCGTGACCATCAACGGCGCCGACGGCCGCAAGCTGTACGACGTGACGGTGCAGAACACCAGCCGCGTGCAAGCCACGCCGCACGTGATGCCGGCGCTGGTGCAGAGCGCCTTCACCGGCTTCCCCGGCCAGAGCGGCGTGCCGCGCAGGGTCGACCTGACGATCGATCCGAAGACGGACGCTGCCCAGGCACCGCCTAAAGCCGGTTAAGGATACGCTACCGCAAAAAAAAATGCGCCGGAAAAACCGGCGCATTTTCTTTTTACCCCGCCAATTACTTGGTGGCGATATGCACGGCTTCCTTCAGGTCGCCGACTTTCTCTTGCAGCTTGCCTTCAGCCTGCTTTTGCAGACCCTTGGCTTCCTGTTCAGGGCTGTCGATCAGATCGCCAACTTGCTCCTGGATTTTGCCGCCGATATCTTTCAGTTTGCCTTCAACTTGGTCTTTGTTCATGATGTAGCTCCGGTAGGGGCCCGAACTGAAATAGCTTGGGCATGGAGAACAGCATAGCGGCCCGCCTCGTTTGTCTCCGTACGCTTGCGTACATAAAGCCCACGCCGCCTATATGCCCGCGCTCCGCTTCCACAGCATCGGCAACACCCACCAGGCGCCAACGATCAACAACGCCATAATGGCTGCCATCACCGCCCCCACCGTGGCGCCGAACACTTCCGATATCACCAGGTCGGTGCCGAGCACCAGCGCGACAGCCAGCGCCAGCGCGCCGGCGACGATCTGCCGCGTCGCCATGCGCTTGAAGCGCGCGCGGTCCCTCAGCGGCCGCATCAGGCGATGCTGGATCGCGGGCGCGCTCAACAGCACCAGGCTGGTCAACGACAGGAAGAAGGTCGCCAGGAACAACAGCTTTTCCGCGTGCACGATCTGGGCGAAGCCGCCATTGAACGGCAGGATGATCAGGAAGGCCGACAGCATCTGCGCCCCCGGCAGCAGGATACGCATCTCGCTCAGCATGTCGGAAAAATCGCCGTCGTCCTGCTCACTCCCTGGCTCGGCGAGGTCTACGCTCATGGCAGCAGGATCGACGAGCCGGTGGTCTTGCGCGCTTCCAGCTCGGTGTGGGCCTGGGCCACGTCGGCCAATGCATAGCGCTGGCGGATGTCGATCTTGACCTCGCCGCTGGCGACCACGCCGAACAGCGATTTCGCCGCCGCTTCCAGGTCTTCGCGCTTGGCCATGTAGGACATCAGCGATGGCCGCGTGATGAACAGCGAGCCGCGGTTGGCCAGCTCACTCAGGCTGAACGGCGGCACCGGCCCCGATGCATTGCCGAAGCTGACCATCGTGCCCAGCGGCTGCAAGCAGTCCAGCGAACCCATGAAGGTGTCCTTCCCGATCGAGTCGTACACCGCCGACACGCCCTTGCCGCCGGTGATCTCCTTCACCCGTTCGGTGAAGTTTTCCTTGTTGTAGTTGATGACGTGGTGCGCGCCGTTCTCGGTGGCCAGCGCCGCCTTCTCTTCCGAGCCCACGGTGCCGATCAGCGTCACGCCCATCACCTTGGCCCACTGGCAGGCGATCAGCCCGACGCCACCGGCCGCCGCGTGGAACAGGATGGTGTCGCCGGCCTTCAGCGGCATCGTGCGGTGGAACAGGTACTGCACCGTCAGTCCTTGCAGCATCATCGCGGCCGCCGTGTCGAAGCCGATTTTTTCCGGCAGCACCAGCAGCTGCGCAGCCGGCATATTGCGCGCCTCGGCATAGGCGCCGATAGGCCGGCCGGCGTAGGCCACGCGGTCGCCCACCTGCACTTCGGTCACGCCCTCGCCCACCGCCTCGACCACGCCCGCGCCTTCCATGCCCAGGCCACCGGGCAGCGGCTGCGGATACAGGCCGGTGCGGAAGTAGACGTCGATGAAGTTCAGGCCTATCGCCTCATGGCGTACCTGCGCTTCGCCGGGACCGGGCGGGCCCAGTTCCACGTCCACCAGTTCCATCACTTCCGGGCCGCCTACGCGGTTGATGCGGATTGCCTTGGTCATGTCTGCCTCCAGTGTGCGGTGTGCTGAATTCGCTGTGCGAAGAGTGTAGCGCCGGTCAAGCCGCCGCGGCGCGCTGCTGCAATTGCGACAGCACCAGGTGCGCCGACGAGACGTTGGTGGCGCACGGCGTGTTGTGCACGTCGCAGGCGCGCACCAGGGCGTTGATGTCCGGTTCGTGCGGCTGCGGCGTCATCGGGTCGCGCAGGAAGATCACGCAATCGATCTCGCCTTCGACCAGCATGGAGCCGATCTGCAGGTCGCCGCCGAACGGGCCCGAATGCTTGCGGTCCACCGTCAGGCCCAGCTCATTGGCCAGGCGGCCGCCGGTGGTGCCGGTGGCGGTCAGCGTGCAGGTCGAGAGGAAGGCCTTGTATTCGCCGGCCAGCGCGATCATGTCGTCTTTTTTCTTGTCGTGGGCAATCAGGGCGATGCGGGTTTTCATGTTCTGATCCTATTTTTTTGACAGCAGATATATCCCGGCCAGCACCAGCACGGTGCCTCCCAACTGCCAGGAGGTGACAGGTTCGCCCAGCAACAGCGCACCCAGAAACAGTGTTGAAACGGGGCCGATCATACCAGCCTGCGAGGCGGTGCCGGGGCCGATGCGTTCGACGGCGGCCATGGTCATAAACACCGGCATCACCGTGCACAGGATGCCGTTGACCAGCGACAGGCCGTACACCGGCAACGGCTGGACCAGGCCGGACGCGGGCCGCAGCAGGAAGAACTGGCCGATGCAGGCCACGCTGGAGACGCACATCGCATACGACACCAGCCGCAGCGCGCCGAGCCGCTTGACCATCTCGCCCGACAGCAGCAGGTAGACGGCGTAGGCGGCGGCCGAACCTGTCACCAGCGTGGCGCCCAGCATCACGTTGCGGCTGCCGCTGTTAAGGTCGTGCAGGAAGACGAAGACGATGCCGCAGTAGGAGGTCAGCAGCGCCAGCCACTGCTTGCGGCTGATGTGGTGCTTGAGCAGCGTGGAGGAGATCAGCAGCACGAAGGTGGGCGTCAGGAACAGGATCAATCGTTCCAGGCCGACCGAGATGTATTGCAGGCCGAGGAAGTCGAGGAAGCTGGAGAGGTAGTAGCCGACCAGTCCGAGGCCGACGATGCGCCAGCGGTCGGCGCTGGAGAGCGGCGCTTCGGTGCGCATCTTCCACAGCGCGACGGCGGCGAACACCGGCAGCGAGAAGATCATGCGGAAGGCGATCAGGGTGACGGCGTCGATCTGGTAGCGGTACAGCAGCTTGGCCACCACCGCCTTGGTCGAAAACAGAACCGCCCCGCCGATGGCGATACCCAGGCCGCCCAGATAGGCGGCGCGCGCCGGCGCGCTGTCCGTGATGCTTTTGTCCATGCCGGAATTGTACGGGCAAACGGGCAACGCCGCTGGGCAGGCCGCCGCAGCCTCCATTTTCATATTGACACTTTTTTTTATTTGATAATACTATACCAACAAAACCTCTGCTTGCAGCGTCACCGACAATTGAAGGAAGCCATGCCTGAAATTAGCGACGAGAGACTGTACGACGAGATCCAATTGGCAAACCGGATCATTGCCGTGGTAAAAGAAGTACTGGGGCGAGTACCGCTCAATGTGCGCGGCGGCCTGGCGATCAATAACGTGGACGACATCAACCGCTTTGCGCTGGTCTGGTCCAACCGGGAGTTGACGCATGAAATGAGCGACGTCCATCGCCAGGCAAAATATGGCCATGCCGATCCCAACGCCGGCCGGGCCGGCATGGTGCGGGCGGCCTACCAGGCAGGCAATCCATTTCATCGGCCGAAAGTCGTCATGGCGGCGCTAGGCAATCTGGCGGTGGGGATGTGCCAGGACTATGCGGCCCTCACCTACGCGCTGCTGCGCGAATACCTGGGACCGGACCGCCACATCAGCTATATCTTCGAGTCGGGCATCACGCATTTCTTTTGCACCATCGGCGACTACGCGTTGCGGGCGTCCGACCCCAGCGTCATCATCGTCGATTCGTGGTACGAGCATGCCGACGCCGTGCTCTGGACCGACAGCCATCACCGCCACGCGCCCTATCAAGGCGACGTCATTTACTGCAAGCCCGGCAAGGGGCCTTCGATATTCCCCTTGTGCGCACTCACGGCGCGACAGCTGATACAGCGCGCGATGGATAAATACTACAGGAACCAGGTCACTGACGAACAGATACTCCGGCGCGACACGAGCTACCAGCAACGGGCCACCATGATGCAGGACCAGACCTTTTATAGTCGCATGCAGTACGGTAACTACTACACCAACGCACACAACAATGCGCGCGTCGTTTATACCTTTACTCCGCGCTGCTGCCGTTGCAACGCCGTCAAGCGCGGCGTGGTCGACAACAGCCACAAATGGCACCGCTGCGACCGATGCGCCGCCTACTACTGCTCGACCCATGGCGCCGAGCGGCCGCGCAGCGCCTGGTTTTCCGAGACGCGCACCTGCACCTGCGGGGGAGTCACCAGCTTATTCAATTGACTCAGCCAGTCCAGCCCCCCGCAGTCCGGATGAAGACCGGCCTCAGCTGATAGCGACTGCCGCCGCGCCAGCCGTCACGGTGGCGGTGGTCACGCGGGCTACCACGCTGGCCGGCGCGTTGCCGCCGACCAGCTTGTTGACCTGCTTGAACTGCGCCACCAGCTTGCCCGGGGTCAGCGTCACCAGCGTGAAGCCCTGCGCATCGGTGTTCAGATGCTTGATCCACGGGTTGTTGCCCAGGCCGGACAACTGCTGCGCCAGCGCCAGCAGCGAGGTGTTGAAATCGCTGTTGGCCTGCAAGCCGGCCAGCACCGCGCTGGTGGTCGGATCCAGCTGCGCTTCCGGCAAGCCCTTGGCGCCCAGCGCGCCGCGCACCTGCACCCGCACCTGCTCCAGCAGGCTGGCCAAGGTCGGCGCGGCCTTGCCCATGGTGTAGTCCAGCAGGTTGATCGAGATGCTCAGCGTGCCCAGGCCCGTGACCGGGATCGCCAGCGGGTAGGACACCAGCGCGGCGATGTCGCCCAGCGCCGTCGCGGCGTCGCGCAGGTAGCTGAAGAACGAGTCCGAACTGATGCCGGCCGAGACCAGGTCCACCATCACCGGCGTGCCGCCGCCGGTGGCGTCGAAGTCGTCGCTGACGGTGCCGGCGAAGAAGGCGTGGATGTCGCCGGTGATCGCCACCACGTTGCCGATGCTGTTGGTCTTCAGGTGCGCCATCAGCGCCTTGCGCTCGCTGTTGTAGCCGTCCCACTGGTCGCAGTTGAGCAGGAAGCGCGCGAAGAACGGCGCCAGCTGCGCCTTCTTGCCCGACGCGGCGACGAAGGCCGAATCAGCCTTCTTGGCCTGGATGTCCTGCTTGATGTAGCCGAAGGCGATGGTCTGCGCGCCGGCCGCCGCCAGCTGCGCCGGCGTGGCGGCAACGATGCCGCGATTGGCGTCGATGATCGCGTTCATGGTGGCGACGGCGATGCCGGCTTGCGCCGCGCCCAGGCCCGCCGCCACTGCGGCCGCGCCCTGCGCCGCCGCGTTGCCGCCGGTCGAGTAGCTGGTGAAGGCCGCTACCGCGCCGGCTTGCGCCACCGCCGGCGTGGCGCCCGCGGTCGCCGCGGCGACAATGGCGCCGGCCAGCGGGATGTTGCCCCCGGTCGCGGCGATGGTGCTGCCGATCGATGCGGCGATGGTCGGCACCGCGTTCAGCGCCAGCAGCGTGGCGATGGCGTCGACGCCGCTCAGGCCCATGCGCAGCAGCGATACTTCGTTGCCCCACAGTTTCCAGGTCGCGGTGGCGGTCTTCATCTTGTCCATCCACCACTGGCGCTGGGTAGAGCCCAGGATCGACACGGTGTCCAGCGGCGAGGCCAGGCCGATGGTGGTGGCGCCGGCCATCTTCTGCGCTTCCACGGTGTTGTACACGTCCTGCGGCACCAGGTAGCGCGAGCCGATGCGGCCCAGCGGCAGGCCGGTGGCCGGATTGACCGCCGATTCCGGAATCACGTGGTCGTTGCGGTACAGGCGCTCGTCGGTCATCACCAGCTGCATCAGCTTACCGAACTGGAAGTCGCGGTAGATCTTGATGTTCTGGAAGCTGGTGGTGGCGCTGTCGAGGTTGACGTCGGCCGGCATGTATTCGAACCACGCCTGGTTGGCGTTGCGGCGGCGGCCGGTCTGGTGCAGGTCCGAGCCGTCGGCATTGAAGGTGCCGTCGTAGGTCTGGGCGTCGCCCCAGGCATCGTCCGAGAACTCATGGTCGTCCCAGATGGCGATGAAGGCGAAGCGCTCATGCAGCGCCTGCAGGCGGGTATCGGTGCGGTACTTCTTGTACAGGTAGCGGTAGTCGGCCAGCGTGGTGGCGTACTTGGCGCCCGAGGTGCCGCTCTTGAAGGCGCCGTCCGGCAGCTTGAGCGCGTCGTGGCGCGATTCCACCGCGCCCAGCTGGAAGTCCTCGCCCACGGTTTCGTAGATGTAGTCGCCCAGGTGGACGATGAAGTCGAGGTTCTCGCCGGCGATGCTGCTCATCGCGCCCCAGTGGTTGACGCTCCAGTCCTGGCAGGTCATGTAGGCGAACTGCAGTTGCGAGACGTCGGCATCGGCGGCAGGCGCGGTCTTGCAGCGGCCGACGTTGGAACGCGTGTCGCCGGCGACGAACTGGTAGTAGTAGACGGTGTTGGGGTTCAGGCCCGTGACCTTGTGGCGCACGGTGTTGTCGAACTGCGACTGCAACGGCAGCTTGATGTCGACCACGGTGGCGCCGGTCAGCGCCGCGCTGCTGCCCAGGGCCGCGCCGTTGTCGGCGGCGGTCATCACCAGGCGGATCGCGCTGTCCGATGCGGTCGGCGCGGGGGCCACGCCGTCGGCCGCCGCCGGCACGGCGCGGGTCCACAGCATGATGCTGTCGTTGCGCGGGTCGCCGGAGGCTACGCTCTGCGGGAACTTCCAGGCGCCGCTGGCCAGCGGCAGATCGGTGGCGCTGCCATCGGCGGATGCGGAGCTGCCGCCACAGGCTGTCAGTCCGGCGCCCGAGGCCACCGATACCGTGATAAAGCTGCCGTACTTGAGAAACTGCCTTCTGTCCATGTCTGCTCCGCAATACCAGTGATGTTAAAAGATAAATCGTAGCAGGAGGATATGACAGGGGCCCTACAAAAAGTGGAGGAAGGCCTCTAGTGTGGACTTTACGCTAAACTGTTAACTTAGTTTAATTTCTACTTCTGCATTGCACTCTCAATTTTGAACCAACTGATCCCAGCTCCGCTGCTTGCAAAAGCCAAAAAAATCCTGGTCGTCACGCATATGGCGATCGGCGACTTCACTTACATGCAAATGTGTTTCAAGGCCTTGAAGCGCGCCCATCCTCATCTGGAAATCCACCTGTGGGTCGATGAGCGCCGGCGCTCGGCCAACCCGGCGGACTGGCCGCATTTGAAGAACTACTCGCTGTACGACTGGCTCGCCGCCAGCCCCTACATCGACGAGGTCTACGCCCAGAACTACAGCCCCGCCCTGCACGCGCAATCGATCGCCAAGGCCCAGCGCGAGGACTACCCGCTGGTCGTGTCGCTGACGCACATGGCTTGCCACCGCTATGCGCGGCTGACGCGGGAGATCAGCCCGCGCGGCTTCATCGTCGGCCTGAAAAAACAGAAATACCGTTTCTTCGAATTGTCCAAGAAGCTCAGCATCCTCAAATTCAACGCCACCATACCGCTGTACGAGTCGCAGGAACGCAATGTGCCGCACGTGAGCGACATCTACGCGCAATGGTTCACGCACGCCTTCGGCCTCGACATTCCCAAGGCCGACCGCTACCCGACCATCCACATCCCCGAGCAGTGGACCACCTACGCGCGCGCACAGTTCGCCGCCTGGGGGCTGCCATCAAAGGTGGTCTTCATCAATGTCTACTCCAAGGGCGAGGAGCGCTGCTGGCCGCTGGAGCGCGGATTCGAGCTGATCAGGGAGATGCGCAAGCACCCGCAATGGCGCGAGGCTGGCTTTGTTGTCAACGTTGTTCCGGAAGCACTGCAAGCCGCGCGCGCGCTGCATGCCAGCGCCGCGCCGCCCGACACCCACCTGTTCTCGGCGGAAGAGAGCTTCTTCCAGCTGCCGGCCGTGCTCGCCCTGTGCAACCTGATCATCACCGTCGAAACCGCCGTGATGCACCTGGCGAACGCCGTGCACGTGCCGGTGATCGCCCTGATGCGTCAGAACAACCCGGAATGGGTGCCTATCGATCAACAAAACAGCGCCGTCATCCTGGTCAAGGAAATGGACGCGTGGGTGACGAAAATCGAGCTGCCAGAGGTGATGGAAAAGGTTTTGAGTTGGCCCCTATGATAGAATACCGCCCTCACCGCACACCAATGACTTACCGCCGAAGGAAGATCGAACATGGCTGGACACAGCAAATGGGCCAACATCAAGCACAAAAAAGCAGCAACTGACGCGAAACGCGGCAAGATCTGGACGCGCCTGATCAAGGAGATCACCGTTGCTGCGCGCATGGGCGGCGGCGACCTGACCTCCAACCCGCGCCTGCGCCTGGCCGTGGACAAGGCGGCCGACGCCAATATGCCCAAGGATAACGTGCAGCGCGCGATCACCCGCGGCACCGGCGGCGAGGACGGCGCGGCCTACGAGGAAGTACGCTACGAAGGCTACGGCGTGGGCGGCGCGGCCGTCATCGTCGACTGCATGACCGACAACCGTGTGCGCACGGTGGCCGAAGTCCGCAACGCCTTCAACAAAAACGGCGGCAACATGGGCAACGAAGGCTCGGTCGCCTTCATGTTCAAGCACTGCGGCCAGTTCCTGTTCGCGCCCGGCACCAACGAGGACGCGCTGATGGAAGTGGCGCTGGAAGCCGGCGCCGAAGACGTGGTGGCCGATGAAGAAGGCGGCTTCGAAGTACTGTGCGGCCCGCACGACTTCGCCGCCGTCAAGGATGCGCTGGACGCCGCCGGCTTCAAGGCCGAAGTGGCCGAGATCATCATGAAGCCGGCCACCGAAACCGTGTTCACCGGCGATAACGCCGTCAAGATGCAAAAACTGCTGGACGCGTTGGAAGCCCTGGACGATGTCCAGGAAGTCTATTCCAACACGCTGATCGAAGACTGAGGAATTATGAAAATATTGGTAGTCGGCTCCGGCGGCCGTGAACATGCGCTGGCTTGGAAACTGGCGCAATCGGAACGCATCCAGATGGTGTATGTCGCTCCGGGCAACGGCGGCACGGCGCGTGATGCGCGCCTGGTCAACGTCAACATCACGGACCTGCATGAACTGGCGAACTTCGTCGAGCAAGAGCACATCAGCCTGACCGTGGTCGGCCCTGAGACGCCGCTGGCCGGCGGCATCGTCAACCTGTTCCGCGCGCGCGGCCTGAAGGTGTTCGGCCCGACCAAGGAAGCGGCCCAGCTGGAGTCGTCGAAAGACTTCGCCAAGGCCTTCATGCAGCGCCACGGCATCCCGACCGCCAAGTACCAGACCTTCTCGGACGTCGCGCAAGCGCACGCCTACATAGCCGCCAACGGCGCGCCGATCGTCATCAAGGCCGACGGCCTGGCCGCCGGCAAGGGCGTGGTGGTGGCGATGTCGCTGGAAGAAGCGCACCAGGCGGTCGACGACATGCTGGCCGATAACCGCTTCGGCGACGCCGGCGCCCGCATCGTCATCGAGGAATTCCTGGCCGGCGAAGAAGCGAGCTTCATCGTCATGTGCGACGGCAAGAACATCCTGCCGCTGGCCACCAGCCAGGACCACAAGCGCCTGAAGGACAACGACGAAGGCCCGAACACCGGCGGCATGGGCGCCTACTCCCCCGCCCCTATCGTCACGCCGGCCATGCACGCCCGCGTGATGCGCGAGATCATCAACCCCACCATCGCCGGCATGGCGAAGGACGGCATCGTCTTCACCGGCTTCCTGTACGCCGGCCTGATGATCGACGCCCAGGGCAATCCGCGCACGCTGGAATTCAACTGCCGCATGGGCGATCCCGAAACGCAGCCTATCATGTCGCGCCTGAAGACCGACCTGGTGGCGGTGATGGAACACGCCGTCAACGGCACGCTGGACCAGGTCGAGCTGGAATGGGACCGCCGCACCGCCGTTGGCGTGGTGCTGGCCGCCGCCGGCTATCCGGACGCGCCGCTCAAGGGCGCCGTGATCGAAGGCATCCCGGCAGAAACGCCGGAATCCGTGACCTTCCACGCCGGCACCGCCGAAGTGGGCGGCCAGCTGCAGGTCACGGGCGGCCGCGTGCTGTGCGTGGTCGGCCTGGGCGACAGCGTCAAGCTGGCGCAGAAGCAGGCTTACGAAACGGTCGACCAGATTTCGTTCGACGGCATGCAGTGCCGCCGCGATATCGGCTGGCGCGGCCTGAAGCATTAGGATAAGATGGCGTCCGTTCCGCATCCCGCAGCCGTCAAGGCCTACCTGCTCGATCTGCAAGAGCGCATCGTGCAGGCGCTGGAATCCGTCGACGGCCAGCCTTTCCTGCGCGACGCGTGGGACCGGCCCGAAGGCGGCGGCGGCATTTCGCGCCTGATCGAAGAAGGCAATGTCATCGAGCGCGGCGGCGTCAACTTCTCGCATGTGATGGGCGCGAAACTGCCGCCATCGGCGTCGGCGCACCGTCCTGACCTGGGCGGCCAGCCCTGGGAAGCGATGGGCGTGTCGCTGGTGATCCATCCGCGTAATCCGTATGCGCCGACGGTGCACATGAACGTGCGCTTCTTCACCACGACCACCGCCGACGGCGAACCGGCGTGGTGGTTCGGCGGCGGCATGGACCTGACGCCCTACTACGGCAACCAGCAGGACGTGAAGCACTTCCACCAGGTGTGCCATGATGCGCTGGCGCCGTTCGGCGACGAGCTGCATCCGCGCTTCAAGAAGTGGTGCGACGAATATTTTTACCTGAAACACCGCCAGGAAGCGCGCGGCGTCGGCGGCATTTTCTTCGACGACTACAACGAGGCGGGTTTCGACCAGAGCTTCGCCATGATGCGCAGCGCCGGCGACGCTTTCCTCAAGGCCTACCAGCCCATCCTGGAACGCCGCAAGGACACGCCGTACGGCGAACGCGAACGCGACTTCCAGGCTTACCGCCGCGGACGTTACGTCGAGTTCAACCTGGTGTTCGACCGCGGCACGCTGTTCGGCCTGCAATCGGGCGGCCGCACCGAGGCGATCCTGATGTCGATGCCGCCCATCGTCAAATGGCGCTATCGCTGGGAGCCCGAAGCGGGCAGCCCGGAAGCGGCGCTGTACAGCGACTTCCTGCCGCACCGCGACTGGCTCGCCGCGTGACGATGGCTTACCGCGTCGCACTGCTGGGAGGCAGCTACGATCCGGTGCACCATGGTCATGTCGCGTTGGGCGCGCATTTTGCGCACCTGCTGCAGGTCGACCAGTTGCGCGTGATCCCCGCCGGCCTGCCATGGCAGAAGTCCAACCTGAAGGCGACGCCCCAGCAGCGCGCCGAGATGGCGGCGCTGGCGTTTGCCGGCGCCGACTACGACGTCGTGGTCGATCTGCAGGAGATCGAACGCGCCGAACAGGGTCTGGCCACCTACACGATAGACACGCTGCGCCAGGTGCGCGCCGAACTGGGCCCGTCGGCCTCCATCGCTTTCCTGATGGGCGCCGACCAGCTGCAGCGGCTCGACACCTGGCATGAATGGCAGGCGCTGTTCGACTACGCCCATATCTGCGTAGCCGCCCGCCCTGGCTTTAACCTGGCCGCCGCCGGCCTTCCGCCGGCAGTGGCCGAGGCGTTTTCCCGCCGTTTGGGAACGCCTGAACAAATCCGCAACACGCCGCACGGTCTGACTTATCTGGCACAAGACTTCGCGGTGGATATCTCCGCCACCGAAATACGTGCGGCATTACAACGGGGGGATAGCGCAAACTCGCTTATCCCGCCGCTAGTGCTAGACTATATTGAACAACATAATCTATACAAAAGCTAAATGGACATCAAAAAACTGCAATCCCTCGTCGTTGACGCCCTCGAAGACGTCAAGGCCCAAGATATCGCCCTGTTCGATACCACCCACCTGACCAGCCTGTTCGACCGGATCGCCATCGCGTCCGGCACCTCCAACCGCCAGACCAAGGCGCTGGCCGCCTCGGTGCGCGACAAGGTCAAGGCCGCCGGCGGCGACGTCTACGGCATGGAAGGCGAGGACACCGGTGAATGGGTGCTGGTCGACCTGGGCGACATGATCGTCCACATCATGCAGGCGCCGATCCGCGCCTACTACCGCCTGGAAGAAATCTGGGGCGACAAGCCGGTCAAGCTGGGCGCCGCCAAGCGCAAGTCGACCAAGGAAGGCGAAGAAGCCGACGCACCGAAGAAAGTCAGCAGCCACCTGGCCGCCGGCAAGAAGGCCGTCGACGCTTCCCCGGTCATCGAGAAGAAAGCCCCGGCACGCAAGGCCGCAGCCGCCAAGCCGGCCGCCGCCAGCGCCGCCAAGAAGCCAGCCGCCAAGAAGGCCGCTGTGCCAGCCGGTAAAACCATCAAGGTCGGCAAGACCAAGTCCGCCGTCGCCGCCGCTGAAGTGCTGAAGTCCCTGCCGCCTAAGCGCAAGGTCGCCAAGCCTAAGGCCGACGAAGCGCCGGTCAAGACCGTCATCAAGCGTATCAAAAAAGTCGAAGAGTAATCGGGGATGCAGCTGATCATCGCTGCGGTCGGCCATAAAATGCCGGCCTGGATAGAAACGGGTTTCGCCGAATACGCGAAGCGCATGCCGCCTGAACTGAAGATCGTGCTGAAGGAAATCAAGCCGGTCGACCGTTCGGGCAGCAAGACCGCCGCCACCGCGATGGCGCTCGAACGCGAGCGCATCGAGGCGGCGCTGCCCAAATCCGTCCGCATCATCGCCCTCGACGAGCGCGGCAAGGACCTGACTTCGGTCGGTCTGTCGCAGCAGCTCGAAGCCTGGCAGCAGGATGGCCGCGACACGGCCTTCCTGATCGGCGGCGCCGACGGCCTCGATCCGGAGCTCAAGGCCCGGGCCGAAGGCTTGATACGCATTTCCAGCATGACGCTGCCGCATGGTATGGTGCGGGTCATGCTGGCGGAACAGCTGTACCGTGCCTGGTCGATTACCCAGAACCACCCGTATCACCGCGTTTAAAACAACATCACATGAAACCGGTCGACAAAAAGATTTACCTCGCTTCAAAAAGCCCGCGCCGGCGCGAACTGCTGCGCCAGGTGGGCATCGATTTCGAACTGCTGCTGCTGCGCAGCGACGGCCCGCGCGGCCCCGACGTCACCGAAGAGGTGCTGCCGGGCGAAGCGCCGCTGGACTATGTGTCCCGCGTGGCGCGTGAGAAAGCCGCGTTCGCGGCCGACCTGGTGGTCAAGCGCCGCATGGCGCCGCGCGCCGTGCTGGCGGCCGACACCACCGTCACCATCGACGGCGCCATCCTCGGCAAGCCGGCCACGCCCAACGAAGCCATCGCCATGCTGCAGCAGCTGTCCGGCCGCACACACCAGGTGCTGACCGCGATCGCCGTGCACTCGGCCGATTTCGCCGGCCAGGTCACGCAGGTGTCGGACGTGCGCTTCGGCGTGCTGTCGCCGGCCGCCATCGCCGCCTACTGCGCCACCTCGGAACCCTATGACAAGGCCGGCGGTTACGGCATCCAGGGTCCGGCCGCGCAGTTTATCGAACACATCACCGGCAGCCATTCGGGCATCATGGGCCTGCCGCTGTACGAGACCGCACAGCTGCTGCGGCAGGCGGGTTTGCCGCTGCCCTGAGCGGCGTGTATGATCGTCGTTCAGCCACAGCGATTACAGAAGCCGCAGTTTTCAAAAACCAGCGGCCCCTGAGACAAATGAACGAAGACATCCTGATCAACATCACCCCGCAAGAAACCCGGGTCGCCCTCATCCTGCAGGGCGCCGTGCAGGAGCTGCACATCGAACGCACGCTCACGCGCGGCCTGGCCGGCAACGTCTATTCGGGCAAGGTGGTGCGGGTGCTGCCGGGCATGCAGTCCGCTTTCATCGACATCGGCCTCGAACGCGCGGCCTTCCTGCACGTGGCCGACATCTGGGAAGCCCGTCCGCACGACGGCGGCCAGAACGCGGCGCCGACGCCCATTGAAAAAATCCTGTTCGACGGCCAGGTGCTGACGGTACAGGTGATCAAGGATCCGATCGGCACCAAGGGTGCGCGCCTGTCGACGCAGATCTCGATCGCCGGCCGCATGCTGGTCTACCTGCCGCAGGACACCCACATCGGCATCTCGCAAAAGATCGAAAAGGAATCGGAACGCGAAGCGCTGCGCGTGCGGCTGCAAAGCCTGCTGCCGGCCGAGGAAAAAGGCGGCTACATCGTGCGCACGCAAGCGGAAGAGGCTTCCGATTCCGACATCGCCGCCGACGTCGAATACCTGCGCAAGACCTGGGGCGCGATCCTGCACGGCGCCAAGACCAAGCCGGCCACCACGCTGCTGCACCAGGACTTGAGCCTGGCCCAGCGCGTGCTGCGCGACTTCGTGCACGACGACACCGCCACCATCCAGGTCGACTCGCGCGAGAACTATGTGAACCTGCAGGAATTCGGCCTGGCCTACACGCCGGGCGTGCTGCCGCGCCTGCAGCACTACACGGGCGAGCGGCCGTTGTTCGACCTGTACGGCGTGGAAGAGGAAATCCTGCGCGCGCTGGGCCGCCGCGTCGACTTGAAATCCGGCGGCTACCTGATCGTCGACCAGACCGAGGCGATGACCACCATCGACGTCAACACCGGCGGTTTCGTCGGCGGTCGCAACTTCGCCGACACCATCTTCAAGACCAACCTGGAGGCGGCGCACGCCATCGCCCGCCAGCTGCGGCTGCGCAACCTGGGCGGCATCATCATCCTCGACTTCATCGACATGGAAAACACCGAGCACCGCAACGCCGTGCTGCAGGAGTTGAAGAAGACGCTGTCGCGCGACCGCACCAAGGTGTCGGTGTCGGGCTTCTCGGCGCTGGGGCTGGTGGAGATGACGCGCAAGCGCACCCGCGAATCGCTGGCGCACATTTTGTGCGAACCTTGCCCGGCCTGCGCCGGCAAGGGCCAGGTCAAGACCTCGCGCACCATCTGCTACGAAATCCTGCGCGAACTGCTGCGCGAAGCCAAGCAGTTCAACCCGCGCGAGTTCCGCATCCTCGCCTCGCAGGAGGTGGTGGACATGTTCCTCGAAGAGGAATCGCAGCACCTGGCGATGCTGGGCGATTTCATCGGCAAGAAAATCTCGCTGCAGGTGGAAACCGCGTATCACCAGGAACAGTACGACGTCATCCTGATGTGAACATCAATACAGCGGGGAAGTAAGTGAGTAACGAGTCTTACCGATATTTGCAAATTAAAAATGATAAACGGCTCTGCGTTAAACGCCACCCCGATCAACGGTGGCGTGACCGAACTTACTATTGCTCAGGTTTGTGACTTCGCGAGATCGCGAGTCCAACCTGAGGTCCATGCCGACATTAGTGAAAATGTGCGGCTTGCATCCATCGACAAACATGCACTGGACGTGGCCAAAGCTTGGCGTAAAAAATACATTGCTCCCGCAATACAAAATCGAGAACCAGGTTGGAAGTGGGAAGACGAATACTATAAAAATGCACGTCGTGAAGGCGCTCAGCAAACAAATGCCTACGGTTGAACCGGACAGTGACTTGTTGCAAATTGAGCAGGAGGACGACTAATGAAGGACAATAAAGTTAGAGTCAAGAAAGTAGTTGAGAGTAAGACTGGCCGTGTGTATTCGGTAAACGTGGCTCGCATGGATCAGTATTTGACCCAAACCCGGGAAGCATTCAAAGAGCGGGTAAAACTAACCCATCAGACTCGTGGGGAATTTGCCGGCGTGCTTGCGGGTACGGTTTCCAAATCTCGAACTACAAAGTAATACAGACTCACAAAAAGCCAGCGCTACCGTGCTGGCTTTTTCACAGTATCTTTAAGGCCTGCGGCGCGGCTACCGGATCGGCGCGACGGTGATGACGGTGCGGCTCAGGTCGATGCCGCGGATCTGCACCGAGCCGAAGTTGGCGCTGTCGTTGACGCCGGTGCGGATATTCTGCAAATCGAGCTCGCCTATCGACGCCGGCAGCGCCAGGTTGACCGAGCCGTCCGCGTTCATGCGCGGCGCGCTGCCGTTCGGCCCGTACACCACGTCGCGCGCCGTCACGTCGGCGTTCAATACGCCCAGTAGCGGAAACAGCGCCGTGCCCATCTCGGCGGATTTGGCGTCGGCGCCGCCCAGGCCGCCGAACAGGCCGTGCAAAGGGAACAGGCCGCGATGCAGCGGGCGTGGCGGCGGGCGCATCGCCGGCGCCGGGATCGGCGTCGAGACGCCGCGCAACTCGGCGTCGTTCAGCGCGCGCAGCCTGGCCACCGCGTCATCGCCATGCGCCGACGACAGCGCGCCGAACAGCGTCATACTGGAGAAAATCCGTGTGAGGTTCATAGGTCTCTGAGCTTGAGTGCAGCCATGACCTCATGCTAGCACCGTCCGCCGTGGCAGTGTGCCTTTGCAGACTGACCCCAGCGGCCAATCGGCGATCAGGCTGCGCTGTCGCGATCGCTGACCACAACCAGCACCTGCGCCTCGCTGCCGTCCAGGCTGCGGATGCGGTGCGGGAGGACGGCGTTGAAGTAGAGCGAATCGCCGGCCTCCAGCTGCACCAGCTGATCGGGGAATTCGATTTCAATCCGGCCCTGGTGGACGAACAGCAGTTCCTCCCCTTCGTGCTCCTTGAACGCCGACGCCACGAAATCCAGCGGCGGCCGCAGCATGAAGGGCAACATCTGCTTCGGCGCCAGATTGGCCGCGATGCTTTCCACCGCCCGCCCGCCGCCATCCATCGGCGCCCGTTCGGCGGCACGGGTGATGCTGACCAACTCCTGGTTGCGGCGGTCGGACACCAGCTCTTCCACGCTCACCTGCAGGGCCTTGGCCAGCTTCAAGGCCACCGCGATCGACGGCACGCTGATGCCGCGCTCTATCTTCGACAGATAACTCTTGGTCAGCCCGGTCTGCTCCGCCAGGAACTCCAGCGTCCATCCTTTTTGTTTTCTCAGTAGTTTCAGGCGAATAGTCATAGGCGCTCGGTTCATGGATAAAAATAATTGTACCGCATGACACTTTGTGTCCTATAATTCACTTAGTGTCATTTACTCACCAAGGAGGCCACACGATGAATACCCTGGAAATGTCCAAGGCGGATTTGATTACGCTGGCGCAGCAGCGGCTGGAGCGCGAGGTCCAGCCCGGCGCATGGAGCGAACGCCAGAAACTGGCGCTGACTTGCCGCATCCTGTACGACGGCGGCCACGATTCCGGCCTGGCCGGACAGATCACTTGCCGCACCGGCCAGCCGGGCCGCTTTTACACCCAGCAGCTGGGCTATGGCTTCGACGAGATCAGCGCCGCCAGCCTGATCGAAGTCGACCAGGACCTGCAGGTGGTGAACGGCCAGGGCATCCCCAATCCGGCCAACCGCTTCCACACCTGGATCTACCGCCAGCGCCCGGACGTGAACTGCATCATCCACACCCACCCGCTGCATGTGGCCGCGCTGTCGATGCTGGAAACGCCGCTGCAGATCTCGCACATGGACACCTGCCCGCTGTTCGACGACTGCGCCTTCCTGGCGCACTGGCCGGGCGTCCCGGTCGGCAACGAGGAAGGTGAAATCATCGCCGGCGCGCTGGGCGCCAAGCGCGCCATCCTGCTGGCCCACCACGGCCAGCTGGTGGTCGGCGCGACCATCGAGGAAGCCTGCATGCTGGCCATCCTGATCGAGCGCGCCGCGCGGCTGCAGCTGCTGGCCATGGCCGCCGGCGCCATCCAGCCGCTGCCGCCCCGGCTGGCGGCCGAGGCGCACGACTGGATTTCCAGCGCCAGGCGCGACCAGGTGACGTTCGCCTACTACGCCCGCCGCGCATTGCGCACCCATCAAGACTGTCTGACCTAACCCTTACAGGAGCTCTCCATGACCACTGCATTCAAAGGCGTCATCGCCTATCCCGTCACGCCGTTCACCCGGGACGACCGCGTCGACCTGCCGACGCTGGCGCGCCTGATCGACGACCTGGTCGGACAAGGCGTGCACGGCATCGCGCCGCTGGGCAGCACCGGCGAAAGCGCCTACCTCGACGACAAGGAATGGGACGCGGTGGCGCACGCCTCGCTGCAGGCGGTGAACCGGCGCCTGCCCACCGTGGTCAGCATTTCCGACCTGACCACGCGCGGCGCGGTCCGGCGCGCACGCTACGCCAGCCAAGCCGGCGCCGACGCGCTGATGGTGCTGCCGGTGTCGTACTGGAAGCTGACGCCGGATGAAATCGTCAGGCACTACGCCACCATCGGCGACGCCGTCGATATCCCCATCATGTTGTACAACAATCCCGCCACCAGCGGCATCGACCTGGCGCCGGAACTGATCGCCCGCATATGCCGCGAGGTGCCGGCGGTGACGATGGTGAAGGAAAGCACCGGCGACATCCAGCGCATGCACCGCCTGGCGCAATTGACCGAGGGCAGCGTGCCTTTCTTCAACGGCAGCAATCCGCTGGCGCTGGCGGCGCTGGCGGCCGGCGCCAGCGGCTGGTGCACCGCCGCGCCCAACCTGCAGGCGCAGCTGCCGCTGGCGCTGTACGAGGCGGTGGCGGCCGGCGACCTGGCGACGGCGCGCGCGCTGTTCTACCGCCAGTTGCCGCTGCTGCAGTTCATCGTCAAGTGCGGCTTGCCGACCACCATCAAGGCCGGACTGCGCCTGCGCGGCTTCGACGCCGGCGTGCCGCGCGCGCCGCTGCAGCCGTTGACGGCGGCCGACACCGATGTCCTGGCCGGCATCCTGGCCACGCTGGACGCCGGCATGCGCTGACCGCCCGCCGCTGTCTTGCCGCCGCCACAGGGCGGCGGATTCCGGCCGCGCGCCCCTTGTGTCGTGATAGCATAATTATAATATTCAACGCACACGGAGGCGACATGGCTGCACGGCACTACCTGGCGGTACTCGGATTGATATTGGCGGCGCCGTGCGCGCTGGCGGACGGCCACAGTCCGGTGGCGGCGCCCGCGCCCGCCGTCGGCGATTCGTGGACCTATCAATACACCGATGTGTGGAAAGGCGCCAAGGGCAACCTCAACCGCATGGAAGTGACCGGCGTCGACGCCACCGGCGTGCATGTCGACATCAAGCGCGCGGCCAGCGGCGCGCTGCTGACCAGGCAGCTGTTCAGCGCCGAGATGAATCCCATCGACCGCGGCGCCATGCATTTCGCGCCGTCGTTCGCGCGCTACGCCTTCCCGCTGGAGCCCGGCAAGGAATGGACCACCGACGCCACCGCCGACAATCCCAAGTCCGGCAAGCACTGGCGCTACCGCATCAAGGGCAAGGTGCTGAACTGGGAAAAGATCACGGTGGCGGCCGGCGAGTTCGAGGCGCTGAAGGTCGAGGTGCAGGCGCTGTACAACGGCGAGGAGCCCAACAGCCCCGGCGGCAGCGGCCAGCTGACCGAGACGCTGTGGTTCGCGCCGGCGGTGAACAACTTCGTCAAGCTCGACTACCGGGACACCGACTGGAACGGCCGCATCTTCAACCGCGACAGCTGGGAGTTGACCGCCTTCGTGCGCAAATAAAGCGCTGGCCGCTGTGCGGCCGCCTCCCGAAAGGTGCTAGAGTAATCGACTGCCGGTTCCTGGTCACGGCCTTTCACCATGCAATTCGGGAGGGTTACAATATGCGATTTTCAGACTTCGGCATCAGCCGCAAACTGTATCTGGGATTCGGCGCGGTCGTGCTGATCCTGGCCGTGCTGCTGGGCGCGGCCTACACCAATTTCTCGCGCCTGGCCCAGGCCAACGGCTGGAACAACCACACCCACGCGGTGATGGCGCAAGCCCAGAACATCCTGGAAAGCCTGCTCAATATGGAGACCGGCGAACGCGGCTTCGCGCTGACCGGCGACGACGCTGCGCTGGCGCCGCTCAAGGCCGGCCAGGAAGCGTTCCGCGCCCACGTCGACCAGGCGCGCCAGCTGACCGCCGACAATCCCGCCCAGCAGGAACGGCTGCAAAAACTCGTGCAAGCCCAGCAGGCATGGTTCACCCAGGCGGTGCAGCCGGTGCTCGATCTGCGGCGCAAGGCCAACGACGGCGCCAGCATCGACCCGGTGCTGGCGCTCGAGCGCGAGGGGCGCGGGCGCCAGGGCATGGATGCGATGCGCGCGCTGCTCAAGCAAATCAGCGACGCCGAGGAAGTGCTGCTGGTGCAGCGCGCCGCCGACGCCGATTCGCTGCAGGCGCTGACCGCCAACACGCTGGTGTTCGGCGGCCTGCTGACCATCGCGCTGGCCGCCACGCTGGCGTGGGTGCTCAGCCGCAGCATCGTGCGGCCGCTGGCGCGCGCCGTGCGCATCGCCCGCACCGTCGCCGCCGGCGATCTCAGCACCCGCTTCGAGGCCAACTCGCGCGACGAGACCGGCCAGATGCTGCAGGCGCTGGGCGACATGAACCAGAGCCTGGTCAACATCGTCGGCGAGGTGCGGCGCGGCACCACCACCATCGCCAGCGCCAGCACCGAGATCGCGCGCGGCAACCAGGACCTGTCGTCGCGCACCGAGCAGCAGGCCAGCTCGCTGGAGGAAACCGCGTCGTCGATGGAGGAACTGACCGGCACCGTCAAGCAGAACGCCGACAGCGCGCGCCACGCCAACGAGCTGGCCGCGTCCGCGTCCGCGGTGGCGACCAAGGGCGGCGCCGTGGTGGCGCAGGTGGTCGACACCATGAACGCGATCAGCGCGGCGTCGAAGAATATCGCCGACATCATCGGCGTGATCGACGGCATCGCGTTCCAGACCAACATCCTGGCCTTGAACGCGGCGGTGGAAGCGGCGCGCGCGGGCGAACAGGGGCGCGGCTTCGCGGTGGTGGCCACCGAGGTGCGCAACCTGGCGCAGCGCTCGGCGGCGGCGGCCAGGGAAATCAAGGAACTGATCGGCGACTCGGTCGACAAGGTCGACGCCGGCAGCAGGCTGGTGGCGCAGGCCGGCAGCACCATGAACGAGATCGTCGACAGCGTGAAGCGCGTGACCGACATCATGCAGCAGATCGCCTCGGCCAGCGAACAGCAGATCGCCGGCATCGAGCAGATCAACCAAGCGATCAGCCAGATGGACACCGTCACCCAGCAGAACGCCGCCGAAGCGCTGCAGGACCAGGCGGCCAGCCAGGCGCAGGTGGTCAGCGTGTTCAAGCTCGATGCCGGCGATCTGCTGTTCGCTGGCCGAGGCGATCTGCTGCATGATGTCGGTCA